>NZ_JAVHZE010000015.1:0-76149 GCF_040981185.1 Kocuria sabuli
TGCTGCGCCCGGATCGGGCGAACTGCTTGAAATGCGAAAAACGAAACTTCAACAACTGGACTCCACTGTACGCGGTCCGGCCCGGATCCGCTGTGACGGGCGACACCTGACCGCACAGCGGCGCACCGGGACGACCGAACCGGCCGATGGGGGCCTGGGTGCTGCGACCGGAGAACTCACCAGGGCCCGGCCGGGCACATCACTGTCGTGGCCGGCGTCCCGGTCGGTCGTGTCCCGGTCCGCCAGGATCCCCACGCGCACGGCACAGCTGGGCCCCTACCTGCCGTTGGCACGCAGCACGAGTTCGAGCTCGAAACGGGTCCGGGGGTCGTTGAGGTCCTCGCCGAAGATCTCGCGCAGCTGGTTGATCCGGTAGCCGACGGTCTGTTCGTGGATGCCCAGCTCGGCGGCCATTTCTGCGCGGTGGCCGTGGTGTTTGAGCCAGGACAGCAAGGTGGCGTGCAGCCGCTCCTGCTGGCCGGGGCGCAGCGTGTCGAGGGGTGCCAGTCGCTGGGCGGCGAGATCCTCCAGCAAGGACCGTTCGGTCTGCAGGACCAGCGTGAGGATGTGGTCGGTGACCCACAACGGCTCCTGGGCTTCCGGCTGCTCACGCGGCAGCAGGTCCCGGGCCGTCACCGCCAGCCGCAGCGAGTCCGGTGCCGCCCGCCAGGGCCGGGCCGGGCCCACCACGGCCCCTCGTCCGGCGAGGACCCGCTCCAGTTGCCTGCGCCCGCTCGCAGAAGAAGGCTCCGGGACCACCGCCACCAGATCACCGGGACGGGAGGTGAGCAGGACGCTCTCCCCCAGCCGGGACCTCAGCCCGGTGTGCTGATCGGCCGCCAGCGTCACCATGACCACCCGCTCGGGCAATGGCCACCCGGCCGCGGCGGCGGCGGTGCGCACGGACTCCTCGTCGCCATGGCCCCGGATGATCATGTCCGCGACCGTCTCCCGCAGCCGGTCCCGCTCCCCGGCGCGCTCCGACTGCTCGGCGGCGTAGCCCTGGGCACTGACCGCGGAGAGCTCCTCGATGTAGGCGAACACCGACTCGGTGAGGGCGATCAGCACCGAAGCCTCGAAGCCGGCGTCCACGGCCACCCGCGACAACGACCGCAGGGTGGTGCGGGCCCCCGAACGATAGGCGGCGAACAGGGCATCCATCGGTCTGCCCTGGTGCACCTCAGCCCGGCCGAGCCCCTCGTAGATGCGTCGGTCCTCCTCCTGCAACGCCGGCCGGCCGGTGCCGGCAAGGCTCAGGAAGCGGTTGAGGGCGGCCTCGACCCCCAGCCGGATCTCCTCCCGCAGAGGACCCTCCAGGGGAGCGGCATAGACGGGGACATCATGGCTGGCCGCATCCATCAGCTCCTGGGCGACAGCCGCAAGGTGCGGCGTCACCAGAGGGGTCAACGACGGCGGCAGCGCCGTCCAGGGCAGGTCGTGGTTCAGCTCCGGCATGGCCCTCATTTTTCACCACGTCGCCACCGTTCTGTGACCGGCGTCCGTGTCGTCCTGCCGGTGGCACGCCCGCCCCGTCGGCGGGCTCACCCGCCGTCCTCTCGATCACGTCGCCCTCGCACCTGACTCACCGTCCGATGATCCTGATCAGCCAGCCCAGCAGGGGAACGACACTGACCGCATCCAGCACACGGTCCAGAAGATGTCCCATCCTCCACCACCAGCTGGGATCTTGCGGCGACTCCTGCTTGGTCCTGATCATGGGGTACCACCTCTCCGCGCTACGACGGACTCGACCGACTCGTTCTCCCCCCACCCTGCCCGGAACGGGCCGGCAACGGTACCGGACCCGCTCCGCGGCCGACCTCCTGGCAGTTGTCCCGGAGGCCTCCTGGGCGGTGGTGAGGGCCGTGCTGCGCAGGGGCTACGACCTGCCCGACGCCGCCTCGGTCGAGGCGCAGTCCGACGAGCTCCTCGACAGCACGGACGGCGGGGAGGAGGTCCCCGTCACCGCCCTCGGCACCCTCAGCGCCGGATCCCGCACGGATCGTGCTGGTCCTGCACACCGTGCACCGGCTCCTCCGGGAGGGTGTCCCCGGGGATGCTGCTGGTCGTGGCCACCGAAAGGGGGACAAGATGAAAAGTGTCCTTTCTGCCGACGAGCGGTATAGTTGACGTATCACGAAGGGTGATCAGCCGGGGGGCTGCCCCGCTCGACGTGGATTGGATCGACGCGACCGGCCGGGGGGCTGGACGTCGGAGATCGACCGGATGACCGCCGCCCTGGTGGGCAGCAGACCTGTGATCAGATGATCGGTCGTCGGGGGGCGACTCTGCTCCCCGCCAGGGACGGCGGCCCATCACCTCAGCGATCCGCTCGACGCGGACCCCATCCCCGAGGGACCGGCCCACCAGGTGCGGTGCGGTGAGCCTCGCCCCGGGGCCGGGCCACCCACCCGGGACGCACCGACGACCGCGGAAACTGCTCACCACGTCCGGACAACGGGTTCCGACCTCGGCGTGGTGAGGGGTACTGGCATCAGGGCGGCTCCCGCCGGCCGGCGCCGGGGCCGCGGTCACTCAGGGGCCGCTTGACGAGCACTCGGGCTGGCGCCACACAGGAGGTGCTCGCCGTCACAGGCGGGCGGCGACGCGCGCCAGGAAATAGCATTTGCAAGAGACCTCGCTGGTCCTCACAACCGCCGGGCAACCGGGCGAGGGCACCACCCCGCATTCCACCGTGCCGGTTCAGGTCGGCGGGTTGTCCGGCGTCGAGAGCCTCGCAGCCCATCAATCCTCCGTGTACGCGCTCACGTCGGACGGCACGGTCTGGACCTGGGGCTCCAACCACACCGGGCAGCCGGACGACGACACCACGATGGAGGCGTCCGCGCCGGTCCGGGTCACCGGCCTTCCCGACGTCGAGAGCATCGACTCGAACAATCACTCCGCGTACGCGCTCACCACGGCTCGCACGATCTGGGCCTGAGGCTGGAACCAGGTCGGGCAACTGGGCAACGGCACCCGGACCGACTCGTCCGTGCCGGTCCCGGCCAGCCGGCTCAACGGCTGACCCGCCGCCCGCGACGACCCCTTCCACCAGGCGATCGCCCGGGGTCACCTGTTCAACCGCGGAGCGAACCGCCGGACGACGAGCTCGGGAGCATTTCCTCCTCTCCGGAACCGATCTACCATCGGTGCCGTGGACACCGCCCCGGAGCCGAAGGAGAGCCTCTGATGCCCGACGACGACGCCCTGCTGGCCTTCTTGCGTGAGCACCTGGAGCGGGACTGCGGCGGTGACATCCACGTCCTGCGCCGCAGCGTCAGCGAGGCGATCGAGCACCTGGAGGAAGGCACCGACACTCTCTATGCCATGGTCGTGACCTGGGGCGAGGACGCCGGCCCCGGGTACGAGGGACCCACCCGGTGGAGGGTCGTCGAAAGCGAGACCGGAGACGGACCGGTCTTCGCCACGGGCGCCGTCACCGGCTTCACCGGCGCGGACGATGGGCAGAACAAGATCGCCCGGACCGTCCAGGAGCACGACTTCGAGCTGGTCGGGTCGTTCATGTACGGCATCGTGCCCGGCAGCAGCGTGGCCATGGTCCGCCGGATCCCGCGCAGGCGCTGACCTCATCGGCCGGCGAGCTCAGAGGCCGGGGGGGCGTCGCGTGTCCGCGCGCAGGCCTCCCCTGACGAAACGGACGACCGCCGCCCTGGAGTTCCCGCTGATCCGTCCCGATCAGCTCTCGGTCGAGGGGCAGCCCCTGTCCTTGAGGGCAGGTCCGGCGGATGTCAGGCCGGGCTCAGCTGCACGAGACGTCCACGATGTCGTGGCGGATGGTGCCGTCCACCGCGGTGAGCGCCTCGGTCACCACGCAGGTGGTGCCGTTCTCGTAGGAGTACGTCGTGGTGGCGCAGATGTGGCCGACCTGGTCTTCCCAGAACCACGGGTCGACGTACTCCGCGTAGACGATGAGGGAGTGATGGGTGCCGGCCTCCGGAATCAGCAGAGATGAAGATCGTGCCTCCGCGTTCCGGTCGTCGGCAACGGCCGCGACGGAACCGTTGGGTGCGTGTCGTCGCAAAGGATCTCATCGACTGGCGGGCCGGTTTCCGTCGTGGAAGGTCGCATCCGCCAGCCGGCCGGTCTCAGTGCTGGCGATCCGGTCGCTCGGCGTCGGCGGCAGCTCTCGCGGAGCGGTGATCACGACCTTGGACGTCACCGTCGCCGGGGAGACCACCCGCCGAGGCCTGCCGGCCGCCCCGAACGCAGCCCGCCGAGGTCATTACCCCTCCCCCGCACACCGCGGAGCGGGCCTTCGACGCTCCCGGTCGTCATCTGCCCGCACGCAGGTCCCGTGCCCAGGCCTCGGCGTAGCGTTGTGACCAGCAGAAACGCACGGACGGGGATCGACATGCGACTGACCCAGGCGGAGATCGACGAGCTGCTCGCCACGCGTACCGCGCACCGGAACACGTTCCAGGACGACGCGGTCACTTTCCTGCGCACCAGCGCGGAGACCGGCGGGAAGTACACCCTCGTCCACCTCGTGGCCGAGCCGGGCGCCGGCGTGCCCCGCCACTACCATCTCCACTCCTCCGAGCACTTCGAGATCCTCGAGGGCGCCCTGACCGTCGAGGTCGCCAAGCAGCCTCAGGTCGTGCTGCCCGGCGAGAAGGCCACAGCGCCGGTGAACACCGTGCACCGGTGGGTGAACCAGGGCTCGTCCAGGGTGCGAGCCCTGGTCGAGATCACTCCGGCCAGCGAAGGGTTCGAGAAAGGCCTGCCGATCCTCTACGGGCTGGCCAGCGACGGGCTGTCCGGGTCCAACGGGGTGCCGCGCAACCCGTTCGTGACGGCGTGGATCATGGAGCTCACCGACATGCGCCTGCCCGGAGTCTCCCGGGTGGCCGGGCCGGTGATCCACGCACTGGCACAGCGGGCCCGGGCCCGGGGCATGGACCGGCGGCTCGAGGAGCGGTACTGCCGCTGAGATTTCGCCCGACGCCCCGTTCCGCGCCACGGGTGGCAGGTCTTCGCTGGTGGCGGCGCACACATCGTGGGTGAACCAGCACCGACTTCGCAGGAGCCCCCGACGTCGCCGACATCCACCTCGGCGAGGACGCCCTGGGTGGCGCCTACGAGGACGAGAACTTCGACGGCGACATCTCCGACGAGGACCTCGCGAAGATCAACGCCTCCGGCATGGCCTGACCTGCTCTCCATCCCGCACAACGCCCCGGCCTCCACCGCGGAGACCGGGGCGTTGCCCGTGCCGGCGGAGGCCCGGTGAGGTGCGCTGGTGGTCAGCGAGGCCGGCTCACGGAGAGGGGGTCTGCTGGTCGGCGGCCGCCTGGTCGAGCAGGTCGCACAGGTCGAAGACGTACTCCGTGGAGTTCTCGGTGATCTCCGCCGACACCACCGTCGGCTCCTGTCCCGGCTCGGCTGCGGGCTCCAGGGTGATCGTCCCGGCCAGCTCCCCGGACAGGAAGAGGAAGGCTTCCGGCAGCCCGGCCTCGGCGAACGCCTGCGCCTCGAGCTCGCTGTAGGCGAACACGACCCCGGATCCCGAGCCGCTGATCTCGATCGAGGTCCCGTCGGCGGCGTAGGTCTCGAAGCTCCGGCCGTCCACGCCGACCTCGTCGAGCATGGCGCCGTCGGAGGCACGGGTGATGTCGAGCGTGAGGTCGCCGCGGTGCTCCAACACCGTGTCCCCCTCGGTGGTGACCAGGGAGCGGTACTCGCGCTCGTCGAGGTCGCCCGTTGAGATGGTGACCTCGGAGTCACAGGCGGCGATGGTGAAGGGCTGGTTCGCCTCGTCAGGGTAGGGCACGAACTTGCCGTGGGTGCTGGGCGGCGGCCACTGCATCTCGGCCGGCGGCTCGGCCGGCGAGGCGGGCTCGGGGGCGGTCGCCCCGGCCGGTGCGGCGGCGAGGAGCAGGACGGCAGCGGCCGCGGCGGTGATGCGCTGGGTGGTGTTCATGATCGGTCCTCGTGGCTGGGTGCCGAGGACGGGCCGGACGCTGTCCACGGCAGGTGCAGTGGATGGGATCTGGAGCTGCAGGCGGCGTCGAGCGGCGCCCACGGGCCCAGTCTCGTCATCTCAGCGGAGCTCGGGTGATGGAGCCGGAGGGTTGGCGCCGAGATCGTTATGGGTGCACCGGATGAGCCGTCACAAATGCTCGCGAGTCGGTGCGAGAGCGAACGCCATGGGCTGCAGGACGGTGCCCGGGGCGCTTGCGGCGTATGTGGCTGGTTGCACTGACCGGACACGTTGATCGATCGTGAGAAGGGCGGCTGGCTGCCGCATGCGGTGTGGGATCGGTGATGGTTGTGATGGTGCAGCCAGCCATATGGCTCCCCACGACGCTCAGCCTCGGAGGTATCGCAGCGGGCGAGGGCCCAGCCGTCGGCCAGGATGCGGTGGAAGCGCTCGGTCTTGCCGTTCGTCTGTGGACGATACGGGCGGGTGCGCTTGTGCTCGATTGCAAGTTCGGCGCATGTGTCCCGCCACAAGAGTGAGCGGCAGGCACCCCCGTTGTCAGACAGAACCCGCTCGACGGTGATGCCCCGCTGGTTGAACCACTCGACAGCACGAACGAGCACCGCTGTGGCTGTTTGCGCGGTTTCGTCATCGTGGATCTCGGCGTGGGCGACGCGGGAATGATCGCCGATAACGGTGTGGACGTAGGCGTAGCCCGGAAGTGGGTCGCTGTGTTCATGGCGCGGCTTGCAGGGTGTCTTGGTGCAGTTCTTCTCGCCTGGTCGGCGGCCGACGTAGCGCCAGCCTCCACCGTCGGGGATGTTGCCGAGCTTCTTCACATCTACGTGAACCATGGAGCCGGGATGGTCGTGCTCGTACCGACGGATGGGTTCACCGGCAGCACGGTCGACATGCGACAGGCGGTCTTCGCGCTGGTTGTGTTCGGCCAGTGGTGTGGCCGCGAGGATCGGTCTTGCATCGACTGGCCTACCCGGTATCGCTCGACCCATCTCTTGACCGTGGGCCACGAGACCGGGAAGCGGGCGGCAACTTCGCTGATCGGCCAACCGTCATCGACGACGAGGCGGGCGACCTTCAGCCGGTGGCGTGGTGTGGGAGCAGCGTTTGGATGTCATGAATCCCCTCGGAGACGGAGAGGGGCCAGCCGGACTCGGCTGGCCCCTTCAGGTTGTACGTGCAGTTCAGTCGGTTCGAGAAGCCTCCGACTGAATGGCCTCGGCGAGGTCGCGGGGACGGCTCCACATGGGCCAATGCCCCGTCGGGAGGTCGATGACGTCGAGGTGCTCGATGTTCGCGACTTCGGCGAACATGGCATGACCTCCTCGGGCCAGCTCCAGAACCTGCGCGCTCGGGATCGAGCAGCACACCAGGGTGGTGGGGACCTTGCGGCGGGCATCGTTCGTGAGCTCGACGGGCTGACGAAGCACGGCGCCGGGCTCAGGGACGGCCCGGGTGCGAAAACGCTCGAGGACCTCGGCGCTCAGGCCTTCGAGGCTCGCCTGCGGTGCGAGGACGTCGAAGGACGGCAGCGGGAGCTCCTCCACCCCCTCCGGGAGGTCAGGGGCGAAGGCGCTTCCCGTCGCCATGGGGCCGGAGTCGACCCACACCACCCGATGGACAAGGCCAGGGTGCCGGTCGAGGACGAGGCTGACGGGGGCGTTGGCCCCGCTATGAGCAACGAGTGTCACGGGCTCGTCGTCGGAGGCTCCGAGTCGAGTGATGACGTCCAGGACCGCTGCGACTTGATCGTCGAGAGTCTTCTCGGCACGCTCAGGATCGTCCCCGTCGAGACCGGGCAGCGTCATCGCGACTGCACGAGAGTGGTCGGCTTTGAGGTGTTCCAGGACTTCATCCCACGCCCAAGCGCCCAGCCAGTGGCCGGGGACGAGGATGATGGTCGGACTGCTCGTCGTAGTTGTCATGACTCCACCTTCCGAGGTGCTACGGGCAGGTGCATGTCACTATTTGTGTCATGAATTCGCGGTGGGCTGAACAGTGAAGCGAGCAGAACGACTCCATGCCCTGACCGAGATGCTGCGCCGTAACGGATCACGGGGTTGCTCCGCCGAACGGCTGGCGAAGGAGTTCGGCGTATCCGTGCGCACCGTCAAGAGAGACCTCGCTGCGCTCGAGAACAGCGGCGCGCCCGTATGGTCGCGTCCAGGTCCGGGCGGTGGCTACGGATTGGCCGTCGGCGCGTCCCTGCCACCTGTCAGCCTGTCCCCAGCACAGGCCGTGGCGCTCATGGCGGCCGTGTCCGCTGCACCCGATGCCCCCTGCTCCGATCTGGCAGCAGCCGGGATCCAGAAGATCCTGGACGTCCTCGATCCCAGAACCCGGGCAAGAGCCGACGAGCTGGCCGGCCGCGTCTGGGTCAACGCGATGCCCCCCTCTTCGCGCACCATCAGATCGGCACTGGAGGAGGCGATGGCCGAACAGCAAGTGATCCGCATTCGCTACACATCGGGAGACGGGACCACGACCGCCCGCGACGTCGAACCCGTGCTGTTCGCCTCCACGAACGGCCAGTGGTACCTGGTGGGGTGGTGCCGACTGCGCAACGCCATGCGATGGTTCACCGTGTCGCGCATCGAGCGGGCCAGCGTCACCCAGACGGCTTGCGGCGGCCATACCATCCACGAGGTCGGAGAACCCCCAGCGAACGCCAGACCGGTGCATGGTCGGGCAGAGTGAGTCACTCCATCAACCTCTCCGGTCAGTACAGCCAGTTCCCCCGGGGCGGCCGGTGGGGCTGTCGCCACTCATGGAGCGTCAGCGACACGGCCACGCTTGCCGCGGCCGCGGTGAACCAGGCGAATGACACCTCGAAGCGCCCTTCCGGCGGCCGGCCGACCACTTGGGCAAGCTCCATGATCCCGGCGCCGGCGAGCATCGCGGTCAGGTACCCACGCGGTTGCCTGTCCGGGTCCATCGGGTCCTCCGTACTCGTCGTGGCGGTCTACGCATCGCCGCTTGCTCGTGCACAGATCTCCGCCTGCCCGGCCGCCGACAGGTTGCATAGGCTGAGGCTGCCGGTGAACCGCTGAGGGCGGCCCGACTGCGCGAGACCCGTCGGTGGGAGGCATGGTCTCGCCGCACGCAGCGCCCCTGCAGTGGCGCCCGTTGCCTGTGGCGGACCAGACTTCCAGCGGGGCCGCCACGGAGCCGTTGAGATCGGCTGCTGCGATCCCTGCGACAGGCTCAATCCTCTATGGGGCCACCGACGAGGCCCCACCACGTCATGACGGCAGCCAGTACGGTCGCGGCGGCGGTCAGAGGCGCGATCCGGGCATCCCAGTGACACCAGGCCGCGCGGGCCGGCCGTTCCGCGGCCTGGCCGCATATCATCACCGTGCCCAGCACGCCCAGCACTCGCGCCACCCAGCGGCGGGGACGCACCAGCAGCAGGGCAGTGCACACTCCCTGGAGTATGAGCATGAAGTTGGGGGCGGACAGGGCGGTGCCTCTGAACCACTGATCGCTTTCCATGTTCTCGGCCGCACCCCGCCGGAATCCGACGTCGTAGGCGATCCGGTCGCGGAGGGCTCTGCGCCGCCCCGTCACGCCCAGACACAGTTGTGCTGCTGACACCGCAGCAAGCCGCTTCATGGCCCCCTCCTGCGCTCGTGGTTGTCTCCGTTTCCATCCGTGCCACCAGAGTGCGCGCCGGGTTGTGCCCCGGCAAGTCTCTGACACGGAATGACGCGACGTACCTTGGCCCGCACACGACTCTGCGGCCTCCGCCCAACGGAGAGTCCTGGACCCAGCCCGCGCCGGCGGTCGGTCCCCGACCATCAGAAGTCTGCCGGCGCTCAGAAACAGCGCTGCTGAGAAGGCGAGCTTCCCGGCAGCGGCCCGGCGGTCCCGACCCTTCAACGTCGTGCCCCTTACTTCGGCCAGACCTCGGTCCAGGAAGGCCAGTCCGGCAAACAGGAAGGCGAGGGCCATTGATGGAGTTCCCGCGACGTCGGCATCAGAAGATGATCGCAATCACCACCGGTACGGCCAGGATCGCGACCCAGAACCCGCGCTTGCGCAGGGTGTAGTGGTGTGAGGCTGGTACCACCCCGGTGTGGGTCACCCGGTAGGTGGTGGACCCGAGCTGCTCCTGCACCGCCCGCACCGTGCCGTAGGCGTGGGAGATACCGTCCTTGAGCAGGATCACCCGCTCGCACAGCCTCTCCACCTCCTCCCTCTGGTGGGTCACCATCATCACCGTGGCCCCGGCTCGCCGCTGCTCGGCGATGATGTCCATCAGCAGCCGCCGGTTGACCGGATCGAACCCCTTCGTCGGCTCGTCCAGGATCAGCAGCTCCGGGGTGTTCATGATCGTCACCCCCAGCTGCACCTTCTGCTGCTGACCCCCCGAGAGCTTGTCCAGCCGGGTGGTCGCCTTCTCGGCCAGCGGCTCTGATGAGAGGTGCTGCCCTGGTCTACGCGGGACTTCTGATCCTGGGCGCGCCGGGCGTCATCACGATGAGCGTCCACGGCCCAGCAGGATCTTTCATCGGCGCGGGCGTTGTCCTGCTCGTAGGCGCCGTCGTTTTCTTCTGGGCACTGGGACAGAGGCGGAGCTCTTCCGGGACTCGGGTAGTGGGACAGATGCCGTTGGATCGTTCGGGGCGAACCGTGCCGGGTCCTTTCGTCTGTTCGCTCTCACTCTCACCGGGGCCGGTGCCGGTATCGCCTTGGCCATGTTCGCGCTCATGGAGGTCTCCCGCATCCAGCACCCGACGGGATCTCCTTTTCTGCCGGCGGCGATCTTCCTGCTCGGATGCGGCTTGGCCATCCTCGGCTCGGTCTTCGTCGTTGGCGACGCCATGTACTTCCGCCGCACCGGACGCCGCTTCCTGGGAACCTCAAGTGCATTCCGCCTCTTGTGCCCGATCACATCAGGCGGGTTGAGTGTGGGCATGGGGAAAGTGATCTACTCCGTAGCCTCCTCGCTGGACGGCTACAACACCGACACCCAGGGAAACTTCTCCTGGGCCGTACCCGACGAAGCCGTCGTCGCCGCCCTCACCGCAGACCTGGCATCGGTGAGCACCTACCTCTACGGGCGCCGCATGTACGAGACCATGGCCATCTGGGAGACCGATCCGGCCGCCGCGACCTGGTCGCCAGAGTCAGCGCACTTCGCGGACACCTGGAAGCGCGCCAAGAAGGTCGTCTTCTCCTCCTCCCTCGCACAGACCTGGACCGAGCGCACCCGGCTCGAGCGCGCCTTCACCGCCGAGGCGGTCGCGCGGGCGAAGTCCGAGGCCCCCGGTGACGTCACGGTCGAGGGTCCGACCCTGGCCAGGAGCGCCCTGCTGCTGGGGGTCGTCGACGTGGTCGAGCTCCTGCTGTGCCCGGTCATCGTCGGAGGCGGCACCGCCGTCTTCCCGGACGGGCTGTCACTGGATCTGCGACTCGTCCGGGAGCGCCGCTTCGACAACGGCATGGTCCAGATCACCTACGACGTCGTCCGTCCCTAGCTCATGGGGCAAGAGGCGAAGTGGCCGCACCAACTGCTGGTGCAATGCCGCACCGCAGACGCCAGGACCAGGAGAACATCGGAAGCCGTCACCAGAGCATCCCCACGCGATAGCCCGCCGGATCCCCGCATCGCCGAGAATCCGTCCTGTACATGACTCCCCTGTCAGGACCACACCACTTCGGGGCTGCACCGAGCCGGGCAACCGGTCCTGCCCTCAGCGCACGGGGCAGGACCCGTGGAGAGGGCCACACATGCCATGGGTTCCGCCTGAGGCACGAACCCCGGGACGGTCACCGGCTGATGGATCCGCCGGGCGCCTTGACCGGTTCTTGTTCCGCACGAGCACAGGATCGAGGAGCCACCCATGCGCCGTCTCATCGTCAACAACATCGTTTCCCAGGATGGGTTCCACGCCGATGAGAACGGCAACCCGGTGGTGCCCGCCATGGACGAGTTCTTCGACGCCTACAACCTCGAGCGCATCCGCTCGGCCGGGACCGTGCTGCTGGGCCGAACCTCCTTCGACGGTTTCAGCAGCTACTGGCCCTTCGTCGCCGACGCCCCGCAGGACCCGGCTCACCGGGCCTTGAGCCAGGACAACCGGGTAGTCGGCCGCATCGACAATCGCATCCCCGAGGTCGTCGTCTCCGACACCCTGAAGGTGGCCACGGCCCCTCTGGGCTTCCACCACCACCGTCATCGGCCGCGGTGACGTGGGCCAGTGGTTGACCCAGGAGCAACGCAACGGCACCGCAGACATCCTCGCCTTCGCCAGTCGCATCGTGTGGAACGGCCTGCTGACCCGTGGACTGATCGATGAGCTCCACCTGACCGTCACAGTCCTGTTGCCCTCGCCGCCGGCCTGCCCTTGTTCCTGTATCCCGTTGCGTTGTCCCTGTTGGAAGCCCGACCGTTCCCCGGCTCAGGCAACGTCCTGCTGCGCTACCGCCCCGCAAGCACGTGCATGCCCCACCAGGACGCTGGGCGGCCACAGCGTCTCGCCGGAGGGGGCGAAGCACTCCCCGAGAAGGACGCTCCGGCTCCGGCCGGTCACGCGGTGGGACGTGAGCGGTCGATGGCTGATGCGGTGGGTCTCACTGGCAGGAGGCGCAGATTCCGTGCAGTTCGATCGAGTGGGAGGGGGAGGTGAAACCGTGCTGGCGAGCGGCTTGTGCTGCCCAGCGCTCCACCAGTGATTCGCTGACCTCCACGGCGTGGCCGCAGGTGCGGCACACCAAGTGGTGGTGGTGTTCGGTCTGCCGGCACTGGCGGTAGCGGGCCTCCCCGCCCGGGGTGCTCAGCACGTCGACCTCCCCGGCCGCGGCCATGGCGCTGAGGGTGCGGTAGACGGTGGCCTGGGACACCGCTTGTTCCTCCTGCTGCAGCATGGCGTGGATCTGCTGGGCGGAGCGGAACTCCGGGGTGCGCTCGAGCAATCCGATGAGCGCGGTGCGTTGCCGTGTGGCTCGGGACATGGCCGGACCTTTCGTGGTGTCCCCGGGGGGCGTAGGGGCGGATCAGTTCATCAGTGCGGCGGCCGAGACCACTGCAACCCGTGCATGTTGGCTACGTCACCCCGATGAGAACGACAGGAAGACCATGATGGCGGGCCCATCTGCGTCCACCGCCGCATCGATGACCCCGATGGTGGACCAGCAGCCGATCAGACGGCCCGCACCAAGATTTTTTGTGGGGGCTGGACCCACATCCCGCCCGGATGCATGGACAACGACCAGCTCACCCGGACCAAGTAGTCCCACGATGATGAGGCCGTCGGGCCTCCGGGGTGGTGAAGTCCGCTACTCGTGAGACCCGGTGCGAGGTCAGGTGTTGCGGTCGAGGCTGCTCCGTCACCCATTCTCATCTAGTTGAGAATGAAGGTCAAACGCCCCCCGCGACCCGCGTTGCGCGGGACGAACGCCGCCGATGTCCGCTCGAGCCGCTAAGACCCGATCGAGGCAATCCATCGCTCCACCACTGGATACCCGGGCCCGTTCGCCTCCTCGCCGTCTGTGCTGGCCGGGCGGACCTCACCGTTCGGCACCGTGGTGCATCAGGTCTGCGCCCCGCTGCATCCCGAACGCTTCCGGCAGGCTCTGGCGAGCATGGCCGAGGGCTGTTGCGGGCTGCGAGGACAGGTCTGGTTGGCGGTAGCCCCCGAACACCGCGTCACCGTCCAGGGCATCGGTCCGCGGGTGTGGTTGGAGAACGCCGGTCCGTGGCCGGTGGCCCAGGAAGCCGACCTGCCTCTCACCACCCCTGAACAGGACGTGCCCAGCACCGTTGCAGAGCACCCGGGAGAGCGCCGGACCTGGCTTGCGGCCACCGGTGAGGGCATGGATGCGGCTGAGTTCGCCCGGCTCCTGTCCTGGTGTGAGCTCACCGAGGCGGAAATGATGTCCGGGACCACCGGGCTCGCCGATCCTTTCGACCTGAACACCACCCAATGAACCATTCAGCAGAAGGAGAAGGACATGAAAGTACGCAACTCGCTGCGTGCCCTGAAGAAGGTCCCTGGCGCGCAGGTCGTGCGCCGACGGGGTCGCTCCTTTGTGATCAACAAGAATCCCCGAATGAAGGCACGTCAAGGCTGACCCCGGGGCGGGTCAGCACGGCAACAGCAGTGATCGGGCCGGTCTTGGCCCATCGCTGATGTCCTCACAGATCCACGACCACGGGGGTGGGGGTCGCACCGGGTGCCCGGTGCGACCCCCCACCCCCGTGGTCGTGGGTGCCCGCTTCAGCGGCCGACGAGGGTCTGCGGGCGCGGCCCCTCGGCCGCCTCCGGCGCCGGGGAACCCTGCCCGAGGCGGGGCCGCCTGGTGCTGTCGGCGCTGGAGAGCGAGACGGCCAGCACCGAGGCCAGCACCAGGGCCACGGCGGGACCCAGTACGGTCCACGGGGCGCGTTCAACGTAGTTGATGCCCTCGGCCAGCAGCAGCCCCCACTCCGGGGCCGGTGGTTGCTGCCCCAGTCCCAGGAACCCGAGGCCGGCGATGGCCAGGGCGGTGCCGGGCAGGCGCAGGAGCGCGTGCCGCGTGACTTCCGGCAGCAGGGTGGGCAGGACGGTCCCGGCCAGGATGCGGGTGCGTCCCGCCCCCAGCAGGGGCAGCACGCGCACGTAGGGCCGTGCGGAGATCTCGGCGACCAGTGCGGCGGTGTGGGCGGCCAGGGGCGCCCAGCTCACCAGCGTGACGGCCAGGGCGGCGCCGGCGGCCGAGGGGCCGGCCATCGCCACGACGAGGATGCCGGCGATGATCGGTGGGGCCGCGTTGGTGACCTCCACCGGCCCGGTGGACCACGCCCCGGTGAGTCCGATGACGAGGCCGATGACCAGGCAGGCGGCGACCACGACCAGGGCCAGGCCCAGGGTGTCCAGCGCGCCGTGGCCCACCCGGGCCAGGACGTCGCGCCCGGCGGCGTCGGCCCCCAGCGGCAGCGCCCAGGAGGGCGCCTCGAGCCGGGCGTGGGCGGAGGTGTAGGGGTCCCGGAACAGCCCGGCCACGACCAGCGCGAGCAGCGCCGCGCCGGAGACAGCCGGAACCACCCACCACGACCGTCCCTGGCTGATGGGGGGTCCGGGCACGGGCAGGTCCCCCGTGCGGGCGGCCGGACCGAGCAGGACCCGGCGGATCAGAGCGGTCAGGGCTCCCACGGCTGCGGCCAGGACGAGGAGCACCAGCACACCGGCCTGCAGGGCCGGGATGTCCTGGGACGCGGCAGCCCCCAGCAGGGTCCGACCCAGACCGGGGATCGCGAAGACCTCCTCGACGGGTACCGCTCCACCGGTGAGCCCGACAATCACCAGGGCGATCTGTCCGATCACCCCCGGCAGGGCACGGTGCAGGGCCGCGGCGGCGATCCGCGCCCGGGAGTGCCCGGCCACGGCCCAGGTGTGCACCCAGCGTTCGGTGAAGGCCCCGGCCAGGGCTGTGGAGAGCAGCCGGCCGATCAGCCCGCCCGCAGGCAGGCCGAGAGCCAGGGCCGGCAGCACCACGTACTCGGGGCCACGCCAACCATAGGGCGGCAACCAGCCTGCCCAGACCGCGACCACGATCAGCAGCACGGCCGCCAGGAGGAACTCCGGCAGCGCGGTCAGCGCAGCCGCCGTCGCGCCGGCCCCTCGGGCAGGTCGTCCGGCCAGCCCGGCCCGGACGGTGGGGAGGCAGACCAGGGCGGCGACGAGCAGCGCGACCGCCAGGGCGGCACCCATGAGGGTCAGGGACACCCCCAGGGCGCCCAGGACACCGGGCAGCACCGGGTCTCCGCTGATCCAGGAGGTGCCGAAGTCCCCGGTGAGCACCCCGGTGGCCCAGTCGGTGAAGACCGCGAGCGGGCCTGCGTCCAGGCCCAGCTCGGTCCGGATCTGGGCCAGCACCTCCGGGGTGGCCGGCCGGTCGGCGTAGCGGGCACGCAGGACCGTGTACTCCGGGCTGTTGCCCGACAGCCACGGCAGCGCCCCGATGAGCACCACGACCGCGAAGAACGCCAAGGTCCGCGAGATCAGGGCCGCCACCCCTCCCCTGGCCGCCACCTGACTGACGCGGCTCACTCGGCGACGGTGGTTTCGGCGGTGATCAGCTCGCGCTCGCGCGGATCGCGGGCGGCACCCTCGACACCGTCCTGCTCGCCCTGGATGACACGTTCGTGGAGCATCGGGATCGCGGCGTCCTCGGCCAGGATCGCGGCCTCCGCCTCGAGGATCGCCGTCCGGCGCTCCTCCCCGGGGGCGGCCTTCTCGGCCTTGTCCAGGGCGGCGTCGACGGTCTCGGAGCAGAACTGGGAGATGTTGAAGGAGCCTTCGCAGCCGAAGTCGCTGACCATGTACGCCACCGGGTCCCCGGAGTCCAGCACCGTGGCCCGGGAGAGGATGAAGGCGTCGAACGCACCCTCGATCGCGTCGGCCTCGATGTACTGGTACTCCCGCACCTCCAGTTCCACCTCGAAACCGGCCGCCTCCAACTGCTGCTGCAGCTGCACGGCGACCTCGGGCAGCTCCGCCCGGTCGGTGAAGGTGCCGATGGTGATCTTCTTCCCCGCCGGGTCCCCCGCCTCGGGGCGGTCGGCGAGCAGCTCACGATAGGGCTCGGTGTCGCGCTTCTCCGCCGCGTAGGGGATCGCCGGGCCCAGCAGTCCCGCGGCCACGTCGGCGCGGCCCTCGTAGACCCCGTCCACGATCGTCTGCGGGTCCAGGGCCTGCCGGGCGGCCGCGCGCAGGCCCGCGTCGGCGAACGGGCCGTCCTCGGTGTTGAGGTAGAGCGTGTTGGTGCGCGGCATGGGCACCTCCTCCAACAGCTCCTGCTCGACCTGGGCGGCCTGGCCCACGGGCACGGCCTCGACGACGTCGGCCTCGCCGGTGCGCAGTGCGGCGGCCCGGGCGGTGCCGTCGGGCACGAAGGACACATCGATGCCGGCTGCGGCCGCCGCCCCGTTCCAGTGGTCCTCGTAGCGCTCCAGGGTGGCCCCCGAGGTGCCGTCCACGGCGGTGAGCTCGAACGGCCCCGTGCCGTGGCCCACCGGGTCCACCGCGCTGCCTTCGTAGGCGGCCGGGGCCAGGACCGACAGCTGCGGGCTGGACAGCCGCTGGGGCACGAGCGGATCGGCCTCGGCGGTGGTCACCCGCACGGTGTCGCCCTCGGCGGCCACGCTCATCTGCACCCCGTCCAGGATCCGCGGGGCCGGCTCGGCCGTCACGGCCCGGTCCAAGGAAGCGGCGACGTTCTCCGCCGTCATGGCCGTGCCGTCGTGGAAGGTGACCCCGTCGCGGATCGTGAAGGACCAGGTGGTGTCATCGAGCTGCTCCCACGCGGTGGCCAGCATCGGCTGCGCGTCCCCGGCCTCATCCAGGCGCACCAGGGTCTCGGCGGTGGACCAGCGGGAGAGCTTGAAGGCGTCGTCGCTGAGCGGGGACAACCCCGAGCGCGGGGGCTGGAGCATGGCCAGCTCGACCCGGGCGTCGGTGGGCTCGCCGGAGCCTTCTGCGGAGGAGATGCTGGAGCCCTCGGCGAAGCAGCCGGTGAGCAGCAGCAGGCTGACCGCGGCCAGCCCGAGGCCGGTGGTCCGGCGAGCAGAGCGAGGAGTGAGGACGGAGGAGCGAGGGGGCATCAGAGGGCCCTTTCATGGTGGTGATCAGTGGATCGGCAGCTGGACAGTGAAGTTGAGGGTGAAGTCGGGGCCCGGGGAGCCGGTGGCGCCCCGGGCGGGGAGGAAGTCGGGCACCGGGGACAGGACCGTGGGGGTCAGGGCCATGTGCCCCAGCACCAGCACCGTCACGGTGATCAGCACCGGCGCCACCGCCTCCCCCTCGGGCCCCCTGGGCTGGACCGCGGTGGTGGCGACCACGGCGACAGCTGCTGCCAGCAGCCCGAGACCGGCCGACAGGGTGGGCCTGGGACCGATCCGGCGGGCCGCTGCGGCGACGGACTGCTGCAGGGTGATCATCAGCACGGAGGTCAAGAGGAGCAGTCCGCCCAGCCACTCCTGCCCCGGCCCCCGGCGGTCGAGTTCCACCGGGACCGCGCAGTAGAGCTGGTTGCAGGCCGGCAGGTTCACCGGGACCAGGGCGCAGAGGGCGAGGAACCGGCGGTCGCGCAGGCATTCCGGCACCCGCCGGCGCCCGGGTGTGCCAGTGCGCTGGGGCCTGCCGGTGGGGCCGGTATCCGGGTGCGGGCGGAGTGGGCAGTCGCCACCACAACAGCAGGGTGACGGCACTGCACACCGTGATGCCCGCGCCCAGGGCCGCGTCCAGCCCCCAGCCCAGCAGCGCAGCACCCAGCACCGGGCCGACCACCGCCCCGAGCACCACGCCGATCGCGGCCGCACCCAGGCCGTACTCCCCGGCCGTGGCACCGGCCGGGAAGGGGATCACGGCGTGGAAGCCGAGGTCGAACACCAGCTGGGTGCGGGTCTCAGGCGGGTAGGCGCGGAACAGCATCCACCAGCTCCTGCGTCACCGGGTGGGAGGGGGTCTGCAGGAGCCGGTCGGTGGGACCCTGCTCCACCACCTGCCCGTGGTCGAGCACCAGCGCACGGTCGCACAGGAGACGGACCGCGGTGAGGTCGTGGGAGACGAACAGCAGCCCCAGGCCTGCCCGGACATGGAGGTCCTTCAGCAGCTCCAGGACCTGGTTGCGCAGCGGTAGGTCGAGTCCGCTGACGGCCTCGTCGGCCAGCAGGATCCGGGGACCGGTCACCAGGGCGCGGGCGATCGCCACCCGCTGGGCCTGGCCGCCGGAGAGCTCGTGGGCGCGCCGGCCCAGGTGCTCGGTGCCGAGGTCGACCTGTTCCAGGGCGTCGCGGACCAGGATCGCGTGGTCGCCCGGGATGCGGAAGCGGCGCAGCGGCTCTTGCAGCTGGCGTTCGACGGTGCGCCGCGGGTCCAGGCTGGAGGCCGGGTCCTGCGGGACGTACTGCACCGCCTGCCGGGCCCGCCGGATCTCCTGTCGTCCGGTGAGGGGTACCCCGTTGAAGCGGACCTCACCCTCATCGGGGCGCTCCAGGCCCAGCAGCAGGGACAGCACCGTGGACTTGCCCGACCCGGAGGGACCCACCAGCCCCACCGACTCGCCCTCGCGCATCTCCAGGTCGATCCCGCGCACGGCGGCCACGACCCCGGAACCTGCCCGGTAGCTCTTGGTGAGTCCGACGCCGTGCAGCATGGTCGGTTCCGGTCCCTCGATCACGATGCCGCCCCCAGCGCGTGCTCGGTGGGCCGCAGACCGGCCCGGGCGGCAGCGACCAGGGAGGCGGTGAACGCCGCCTGCGGTGAGCGGACCACCTGCTCCATCGAGCCGGTCTCGACCACGCGCCCGTGCTCGAGGACCACGACGTCCTCGCACAGGTCGGCGGCGACCGCCAGGTCGTGGGTGATGAACAGCAGTCCGCTGCGGCCCTGCCCGGTGCACCGGCGCAGGGCCTCGACCACGTGGCGTTGGCTGATCATGTCCAGGGCCGTGGTCGGCTCATCAGCCACCAGCAGCTGCGGGGAGGCCGCCATCGCCAGGGCCAGGCACACCCGCTGCCGCTGCCCGCCCGACAGCTGGGAGGGGTAGGCGCCCAGAATCCGCTCCGGGTCCTCGAAACCGACCTCGCCCAGCAGGTTCGCCATGATCTGTGCGGCGGCTGCGGCGCTGACCTGGCGGCGGCGGGCCACCGCGGACAGGAGCTGCCGGTCCAGGCGCACCACGGGGTTCAGCGCGGCCTGGGAGTCCTGGAACACCGCTGCCATCCCCGGGCGCCGTCCCGGCGCCTGACGCCATGGCAGGTCACGCCCGGCGACCCGCAGGGAGCCCTGCACGCGGAACTGCGGTCCCAGCAGGCCCAGCAGGGCCTGCACCGTCAGGGATTTTCCCGATCCGGAGGCTCCGAGCAGGGCCACCCGCCGGCCGGGTCGCACCTGCAGGTCCACTCCCTGCAGCAGCGATCGGCCGGCCACAGTGACCCCCAGGTCCGACACCTCGATCTGGGCATCACCGCGCATGCTTCTCCCTATGGTCACGTTCACCGACGACCCCTCATAGTAATGATTGTCATTCTCAGAGAACAAATCGGGCTGCGAGCTCTGTCCCGGCCCAGCAGGAGCGTGAGCACCCCTGAGGAGCCCCACCGAACCCAGGGGCGAGTCGGCTGCAGGGGTGTGGCGGTGCTTGTGCGGGTGGTGCCGCCCCGGCTTCACCGTGGGCCGGTGCGGATGGTCTCCCCCGGAGGCAGCACGTGCACGGCCCCACCCGTGCCCCGATCAATGCGCTGGCGCAGTCGTTGTGCCGCACCGGCCTCCACGTGGGCTTCTGTCAGGTCCACGGTGACGGTCGTGGCCGGGGCCAGGGTGCGCACTCGGTCGATGACCGGGTGCAGGCCCTGCTGGTTGTGCGTGGTCATCCGGCCGGTGACGATGATCTCGGCGTGGCTGGCATCGAGTGCGATCCGCACCAGCACGGAGAGCTTCGGTGGCGTGGTCCGGCTGTGCGGTGTCGTTCTTCGAGAACACTGCGAGACCACGGGGGTGGCTGGGGTGCGGAATCGGATGCACTGCCGGTGCTTCGGTGCTTCAGCCCGGTTCTCCGGGTGCTGGTGGGCCAAGGAATTCACGAGGCTTCCTGTCGAGCTGCCCGGCCCCGGGCGGCCACCGACCGGGACGGGACGGGGTCGGTGGAGCAGGAGGGGCACAGCCCGCGCAGCTCCACCGTGGTGCTGGTCCGGGTGAAGCCGTGGACCTGCCCTTGTCGGGCGGCCCAGCGCTCCAGGCCGGTGCCGGGCAGGCCCACGGCCGCACCGCAGGCCCGGCACACCAGGTGGTGGTGGGGGCCTTGGCGGTGGCAGCGCCGGTAGAGGTGTTCGCCGTCCTCGGCGCGCTGCAGATCGAGCTCTCCGGTGTCGGTGAGTGCTTGCAGGGTGCGGTAGACGGTGGCCAGCCCCAGGGCGTGCCCCCGGTGGATGAGCACGTCGTGGATCTGCTGGGCGCTCAAGAACTGTGTGGCGTGCTCGAGCAGTTCCATGACCGCCGCCCGCTGCCGTGTGGCCCGCTGCCGTGTGGCCCGCTGCAGCTCAGACCTCCTCCGGGACGCGCGGAGGGCTCCCAGCAGTCGTCGTGGAGTCCGGAGGCCGATGGAGCAGCCTGCCGGTGAACAGTGGTGCGGTGACGGACACGGCCGCGTAGACCCCGATGGCCAGGACCACGATGGTCGCCCCCGGGGAGAGGGGGCGGAAGTAGGTGATCGACAGGCCGGTGACGCAGACCAGGACCCCGATGCCCATGGCCAGGTGCATGGTGGTGGCGAAGGACCGGGAGGCCAGTTGCGCGGTGGCCGCGGGCACGATCATCACCGCCGAGACCAGCAGCACTCCCACCACGCGCATGGACACCGAGACGGTCAGCGCCGCGACCACGGCGATCAGCAGATTCAGGGTGCCCACGGGCAGACCGGCCGCCCGGGCGAAGTCCTCGTCGTGGCACAGGGCGAACAGGGCGGGGCGCAGCCCGAGGCCCACACCGAGGATCACAGCACTCAGTGCGGCGGTGAGGACGACGTCGAGTCCGGTGACGGTGGAGATGGAGCCGAAGAGGTAGCCGGTGAGGTTGGCGGAGGTGCCCCCGGCGAGCCCGATCAGCAGCACGCCTCCGGCGATCCCGCCGTAGAACAGCAGCGCCAGTGCCACATCCCCGCTGGTCCTCCCGCGGGCCCGGACCGTCTCGATGAGCACGGCCCCGAGCACCGAGGCGACCACGGCTCCGGGCACGGCCAACAGGTCGTGGGGGGTCAGTCCGGCGGCGGCTCCGGCGAGCCAGCCGGCGGCCACACCGGTGAGAGCCATGTGGCCGATGCCGTCCCCGAGCAGGGCCATGCGGCGCTGGACGAGGTAGGTGCCCACCACCGGGGCGGAGACACCCACCAGGACGGCGACGATCAGTCCGCGCTGCATCAGGGGGCTGGCCAGCATGGTGGCCAGGGAGTCAAGAAGAGGCATCGGCTCGGTTTCTGTGGACGTGGGGCGGACAGGAACGGGCCGGGATGCTCTCCCGGACGGGAACGGACCGGGGGAACCGGGGCGCCGCGGGGCCCGGCTCGTCGTGGACGAGCCGGCCGGCGTGCAGAACCACGGTGCGGTGGATCAGTGGTTCCAGTTCCATTTGCTCGTGCAGCACGAGCACGATCGTCGTGCCCCGCTCCTGCAGGCCGGCGATCGTCGTGGCCAGTACCTCACGGGAGTGCTGGTCGATGCCTGCCAGGGGCTCGTCGAGGATCAGCAGGTCCGGGTCACGCACCAGCGCCCGGGCCAGCAGCACGCGTTGCTGCTGGCCTCCGGAGAGGATCTGCACGCTCTCATGGGCCCTCCCCGCCAGGCCCACCTCCTCCAAGGCGTCCAGGCAGCGGGCCCGGTCGGTGCGGCCCGGACGCAGCCGGCGCCGGTCCAGCAGCCCCGTGGCCACGACTTCCGCGGCGGTGGCGGGCACCCCGGTGGGCGCGCTCACCCGCTGGGGGGCGTAGCCGATCCGGTTCCAGGGCATACGCCGGCGATCCCCGATCGGATCGGCGCCGAAGACACGCACCTGCCCGCGGGAGACCGGGACGAGCCCGAGGACCGCCCTGATCAGGGTGGACTTGCCCGCGCCGTTGCCCCCGAGCATGCCGAGGACCTGCCCGGCGGGAACGGCCAGGTCGACGTCTGCGAGCACGGGGGTGCCGCCCAGGCGCACGGACACGCCGTCGAGCTCCACCACCGCCGGGGACACAGGGTCAGCAGCCGAGTCCAGCACGCAGGGCCTCGAGGTTCTCGCGCATGACCTGCTGGTAGTCCTTGTCCTGCTCCACCTGGGACTCCACCGGGTCCAGCACCGCGCTGGTGATGCCGTGGTCATCGGCCAGGGTCCGGGCAACCTTGGGGTTGAGCTGCGACTCGGTGAACACCGTGGTCACGCCCTGGTCCTGGATGACGTTGCCGACCTCGGCCAGCCGGGCCGGGGAGGGCTCGGCCTCCGGGTCCAGCCCGGCGATGCCGACCTGCTCCAGACCGTACTTGTCGGTCAGGTATCCGTAGGCCTCGTGACCGGCCACGACCGTGCGCTGGTCACAGGACTCCAGACCCGTGCGGAACTCCTCGTCCAGGTCGGTCAGCTCCCCGGCCAGCTGCGCGGCATTGGCCTCGTACGTGCCGGCGTTGTCCGGATCGGCCTCCCCGAACTGGCGGGCCACCTCCTCCGCCACTGCGGCCAGCCGCACCGGATCCAACCAGAAGTGCGGGTCCATCCCGCCGTGGTCGTGGGCCTCATGCTCGTGGTCGTGGCCCTCATGCTCGTGGTCGTGGCCGGAAGCAGCCATCAGATCGGCGGGTCCGGCCGCGTCGACCACGTACTCGGGGGCTGCCTGGGCCACGGCGTCATCGACCGCGGCTTGGAACCCCGAGAGGTAGACCACCGCCTCCACCTCCCCGAGCTCCGCCACCGCCGCCGGGGACAGCTCCACGTCGTGGGCGTCAGCCCCGGCGGGAGTCAGCGACTGCACCGTCACCAGGTCCCCGCCCACCCGCTCGGTGACGTACTGCAACGGATAGAACGACGCCGCCACCGACAGCCCTCCCCCCGCTCCGGGCTCAGCGGAGGACCTCGGCTCCGAGGCGGCACCGGAGCACGCGGAAAGGGCTGCGACCGACAGGAGGGCGGATGCGGACAGGACGACCCGAGACATGTTCATGAGAACGAGTCTCATATAAATTGAGAATGATTGTCAAAATGAGATTCCGGGGGGAAAAGGTGGAGCTGGGTCGGCCATACTTGAGAATGCTTCTCATTCTCAAGTATGGTTCAGGCATGCACACTTCTTCACGCACCCTGACCTGTTCGGGGCTCGTCGTCGCCGCCCTGGCCATGTCCGCCTGCTCCTCCGGCACCGCTGAGGCCGAGCCCGCATCGGACAGGTCCTCCACTGCTGCGAGTTCTGCCACCGCCTCCTCCGCATCACCGTCGGCTTCCGATGGGACCAACCGACGCCAGGAGGTCGCATCGCTGACCCCACGGGTGGTGCTCACCTACGACGGCGGCCTGATGACGGTGGACGCCGGGTCCGGGGAGGTCGTCGGCACCACCGAGCACGAGGGGTTCCTGCGCCTCAACAACGCCGGGGACGGCCGCCACGTACTGGTCAGCGACAGCGACGTCTTCCGCCTCTTCGACACCGGCCTGATCGACCAGACCCACGGCGACCACTCCCACTACTACGAACAGGCCCCCGCCCTGACCGACACCGCCCTGGACGCCCCCGAGGCCGCCCACGTGGTGGTGCACGAGGGCAAGACCGCACTGTTCGCCGACGGCGGCGGGGACATCCAGATCCTCGACTCCACCGCCCTCTCCGACGGCGTCGTGGAGGCCGACGAGGTGGAGAAGCACGCCACCGAGGCCGCTCACCACGGGGTGGCCGTGCCCCTGTCGGACGGGAACCTGCTGCTCACCCAGGGCACCGAGGAGGCCCGCGACACCGTGCAGGTCGTCACCCCGGAGGGCGAGGTCGTGGCCGAGACCACCGACTGCCCCGGGGTCCACGGTGAGGCCGCGGCCGCTCCGACCGAGCAGGGCGATGTGATTTCCCTGGGCTGTGAGAACGGTCCCGTGGTCTACCGCGACGGCGCCTTCCACAAGGTCGCCGTGCCGGAGTATTACCAGCGCTCGGGCAACCAGTTCGGCTCCCACGACTCCCCGATCGTGCTGGCCGACTACAAGACCGACCCCGACGCCGAGCAGGAGCGCCCCACCCGGATCGGACTGATCGACACCCGCACCGACACGATCCGGACCGTGGACCTCGGTTCGGCCTACTGGTTCCGCTCCCTGGCCCGCGGCCCCGAGGACGAGGCCCTGGTGCTGACCTACGACGGGCAGCTCAACATCCTCGACGCCGGCACCGGCGAGGTGCTGCACGAGGTCGACGTCGTCCAGGCCTGGGAGGAGCCCGAGGAGTGGCAGCAGCCGGGCCCGGCCGTGAAGGTTGCCGGGGACCGCGCCTATGTCACCGACGCCGCGGCGCAGAAGCTGCACGTGGTCGACATCGCCGCCGGCACCGTGGTGGACAGCTTCGACCTGCCCGAGATCCCCAACGAGATCGCCGTGGTCGACGGCAGCCCCGAGTCTCCCTCCGGGGACGAGGGTCACGACCACGGGGACCACGACCACAAGGACGACGACCACTGAGGCACCGGATACCCGTGGGGGGTGCCTGTCACCGGATCGGTCTTAGGCACCCCCTGCCGACCGACGAACCGAGACGTTACGGCACCACGAGGAGCTGTTCATCATGGGAACCCCCGGCACCGGATCGTCAGACTTCGCCGACGCCTTCGAGGATGCGTCCCCGGCCTTCGACCGTCTCCACATCCCCTGGTGGGAACCAGTCAGCCGCGCCGGCGTTGTGATCTCCCAGCCGCAACCGGGCGAACGCGTGCTCGACGCCTGCTGTGGCACCGGGGCCTCCGCGCTGCCGGCAGCCCGACTGGTGGGACCCACCGGCTACGTGCACGGTGTGGACCTGGCCGGCCGGGAGGTCGCGGCGGATGCTCGTCGAGCCCGGGCTGAGCACCTCTCCTGAGCCCGGTTCACCGTGGCTGATGCCACTGCTCCACCCCTGACCATCCAGGGCTACGACTTGGTGCGATGGGCGCTGGGCATCTTCTTTCCCGACCCGGTCACCGGCACTGAGCACCTCATGGCCCAGGCCCGCCCCGGCGGGCGCGCAGCCCTCACCATCTGGCGCCGAGGGGCCATCGAACCTGTCGGGCGACACCTGCCGGCTGCACTGCTGCCCTGGGAACCACACCCGGTCGACTGGGCGCAGGCCCAGCAGGACGCGGCGATCAGCCGGATCGACACGCTCCCCACCTTCGCCCAGTGGCTGGGCGCACGAGGTCTGCACCGGGTGCTGGTCCACACCCACTCCCACACCGCAGATCCCCCGGCCACCGTGGCCTGGGATCTCGTGATCGGCTCCGGCTTCCGGGCCCTGCTCGAGGGGCTCAACCCCGCTCAGGTGGACCGGGTCCGGCAGGCCTCTCTGCAGGAGCTCGCCGCCCACGGAGTCGACTGGATCGACGCGACCACCCTCATCGGCACCGGAAGGACCACCCCATGAAACGCACGACACCCCGAACCCGGAAGCCGGTCGAGCCTGACAACTCCACCGAGGCCAGCGGGCCGGTCGTGGCCTGGTGCACCGGCCCCCGCTGCTCGGCCCTGCAGCGCCTGGCCGGCGGGGAGGAGCATGAACAGCAGATCGCCTCCACCGTCCGGGCCACTCGCGGGGCCGTGCTCATCACCTCACCCTGTCTGGGCCGCTGTGAGCTGGCCTGCGTGGCCGCTGTGGCCCGCCGCGACGGCCCCAGCAGACAGATCGGCCCCCTGGCCTGGTTCACCGGCCTGGAGAACTCGGACCGCTTCCAGGCCCTGCAGGCGTGGGTCGTCAATGGAGGGCCGCAGCAGATCCTGCGCCCTGACCGGATTCTGCCCCCGTCCCTGCGGGCTGCTGCCTGTGGTGTCACTCCGCCACCGAGGATCCGTCGCCACTGAGACCACCGGCTCCGGGCGATCCGACCGCTCAGCCCCCTACGCCGAATGCTGTCCCGGGGACTGCTGAGCCTCACCTGCGTGGGCGAGGGCGTCCCCGACGATGTGGGAGACGTGGGTGTCGGCCAGTGCGTAGATGGCCTCGCGGCCGCTGCGGGTCAGACTCACCAGCCCGGTCTCGCGCAGCGTGCGCAGATGCTGGGACACCAGCGGTTGCGACAACCCGGAACGCTCCACCAACCGGGACACCGTCGCCGGCCCGTCCTCCAGCAGACACAGCAGCTGCAACCGGGCCGGTGTGCCCAGAGCCCGGAAAAACCGGGCCGCCACCTCCAGAGCAGCAGGGTCGGGACTCATAGATCCTCCAGTACAGCCGGGGGCGACGGCCGAGAAGCCCCTGCACACAGCAGGGGCTTCTCGATCAGCACAGCGAACTGCTCGCTCAGTGCTCGTCGTAGTGGTCCTCGTGGGCGGCGTGCTTGTGCCCGTCGTGGAGGTAGTCCACGTGGTCGTCGTGCTGGACAGCCTCGTGCCCACAGTTCTCACCGTGGGTGTGCTGCTCCAGGGTGTGCTCGGCACGGCTCTCGGTCTCGGCCATGATCAGCTCCTTCTCATCTCGGCGGTGCTCCGGAAAATGCGTACCACCAGTACACCAAAAACATAAACATATAGCGATTCGATAATAAGAACAGTTCTCGTCCCATGGTCCCGTTCTGCCCGCGGCGGCCCCCCCCCCCCCCACGGCAACGCGCTGTGCGTGAGGGTTCGACTCGGTGGCAGCGGAGCTCGGAGGATGGATGGGGGGTGCAGCTGGTGTCGGGCGGTATCACCCGTTCACGACCGGAGCTGAATCGCGGCGGCTGGGCAGGCCAGCGCGGCCTCCCGGACCGCGTCGTGGGCAGCTTCCGGTGGTGCTGCATCGAGCAGGACGACGACGCCGTCGTCCTCGCGCTGGTCGAACACCCCGGGCGCCAGGGCGGCGCACTGCCCGGAACTGCAGCACCTGCCCTCGTCCACGCTGACCCGCATGTCCGTCGCCTCGTCCCCGGCCGACCCTGCGAAAGGGTCGGCGCCGTGTCTCGGATGGAAGGATCCCGTCTCCCGTTGAAGGAACAGCAGCGACTGTGGCCCTTTTCCTTTCGGACACCTATCGTCGCAGGTCATGACGCATATGGACGGGTTCCCACCGGCTCTGTAGCGTGAACCACCACGGAAGAAGTTGTGCCGTACGGTGACCAGGACGGGGTGCACCATGACCTCCACCGAACCCGTTGCCCTGCCCCTGACCCGGCAGTGCCCCTACACCCCACCGCCCGAGCATCTGCAGTTGCGCGATGAGACGCCCATTTCCCGGGTCAGACTGCCCTCCGGGATGACCGTGTGGGCCCTGACCCGCCACGAGGACATCCGGGCGATGCTGGCCGACCCGCGGTTCAGCTCCGACCGCAACCATCCCGGGTTCCCGGCCTTCACCCACGAAGCGATTCCGGTGTCGTTGAGCCTGCTGGGCATGGACCCGCCCGAGCACGGGCCGGCCCGACGAGCGGTGATGGGAGAGTTCACCCTCAAACGGATCACCGCACTGGGCCCGCGCATCCAGCAGATCGTGGATGAGCGCATCGATGCCCTGCTGGCCGGGCCCCGCCCGGTGGACCTGGTGCAGGGGTTGTCCCTGCCGGTGCCCTCGCTGGTGACCTGCGAACTGCTCGGGGTGCCCTACGCCGACCACGACTTCTTCCAGACCCGCTCGGCCACCTTGCTCTCCCGCCGTGTGGCGGTGCCACAGATCCAGCAGGCACTGCAGGAACTGCTGTCCTACCTCGACCAGCTGATCACCGCGAAGGAGCAGGATCCCACCGAGGACCTGCTGGGCCGTCAGATCCGCAAACAACAGCAACAGGGCGCCGTGGACCATGAGGCGCTGGTCAGCCTGGCCTTCCTGTTGCTGGTGGCCGGTCATGAGACCACCGCGAACATGATCTCCCTGGGCGCCCTGGCCCTGATCGACCATCCCGAGGACCTGGCCGTGATCCGCCAGGATCCCCGCAGGACCCCCGACGTCGTGGAGGAGCTGCTGCGCTACTTCACGATCGCCGAGCTGGGCACCTCGCGCGTGGCCCGGGAAGACGTGGAGATCGGCGGGGTGCTCATCCGCGCCGGCGAAGGAGTGCTGGGGCTGTCCAACACCGCCAACCGCGATCCGGAGGTGTTCACCGACCCGGACACCTTCGACATCGACCGCGGCGGACGCCACCACCTCGCCTTCGGCTACGGTCCACACCAGTGCCTGGGCCAGAACCTCGCCCGCCTGGAACTGCAGATCGTCCTCGACACCCTGTTCCGCCGCATCCCCGGCCTCAGAAGCGCCGTGCCCGTCGACGAGCTGCCCTTCAAGAACGACGTCGACATCTTCGGCCTGCACGAGCTCCCCGTCACCTGGTGACCACCATCGGTCGGGCACAGTCGATGAGCGTGGCTGCCAGGCATGTGGCCTTCTCTGTTCCTGGGGCCCCGGAGCAGGTCGACGAGTTCATCTGCTGCTCCTGCCTCCTGGCCCAGCACCGCTCCCAGCTCACCCGCCAGGCCGGCGCGGTGTGCTACGGCACCGAATGCGAGAGCTGAGCCGCACCGACCGCTGGCGTCCGACACACCTCGGGCCCCGGCACACTATGCGCCGGGGCCCAAGGTGTTGCCGTCCTCGACCGTCAGGGGAGGCCGCCGACAGAGGTCAGTTCTTCACCGCTGCCGGGCGCCGGCGCCCCAGCACGGTGCGGAGGTTGAGCTTGTCGGTGTAGGCGATGGAGCCGTAGCGGAACAGCTGCACCGCCACCTTCAGCACCAGCACCCCGAGCACGAACAGCTCGACAATGATGATCCCGGCGGTGACCGGGTCGAGGGTGCCGAAGGCGTTGCGCAGCATCCCGGTCACCGGGGCGGTGAGCGGGAACCAGGTGAACACCTGGACGATCAGCGCACCGGGGTCGGAGATGATGAGGCTGATGGCGTAGAAGGGAATGAACATCGCGAAGATCAGCGGCCCGAAGACCACTCCGGCGTCCTTGGCGGTGGGCATGACCGCCCCGATCGCCACCAGCACCCCGGTGAACAGCACGAATCCCCCGACCAGCAGCAGCAACTGCACGACCATGGTCCCCGGATCCAGCCGCAGCGCCGACAGGTCCACCTCGGGGATGGCCAGGCGGTCGCGGAAGAAGGCGTAGCCGATCAGCACCGGGGCCAGCAGCACCAGGATCTGCACGGCCCCGATGGCGAAGACGGCCAGGATCTTGCCGACCACCAGGGTGGTGGGGTTCACCGTGGTGAGGATCATCTCGGTGACCCGGTTCTCCTTCTCCTCCAGGGCGGAGTTGAGCATCTGGTTCGACAGCATCACGATCACCAGGAAGAACACTCCCAGCAGCGCCAGGGGGGCGATGGTGTCGGTGAACCCGCCGGTGAGCTCCCCGTTGCGGTAGATCCTCGGCTCCACCGACACCTCCCCGGCCACGGCGGCGCTCACCCCCGGGTCCCCGATCCGTTGCTGGGCCGCGGTGGTCAGCAGGGACCGGGCCACCGCCTCGTAGGTCCCGTTGTCGAAGAGCCCCCGGTCCACCCCGGTCACCTCGATCGGTTGGGCGGCGGGATCCTCCGGGTAGGCGAAGTAGGCCTCCAGCTCCCCGGATCTGACCCGCTCGATCGCCGCCTGGGCGTCGGTGGCTTCTGCCCCGCCGTAGGCGGCGGCCAGCTCCTCCGGGATCATCCCGGAGGGGTCGGTGTAGGCGAAGGCGATCTCGGTCTCGGCCTGGGCGTCCTCGCTGTCGCTCATCGAGGTCCCGGAGACGAACGACAGGGCGAAGATGATCGCGATCACCACCGGTACGGCCAGGATCGCCACCCAGAACCCGCGCTTGCGCACGGTACGGGTGAACTCGAAACCCACCACCGTGGAGAGGTTGTGGCGTCCCATCAGGCCCCCACCCCCGCCGTCTCGACCTCGGTTGCCTCGAGGCTGTCGGTGCCGTAGACCCGCAGGAAGATCTCCTCCAGTGAGGTGCGTTGGGTGCTGAACCCGGACACCGGAACCCCGGCACCCACGAGCTCGGCCAGCACCGTGGTCTCATCGGCCCCCGGTGCCGGGGCGAGCTCGGACACATGCCCCTGCCCCACCGGTTGACTGCTGAGCAGGGTGTAGTGGTGTGAACCTGGTACCACCCCGGTGTGGGTCACCCGGTAGGTGGTGGAACCGAACTGCTCCTGCACCTGGCGCACCGTGCCGTAGGCGTGGGAGGTGCCGTCCTTGAGCAGGATCACCCGGTCGCACAGCCGCTCCACCTCCTCCATCTGGTGGGTGACCATGACCACGGTCGCCCCGGCTCGCCGCTGGTCCTCGATGATGTCCATCAGCAGCCGCCGGTTGACCGGATCGAACCCCTTCGTCGGCTCGTCCAGGATCAGCAGCTGCGGGGTGTTCATGATGGTCACCCCCAGCTGCACCTTCTGCTGCTGCCCCCCCGAGAGCTTGTCCAGCCGGGTGCTCGCCTTCTCGGCCAGCCCCACCCGTTCGAGGTACTCCAGCGACCAGGACCGGGCCTTGTGTTTGTCCAGGCCCTTGAGGCGGCCGAAGTAGGTCATCGTCTCGAGCACCGGTTCCTTCTTGTACAGCCCCCGCTCCTCCGGCAGATACCCCAGGCGGGCGCCGTCGGCCGGCTCGAAGATCTTGCCGTTGAGGTGCAGGGTGCCGGCGGTGGGCTGGTAGATGCCCAGCAGCGCCCGCAGGGTGGTGGTCTTCCCGGACCCGTTGGAGCCCAGGAACCCGAAGGTCTCCCCCGCGGACACGTCGAAGGACAAATCCTCGATCACCGTGGTGTCGCCGAAGGTCATCCGGAAGTCCTGGATGTGGACCAGCGGCTCACTCATGTCGCCTCCGCTGTCGTACCTACTTCTGCTACCACTGCTGCTCCTCCGGTTCCGTCGCCATCCCCAGTCCGGCGCCAGGGGGATCCATGCCGGAGACAGTGGCAAGAGCGCGTCAGCAGCTTCCTGACCCCAACGCTGCCTCCCCCACTTCCCTGGGAGGCAGCGTTCGCTGCCGCCCAGGTCAGCCTCCTGCTTCTCCGCACGGGTTCCGGCGCCTGCTGGGCGTGTATGAGATTCCAGGCTAGAAGCCCGGGTGCGCCCCTTGCCTCCCCCGCCAGGATGATCGTGCGGCCAGAGCTCCCCGACGCCCACCGTCGACCGGGCCACAGGTGAAGCGCAGTTACATGAAGGGCGGGAGGCCACATCCTTGCCTCCCGCCCTTCGTCCTCTCGGAAGGAGGCGCTGACGGTTTCGTTGACTCGTGGGTTCAGGCCGCCAGATCGACAGCCGGTTTCATGACCGTCTCGTACTCGACCGGAGTGAGCTTACCGAGACGGCGTTGTCTGCGACGGCGGTGGTAGGTCCGTTCGATCCAGGTCACGATCGCCAGGCGCAGATCCTCGCGGGTGACCCGGCGACGGGTGTCCAGGACGTTGTTCTGCAGCAGAGAAAAGAACGACTCCATCGCGGCGTTGTCGCCACAGGCACCCACCCGGCCCATCGACCCGACCAGGCCGTTGTTCGCCGGCACCCGCGCGGACTTCCTGGATCGAAACTGACTGCCTCGATCCGAGTGCACCACGGTCCCGGCCGGATCTCGCCGGGCGTTCGCCATCCGCGGCGCCGGGACGGCCAGAAAGGCTTTCATCCTCGAGTCGATGGAGTGGCCCACGATCCGGTTGGAGTAGACGTCCTTGATCGCGCACAGGTGCAGCTTGCCGGCGTTCTTGCGGTGCTCGGTGATGTCGGTGAGTCACTACTGGTTCGGGGCTGTCGCGGTGAAGTCCCGCTCCACGAGGTCGTCGTGCACCGGTGGGCCGGCCCAGCGATTCAGGTCGCGCTTCTTGGCGAAGGCGCTCCACAGCCGCTGCTGGGAGCACAGCCGCCAGACCCGCCGTTGACGAGGCGGTGCAGCCCTGCTCCGCGAGTTCGTCGGCGATGAAGCGGTAGAAGGCCGGGTCGTCGCGGTGGGCATCGACGGCGGCGTTGATCAGGTGCGCCTCCTCCCAGCTGCGGTCGCAGACAGGGTGCTTCGCCCAGGCGTAGAACGCCTGCTTGGAGCAGCCCGATACCCGGCAGGTCACCGTTACCGGCACCCGGATCGGGGCGTCGGTGGCGGCCAGTTCACGGACCAGCGGGTACATCAGTTTTTTGGCAGGTTCGCCTGTGACAGATACGCCGCGGCCCGGCGCAGCACCTCGTCCTTCTGCTCGAGCAGGCGCATGCGCTCCTTCAGGGCCCGGATCTCGGCGGACTCGGCATCGGTAGCGCCGGGGGTGACCCCGTCCTCGACGCCGGCCTTGCGCAACCAGCTGTGCAGCGTCGCCTCGCTGATCCCGAAGTCCTTCGCGATCTGGGCCAGCGGCGCTTCGTGCTTTCGAGCGACCGCCACGACATCACGGCGGAACTCGACGGGGTAGGCCCTGGACATGGGGCTCATCCTTCCGCCAAGGAACACTGAGATCCTCAGAGGTCAGGAGTCAACCGATCCCTCAGCACCCCGAGCCCCACGGTGGTCCTCCCAACCGTTTGCAGCTGGGACTTCTCGCTCCCACACAGCACCACCGTGTCTTGGGGGCAACGCAAGTCCGACGACGTCGACATCCTCGGCCATCAGCTTGGGGCGATGGAGAACGTGTAGGTGGACTCTCACTATGAGGCCATCTCGTTTTCCAGTTCGGCCTTGGCCACGGTGGTGTGGTCGATGCCCAACCGTCCTGACAACAATGGGGAGGACCGGTGTATGACCTGCAATTTCTTTCTTGGGGGGACAGCGTAGCGGCCACGATCGCCCGGTCATTGATCCGCCGCGGACGGCCCCACCGGTCGTGAGCAATCAGCTCCTCGATGCTGGTCTAGGTGTGGTCGGCTCGCCCGTCGGTGGCGCGCGAGTGATGGTGCTCTGCGGAAGGGGTCGTCATGACCCCCATGTGTGCGGCCGGCCCGGTTGACGTCCGCCGGACATGGCACCGCCCCGCTCACCCGGTGCGGGCGGCGGGGCGGTGCGAGCGTTCAGGAAGCTGCTGCGGTGATGTAGGCGTAGGCCCGGTCGGATCGTTCCAGCTTGCGCGCCTGTTCCTGGCTGTCGACGTAGATCGGCTCGTTGCCCAGCAGGCCCAGGTGCACTGGGATCTGGCGGACTTCCGACGGCTTGGTCAGGACCTTCAGAACCTTCGGGTCAAGGTCCAGCGCCTGGGCGGCGGCGTCGATCTTCTCTGCGGATACGGCCATGTCGCTCCTCCTCTCAGAGGGTCGTGTCGTCATTATCGCTCCCCTTCCTGGGTGCCGTCCACGGTGCCGAACTCACCGTGCTGCGCCTCGCCCTCGATCTCTTCGACGGCCGCCGGATCTTTGCCGGCGGCGGTGAGGATGTCCTCCTTGAAGGTGTCGGTCACGGTGTGCGCTGTGTCCACGAAGCCTGGCAGTTGCTCGCCGCTCTCTTCGGCGCTGCGCTGGAGATCCACGATGGCCTGACGCACGACGTGCTGCTGCTGCTCCGGCTCGCCCTCGGTGGCGCGGTCCACCGCCCAGCGGGCGTGCTCCAGCTGCTGCGCAGACTGGGTGGAGAGGTAGTTGAGATAGCTCACGGCAGCGACCACGGCGGCGACCACCCAGCTCATCACCTGGAGGCGTTCGAGGTTGCCGTCGAACCACCGCCAGAAGCCGTCGATCGCCTCACGGGCACCGGAGCCACCGATGACGTAGACGAGGGTGGGAACCAGGACCACGGCGGCCGCGAGGCCGATGAGCACGCGGAACCACCGCCGTCTGAACATGGGTGCTGGCATGGACTACCTCCGTGATCGGCCGGACACGAATCGAGCGTACCGACGGGCTCGGACGGTCTTCGCCGCGTCGAGCGGGTCGGTGCCGGCTCTCCTCCCATGTGTGCGGAGACGCCTCACGGTCAGGCTGGTGCGGGTGATCAGAACAGCACGGGATGGTTCGGGTCGACGTCATGGACCAGCTGCCGGATGAAGCCCTGATCCCAACCGTGCTGCTTGAGCTGCTCGCGCAGGTGCCGGGACCGGAAGGCGCGTTCAGCGCGGCTGAGCCGTCGCCACCGCGCGGCGTTCGGTGAGGGCATCCGGCCCTTGAGCCCCCGGTCCTTCATGTTCTCCGAGGCGGTGCCGAGCAGCAGGTGCGTGTTCGCCTCAAGGGAGGCTCGCACGCACAGCGGCACATCGCACCAGTGCAGGGCGGTCTGGTCCTCGATCGCCTCCGGGCCGCCGTGGACGGTCGCCCGGGCGAAGCGGTGAGCGGGGACGACCTTCTGGCCGGTGGGGGGTGTTGAACCAGGACCGGCCGTACCCGTCGTCGCTGATGGCGCCCACCCACAGCCAGCACGCGTCAAGGGTCGGGCCCTTGAGCACGTGGGCGTAGAACCGCTCCACATCGACCGGGTTCACGGCATCCTCCTCAGTACCCCAGAGCCACCGCCGGCTCGGCGGCCTTCTCCTGGTGCCGCGAGTGTGGCACGACCGTCGCCCGGCGCACCACGTTCAACCCATGAGCGGTCAGACAGGGGCGGGGAACCCGTGTCACGATGCGAACAAGCATGATGCCGAGCGAGAAGGAGTACAGCGTGTCGAGGCGACGGCAACAGGTGATCTTCCAAGCGGCGATCATCGTGGCCCTCATCGTGGGGCTGCGTCTGATCTTGGGCGAGTGGAACTGGTGGCTGACCGCGATCGGAGTGGCGTGGTTGCTGCTGACCAACCTGTGGACCCCGGGCGCCCGCCGCGGCGAGGCGAACGGGCGGCAGGAGGGTCCATGACGCCGGACCAGTCCCTGCGCGGGTATCTGATCGCGAAGCTCGTGGGTGCGGCGTTCCTGGTGCTCGGGCAGTTCGGGTCGTGGCCGCCGGAGACCAGGTTCGAGCGGGACTCGACCGGGCTCACTGTGGCTGCGGTGCTCATCGCCGTCGGCCTGCCCATCTACGAGTGGCGCCAGGGCCGCAAGGCCGACCTCGACGACTGAGCGAGACGGCGAACGCCCCGGGCTTCGTCCTGGAGCCCATGGCGTTCGCTCTCGCACCGACTCGCGAGCATTTGTGACGGCTCATCCGGTGCACCCATAACGATCTCGGCGCCAACCCTCCGGCTCCATCACCCGAGCTCCGCTGAGATGACGAGACTGGGCCCGTGGGCGCCGCTCGACGCCGCCTGCAGCTCCAGATCCCATCCACTGCACCTGCCGTGGACAGCGTCCGGCCCGTCCTCGGCACCCAGCCACGAGGACCGATCATGAACACCACCCAGCGCATCACCGCCGCGGCGGCTGCCGTCCTGCTGCTCGCCGCAACACCGGCCGGCGCAACCAGCCATGAGCCCGTCCCGTCGGCCGAGCCGCCGGCCGAGATGCAGGGGACGACGCCCAGCACCCACGGCAAGTTCGTGCCCTACCCCGAGGGCCACCTGACCCCGTACACCGCGCCGCTGTGCGACTCGGAAGTCACCTTCACCCCGGAACCTGTCGAGCCCCTTCGATACCGCGCCGTGGTCACCGAGGACGGAGACACGGTGGTGGAAACCCGCGGGACGTCCGCCGTGGACATCGTCCGGGCTTCGGACGGGGCAACCCTGGAGGACGTCGAGCTGGATTTCTCAGCGATCGAGACCTTGTACGGCGACGGCACTACCTTCACCATCGACCGCACCGGCCCCGCGCTGGTCATAGTGACCGATGAGGTGGAGGTCGAGGTGCTGGCAGAGGCCGGGCTGCCACAGGCGTTCATCTTCCTCTCGGGGCGTCTCAAGGCGACAATCACCTTGGAGTCCGAATCCGGAACCAACCCGGGGGAGCCGCCCGCGGTGGTCAGCGCGGAGCTCGTGGAGAACACCACCGAGTACGTCTTCGACGTGTGCCACCTGCTCGATCAGGCCGCGGCGGGAGAGGAGGCCCCGGCCCCGTGACCGTGGTCGGTGCAGCCCTGGGCGGGTGTAGCGCCGTGACGAACGCCCCGGACTCCGTGTCGGAGCGCCGGGGCGTTCGTCGTCTCGGTGCTCGGGTCAGGCTTCGGTGCCGAACATCTCGTCGAGATCCTCCGGGTCGTAGCGGAACCCCAGGGCCTCGGGTGCCCCTGTCTCAGCCACGCCGTCAGCGTATCGGCGCGCGAGCGCAGGACCGGACCGGCCCGCCGGTGACCCTCACGGCACCTCCTCCGGGCACGATGCATGTCCGTCTAGTGTGGAGCCATGGACCCGGTCCCATTGATCGACGGCGCGGCGATCGCCTCCGGCTTCTGGATCGCGGTCCGCCCGTCCCGGCGCCGCGGCGCGGACAGGGACCACCACACCGAGGAGCGACGATGACCGAGACGATCAGCCGCACCCGGACCACCTGGATCAGGATCACCATCTCCGGGCTCGGCCTTCTGGTCGCGGTGCTCGGCTACAGCTACCTGATCTCCAGCAACTGTGAGGCCTCCAGCGCCGGGGAGTTCCTCTCCGCATTCCGTGCCTTTCACACCGAGGCCGGCTGTTGAGCGCGCTGACTCCCGCCATGGCGGCACTGCAGGAAAGCACCTCCGGCGCCAACCCGATCGTCCCCACGCACTGGGAGTTCACTGCGCTCCTGCTCGGCGGTGCGCTGATCGCTCTGCTCGTCGTCGCGGTGATCTCTCTGTCGCGGGACCGGCGCTACACCCCGGCCCAGCGGCTGCTGTGGCTGCTGGTGATCCTGGTGGCCCCGGTGCTCGGGCCGATCCTGTGGCTGACCGTCGGGCGCAACCGTGTGCTCGACCGGCAGGAGGGCTGATGTCATGACGGCCAACGGCAACGAACACGTGCGCGCCACAGACAGCGAGGCTTCGCCCGGCTCCGCTGCTCCGGTGCCCACCGCCGGCCAGGCCGTGGCCCGCACGCTGCCGGCCTGCGCCGTCCTGGTCGTCGCGATGCCGGTGGCCCTGTGGTGGCTGCTGGACGTGCCATCCGAGGAGCTGCGCACGCCGTGGTGGCCGGCCCTGCTCATCGGGCTCGTCGTCGCGTTCCACGTGCTTGCCCGGCTGGCCCGCGCCCCACGCCCCCCACTCCCGCAGGTGACCACCGAGCGGGTTCACTGCGCGCTGGTGACGGCGTCCCGGTCCGGTGCCGTGGCGTCGGACCCACAGGTGCGCACCGCGGCCGGGGTCACTGCATGCCAACGCCTCGAGTCCGCGGTCTACTCCGGGGCAACCCTGACCGGTGTGCTGGTGGCCTGGTATGCGACGCCGCAGCCGCCGTGGCCGGCTTTTGCCTCCGTCGCCGGCGCCCTGGCCGTGTTCCACGTCGTGCAGGCCCGACACTCCTGGTCTTATCTGCGCGCACTGCACACCGCGGCCCGTACCGGCTGACGACCCGGCATCCGGACCGAACGAGGCCTACTCCCAGCCCGGCTCTCCAGGAACGTAGGCCGGCAGCTTCGCGTCGCCGGTGACCTCCAGGTGCACCCGGAAGGCCATGAGCCCACCGGCGGTTCCCGCGACGCCGGCGGTCGCCCTCAGTAGAGTCACACCATGGAGGACCTGCTCTACGAGTCGATGGACGCCACGCAGGCCGCCGACGCCCTCGATGCGTACCTGGCCGAACGCGAGGCAGCACTGTTGCAGCTGCGCGCCGCGCTGACCGATCACGGCCTGAATCCCGAGGAGATGCTCGACGGCTCCGTCTACTCGATCTCCCCGCTGTGGGTCTGGATCACCGCCCGCGCCGCCGAGCTCGGCGTCGATCCGCGCACGCTCGCCGAGGATCCGACCCGACCCACCTGGCCGTCCTGGGCCCGGCACGGTCGGCTCGTGGACCCGCATCCGCCGGCGTCGACGATCGCGCTCATCGACGGCTTCGCCTCCTACCTCGCAGACGTGCTCACCGCCCAGGTGCCCGAGGCCGCCTGGCAGGTCGGGCACCACCGGATCGCCGACTACCCGATGCTCCACTACCCAGTCCTGGCCGCCGACAGCCACGAGATCTTCCTGCCGGCCATGCCGCTCTACAGCGCCTACCAGTCCGCCCACGGCCGCGACCCGATGAGCGGGACCGAGATGCTGGCACACGTGCGCCGAACGATCACCGCGCTGCGCGGGGAAGGTCCGGCCGCATCCACCGCCGAGGACCCTGCGGTGACGGTCGTCGCCGAGGTCGAATGCTTCGACGTCGGGTTGCGCGCCGACATCGCCGAGCACCATCCGGAGGTGGTGGAGCAGATGATCCACGAGCTGTGCGACCGCGACGGCGTCGAATCGGTCCACCGCTACGGGCACGCCGCCCTGGTGGTCGACGCCCCGGAGTGGGACCAGACGCGGCTGAAGCTGTGGGCGACCATGTGGCTGCAGCGCCACCTGCCGCGGTGATCCGCCGGCTGATCGCGGGCGCCACGATCGTGGTCTCCGTGCTCGTGGCGGTGCGCTCCAGCGCCCCGGGAGCACGACACCCCGGGGCCGCCGCGGATACTCCCCCGCCGCGCCGTCAGAGCTGTGTCCGCTAAGTCTCGTCGGCGCGCTGTCGGCGCCGGGCCCTCCGCTTGTCGCCGGTCCCCGTCCCGAGCACCGCACCGATGGCCGAGACGATCAGCAGCAGCACGTTGTCGGTGCGCACGGCGAACCAGATCGGGAACGCCAGCAGGAACGGCAGCGAGATCAGCGCCAGCAACCCCTGTCGCTCGGCCCGGCGCACCTGAGCAGACTGCGGCGCCCGGTGCCGCGGGGTGCACTCGCTCATGAACCGGAGCTGCGCTGTTCGCGCGCCAACTGCCCCAGGCTCGCCGTCAGGAGGAGGGTACCGACGATCATGACCACGGACCGGATCACGTGGAGCCATCGAGCTCGTCTCGACACTTCATGCACCTCCGCTTCCCATCTCCCTCGCATCCTGGCACGCAGTCGCCGCACTCGTCGTTCCCCTCTTGTGGTCCGCTCGCACAGCTCGGGCCGGCCGGTAGCCTCGACCTCATGGACCACTCCACCCAGCACACCGACGAGGTGCTCGTGACGATCGCCGGGTCCGACACCGAGTCCGAGGAGGTCCTGTGAGAGGTGAGGTGCTGGGCGTCTGCGCCGGCGTGGCGGTGGTGGCCCTGGGCATGTGGATCATCTGGATGTTCCGCGGGGTGTTCCCCATCTGGATCCTCCTGCTGGGGCTCGCGTTCCTTATTGGGCGCCCGGTGCTCGACTGGCTTGAATGGCGAGTCCAGACCTACGAGAGGAACGGCCAGGACGAGGAGTAGCGCTCAGCTCCACCCGGCGACCCCTAGGTAGACGATCACCCACACTGCGGTCGGTATCCGTGCTGGTCTCTTCGTTCCGCTGCCCTGATCGCGTCCCGGCCCCCGTATCCTGGCACGCGCGAACCAGCCTCGTCGTTCCCCTCTTGTGGCCCGCCCGCACTGCCGTCGTCGGCCGGTACCGTCAGTGCCACGGACGAGACCGCCCAGGCGACAGCCGAGGCCCCTGTCCCGACCGCCGGGCAAGTCCTCGTGCGCGCTCTGCCGGCGGCAGCCGTGCTGGTCGTCGGCCTGTCGCTGGCCGTCCGCCTGGTGCTGGACGGGTCCGGTCAGACGCGGACCGTCTGGTGGCCGGTGCCGCTGATCGCTTTTTTCGGACTGGTCGTGCTGCTCGACCGCGGCGTCCGGGTGCCGCGCCCGCGCTTCGACAAGCGCGTCGGCCAGGCGCAGTGGAAGCAAGCGTTCGCCGCCGCGGCGAAGGCCGGGTCTCTGCCCGCACACCGCGAGGTGCGGACCGCGGTCGGCGTCGTCGCCTGCTCCAACCTCGAGGGACTGGTGATCGGGTGCGCCATGTTCATCGCCTTCTTGCTCTGCGCACCGATCGCCCCGGCGTTTCCGTGGCTGGCCGCACTGGGCGCCCCAGTGGTCCTCACCGGGATCGACGTCGTCCGGGCTCCCCGAGCCTGGGCCTACCTGCGCGCCCTGCACACTGCGGACCGCACCGGCTGACGACACGGCGGCGTTGCGTCTGCCACTCCCATGGATGCATCCGACGCTAGGGTGGCGGGCATGACGAGCCGAACGTTCACCGCTGCAGCAGTCATCGCCGCGCTGGCGCTGGCCGTCACCGCTTGCGCATCGCAGGAGCCGGCATCACCTCCGGCTCCCAACCTCACCGACTGGGCCGCCGACAACGTGCCCGTCCCGGAGGAGGGCGGCTTCTCCATGGCCAACGTCGCTGCCTCGGGTGGGGCCCATGCCAGTGACTCCACCCCCGACGTCGAGGCCGGGTGGTACGCCGTCACGGTGGCGTGCGAGCCGACGGATTCCGAGACGGCTCTCAAGGACCGCTCGGCGAAGATCGTGTTCAGCGGTGAGAGCGGCACCTACGGCGGAGGGGACTGTTCGGCCTCTCCGATCACCACGACCATGTACTTCGGCATCCCCGACGAGCCAGCACCGGAGACGTTCAGCGTGAAGGTCCTGACGGACGGTCAAGAGGTCTACTGGGGTCTGTCCGCTTCACCGACGTCGTCCCCGGAGTAGTTCTCCGAGACCCGAAGACACGACGAGGTGTCGAGCTGGAACGTCACACGCACCCGCGCCAGCTGCTCGCCCTGCACATCTCCGACCGCACCGGCTGACGCCCCGGCATTCGGACCGGGCGGGTCCTACTCCCAGCCCGGCTCCCCCGGTGCACAGGCCGGCAACTCCGCATCGTCGGCGACCTCCAGCTGCACGCGGTAGCCCAGCACCTGGTGCTCGTCCGAGCATCCCGGCAGCTGCGGGCCAGCACCGGGGAACGCGTCCAGTGGTGCGCTCGCTTCGCTGCTGCGTCGGATGGTGAGCTCGCCCGGGTGCGGGCCTTCGTCGAAGGCGTAGTGCAACGCATCGATGGAGCGCACGGTGCCGGTCACCGGCAGATGTGGCATGTGCTCGGGAGTCTCCCCGTGGTGCTCCTCGCGGTACCGAGGCGCAGACCGGCCGTGGTTCTTGGACGGGTCGCGGGCCACCAGCTTCCAGGTGAGGGTCGAGCCGATCCGACACGGGTCGCCGCAGCACTGCTGCTCCCACTCGCTGATCTCCACCTCGATCATCATGGCGCGAACCTAGCAGGGCCGCGTCAGGCAGCGATTGTCCTGTCCGCTACCGGCACCTCGGGGTGATGCCCCGTCGATATGTCCGTGCGTTCGGGTCACGGCCAGCGCGGGGCAACTCGACCCCGAGACGTCGTTCCGTCGCGAGGAAGCAGCCAACGTGCCAGGACGAATCACGTCAGGCCGCAACTCGGGTGGGTCGGTATCGCATGGCGACCGCCCCCGACCGGAACTCATGGCGGTCCACGAGCTCGAGCTGGATGCGCTCGCGCAGACCGGCGAGCAACGTGGGCCCGTGACCGGCAAGGACCGGCTGCACAAGGAACTCGTACTCGTCGATCAGTCCCAAATCTGCCAACGCGAGGGGGAGTGTCACGCCACCCACCCACAGGCCCTCGCCCGGCTCCTGCTTGAGCCGCTGAACCGCTTGCCCCAAGTCGCCTCGCACCAGCTCGGCATTCCAATCGACCCCGCTCAGCGTGCTCGACACGACGTACTTCTTCACCTGGTCGATGGTCTCTGCGAACGGGATCTCCCACTCAGCCATCCAGTCAGGCCACGTGCCCGTGGCCGGCTTCCGCCACGCCGACTCCATCATCTCGTAGGTCACCCGGCCGAAGAGCAGGGCATCGGCTCGCTCCATCTCAGCGGTCCAGTAGCGCATCGACTCCTCGTCCGGGGAAAGCCCTGCCTCGTGATGGCAGCAGCCGTCGAGCGTGACGTTGATCGAGTATCGAAGTGGTCTCATCTCGTTGTTCTCCCTTGATGGGCGCCCCGCGTTCACCGGAGCGTACTCAGATGACTGCCGGCGCCATTTCTCACCGGCGCCCCGATCGCACCTACCTTAACGCCGTCGTGGTGCGAACCAGTCCGCAGACCGAGCGCGATAGGGATCCGGCGCTCGGGCCGTTCAGGTTCGCCACGGGACGGCGCCCATAACGCATCGACCTCGATGCACAGTGCCACGCCACCTACCGTCGGCTCAGGATCAACGACGAACCTCGCAAACGTTTTCTGACGCAGCACCAGATAGCTTCCCTCGATGTGCAGTTTCAGCGGAGGAGCCCCTTGTGCCTTGCGGCTGGCCAAGGAGTCGGGTGGACCTGCGGCAGACCCGTCAGGCGTTGTCACCGTAGACGTACTGACGGAACCGGGGCGGCACGTGCGTTCGCTGCCAGGCGAGTTCCTGGGCCAGCTTTTCGCCGGTAAGGGCCTTGCGCGTGTATCGCTCTATCTCTCGACTGTGGGCTGCCATGTGAGCGACCGCCACCGCTTGACCGCAAGCTCGTGCAACAGCCGTCGCGGACGCACTTGATGCTCCACGGGCCGCAGCGTGGCAACCGAAGGCGAGCTCCCGCATCGGCCCCACACCCCGTTGCCCTACCGCGAACTGCCGTGCGCCGTCGAGAGCGTCGCCAAGCCGTGAGTCCTCGGGACGCTCGGCGGTGAACACGGGCAACAGTCGCTCGACGCATGCGACGGTCCAGCGAATCAGCTCTTGGCGGTCCTCCTCCGGCAGGGTCAGATCGGTCAAGTCCGCTTCCATGCCTTGATCATCGCAGGCGGCCACCGGATACCGATCCGTTCCGCTACCCCGACCTCCTCTGAACCGTCGATCACCCAGGCCTGCCCGCGGCCGCGCGGGCACCCGCCTCCCTAGCGGTGGTCTGCCCCGGCGGCATCGTGGAGACGAGGAACAGGGAAAGCACCGCGGTCCCGGATGGCCAGGACGGCCCCACCGAGCAACCCAGCCACCAGCCCGTAGGGAGTGAGGACCAAGACGTAGAGGAACCACACGGGGTCAACCACCACGTTCAGTACCCGGAAGGGCAGCATCAACCCCACACCTGAAACAGTCATCAGCCCGATGCGGACCCCGGCGGTCAGGCCGTAGTCGGCCCCGGCCTCCCAGCACGGGCCCCACACCAGCTGGGTCCACACCAGCCCCACCCCGGTCAGCACCGCCCAGCACAGCAACCAGGTCGACCAGTCGGTGCCGTCCATCGACAAGACAGCGGCGTAGCCCAGGGCCAGGACCGGGGCGAGGGCTTGGAACACCAGATAGGTGCTCAGCCGATGCACGTGCAGGGCTCGTCTCACCAAATCCCGCCTTTCCGCTCGGTAACGCCCACCGTATGCCGCATACCCTCAAAAATACGCAAGAACCTCGCTCAGGGCCGCCATCCAGGAACCCTTGCTGCCGCATGAGGGCGCAGGAGTCGATCGGGATCGCGAGGTTGTGGTCCCGATTCCGGTCGCGGAGCACCCTGTGCTGAGTCGGGCCACAATGGCAGGCATGGGGGCTGACACCGTGATCTGCGCACTGGGGGCCTGCACGATTCTCGCCGGTATCCTCTGGCAGCTTTACGCCAAACGCCACTACGCCGCTGTCGCCCGGCGTGCGGTGCGCAAAGGCCGCCGCCTCCCTTCCCGTGGAACAGTGGGCCTGGCTGGGGCCGGCACGTTGATCCTGACCGGCCTGTCGATGGCGGCCGTGGCCCTTTTCCTCTAGGAAGCCCTGGGTTCTCCTGTCCGAGGTCCCACTCGGGACGCACCAAGTGGGCGTGCGCCTACATTTCGGCGGCCCAGAAGGAACCCCTGCTGCAACAGTTTGGAATACCGGGGTGGTTGCGGCTGAGTACGAGTGGAGGTGTTGTGCTGGAGCGTTAGCCTCGGCCCATGAGTGTCACTGGCGCCAACATCTCCGAAGCGGTTCCTCCGCGCAAGACGCCCCGGTGGGTGCTGGTTTTGGTTGCCCTGTCCGTGCTCACCCTCCTGGGAGGGGCGCTGACGGTGTTGCTCAATCCGTTCGAGGCACCTTTGGATGGTTCGCTTATGCCCCCATGACTGGTGAGACGTTCCCCGGCATGACTTTCCTTAGACTTGGTCTCAAAACCTGATCGGTCGTTGCCACCCGCCGGGGAGTGGTTCACAGTGCCTGCATGACGACGAGGACGCAGTCGTGGATGGTCGATGACCGGCTGTGGGAGCTGATCGCCCCGTTGATCCCGCCTCAGCCACCACCTCGAGGGCCCGGGGGCCGACCCCGGATCGAGGACCGGGCGGCCCTGGATGGGATCCTGTTCGTGCTGCACACCGGGTGCCGGTGGCGGGATCTGCCTCCGGCTCTGGGGTGCGGGTCCGGGCACACCGCCTGGCGTCGATTGCGCGAGTGGCAGGACGCTGGAGTCTGGGAGAAGCTCCACCGAGCCGTGCTCGAGCAGCTCTCCGAGCAGGAGATCCTCGACTGGTCCCGGGCCAGCATCGACGCGGTGTCCGTACGGGCCAAAAGGGGGCGAGCTGACCGGGCCCAACCCCACTGACCGCGGGAAACCGGGCACGAAGTACCACCTGCTCACCGACGCGGCCGGTCTTCCCCTGCACGTCCTGGCCTCAGCGGCGAACGTCCACGACAGCAGACTCTTCGAGCCGCTGCTGGAGACCAACCCGAGTGTGCGCGGCCGACGCAGGCGCCCGGGGCGGCCCCGCCGCAGGCCCGAGAAGCTGCACGCGGACAAGGGCTACGACTACCCGAGGTGCCGCCGCTACCTGCACCGGCGAGGGATCAAGGTTCGGATCGCCCGGCGCGGGATCGAGGCCAAGAACCACCTCGGCCGGCACCGCTGGGTCATGGAACCCACCATCTCCTGGGTCCTACGGTTCAAGCGCCTCGGGCTGCGCTACGACCGCACCGCCGCCACCCCGCTCCCGCTGCTGATGCTCGCCGTCACCCTGATCAAGCTCCGCCGACTGCGCCAGGCAACGAAGTTATGAGACCAGGTCTAAAGGGGCACCGGGGAGTTCTTGTCGATCGACAGGGACAGCGTTGCGGTCATGCCGTTCCTCCGAGAGGGCGGGTGGTGGGCTGCTGCCCGCCCGAGGGTGAGCAGCCGGTCAGGCCATGGGCGGGGACGAGTACCGTCGCCGCGGACCAGGGTCGCCGGGATACCCGTTGGCAGCGCTGTGCGGCGGAACCACGCGGTGCAGTCATGAAAGGTCTCCTCTTCTGGCCGGGTCCCGGCGCTGGAACGCGCTGCCGCAAACCCGGTCGCTAGTTGTGTTGGCAATCACACTAATACGTACTAGTCTTTCTGCCAAAGGTTTGTCAGGACATGTTGAGGACATCGCTCCTGAGCCTCCCCTTCCGCGCTCCACCCCTGACTCGAAGGAGAATCCCGTGTCGGATCCCCGTACCTTGAACATCGGTTTGATCGGCGCCGGCCGGATCGGTTCCAGCCACGCCGAACTGATCACCCGCACCGTGCCCAACGCCCGACTGGTCGCGATCGCTGACCCGGTCGAGGGCGCCGCAGCGCGCCTGGCCACCGCATTGCACATGCCTGCCGCCTACGCCGATCCGGCCGAGCTGCTGGCCGACCGGGGAATCGACGCGGTCGTGATCACCGCCCCGGCCCGCTTCCACGCCGGGTTGGTGGAGCAGGTCGCCGCGACGGGCAAGGCAATCTTCTGCGAGAAGCCGGCCGGGATGACGCTGGAGGAGATCGAGAGGGTCCGGCGCGCGGTGGAGACCCACGGGGTGCTCTTCCGGATCGGGTTCAACCGCCGCTTCGCCGATGGCTTCCCGCAGGCCCGCGCGGCGATCGAGGCCGGGCGGATCGGCACTCCGCAGCTGCTGCGCTCGACCACGCGGGACCCGGGGCTGGCGAACCCGGCGGCCGTGGCCCCGTGGACGATCTTCCTGGAGACCCTGATCCACGACTTCGACACCCTGAACTTCCTCAACCCCGCCGCGCAGGCGCTGCAGGTCCACGCGGTGGCCGACGCCCTGGTGGCCCCGGACTTCAAGGACGCCGGGCTGCTGGACACCGCCGTGGTGACCATCCGCTACGACAACGGGGCGATCGCCACCGCCGAGGCCAGCTTCGCCGCCGCCTACGGCTACGACACCCGGGCGGAGGCCTTCGGCTCCGCCGGTATGGTCACCGCCGGGGACCTGGCGGCCTCGAGCATGCGCTACTACGGGCCCGAGGGCATCGGCATCGACACGGTGCGCGCCGACACCCAGTCCATGCGGACCGCCTACACCGGCGAGCTGCAGGCCTTCACCGACACCGCGCTCGGACATCCCTCGCAGGGTCCGGGGGTGGAGGCGGCCCGCGACGCGCTGCGGATCGCCCTGGGCTGCATCGAGTCCTGCCGCACCGGCGCCCCGGTGACCCTGGAGCTGGTGGGGGTCACCCGGTGAGCGGATTCACCCTGGCGGCCAACGCCGAGATGCTCTTCCCCGACCTGCCGTTCGAACAGCGCGTGCGGCGGCTGCACGAGGCCGGCTTCCAGGTGGAGATCTGGGACTGGACCACCAAGGACCTGCCCGCTCTGGTGGGCACCGGGGCCCGGTTCGGGTCGATGACCGGCTACGTCTCCGGCAGCCTCATCGATCCGGACGGGGCGGCACAGCTGCTGCGCACCGCCGAGGACTCCCTGGCAGCGGCCGAGGTGATCGACTGCCCCCGGCTCAACGTCCACGGCACCGGACTGGACCCGCAGGGCCTGCCCGTGGTGGCCCACGAGGTCGTGACCGGGGCGGACTGGCTGGCCGCCGCCCGCACCCTGGAGCGGCTGGCGGCACTGGGCGAACGCCACGGGCGGGTGTTCACCCTGGAGAACCTCAACACAGCGGTCGACCACCCCGGGGTGCCCTTCGGCCGGGCCGAGGACACCCTGGCCCTGGTCACAGCCGTGGACAGCCCGCATCTGCGACTGAACCTCGATCTCTACCACGCCCAGATCGGGGAGGGGAACCTGGTGGAGCTGTGCGCCCGCGCGCTTCCGTATATTGGAGAGATCCAAGTGGCGGACGTCCCCGGACGCTGCGAGCCCGGCACCGGGGAGATCCACTACCCCCGAGTGGCCGCCGCCCTGACCGAGACCGGATACGAAGGAGTGATCGCGATGGAGGCCTTCGCCGCCGCCGACCCCGAGGTGGCCCTGGAACGCTTCCGGGACGCCTTCACCACGTCCTCAGCGTGACCCCGGACGCCCCGGTCCCCGAAGCTCCCGGCCGCCCGTCCGGGCGCCGCGTCACCATGCGCGACGTGGCCCGGGCGGCCGGGGTCTCCCAGCCCCTGGTCTCGATCGTCTTCCGTGACGCCCCCGGGGCCAGTGAGGAGACCCGCGCCCACGTGCTGGCCGTGGCCGCCCAACTGGGCTACCGCCGCGACGAACGCGCCCGCCTGCTGCGCCAGGGCCGCTCCCGGCTGCTCGGGGTGGCCTTCGAACCCGTCCAGCCATTCCACGGGGAGATTCTCGATGGCCTGCACACCGCCGCCCAGCAACGGGGCTACGACATGGTGCTGTCCGCCGTCACTCCGCACCGGGCCGAGGACGCCGCCCTCGAGGCCCTGCTGCGCGACCGGTGCGAAGCCCTGATCCTACTGGGCAGTGCCCTGTCCCAGGCCCGCCTCGAACAGATCAGTGCGACCCTGCCGGTCGTCTCGGCCACCCGGGCCTTCGACGCGGCGGGCTTCGACAGCGTGGCCACAGACGACCACCGCGGCGCAGTCCTGGCCGTGGAGCACCTCCTCGGCCTCGGGCACCGGCGGATCGCCTACATCGACGCCGACCGCGAGGCCGGCGGAGCCAGGCGCCGAGCCGGCTACCAGGACACCATGGCCGCTGCAGGCCTCGGCGAGCAGATGCTGATCGTGCGCGGTGGCGCCTCGGAGGCCGGCGGTGCCACCGCGATCACCCAGCTCTTGGCCCAGGACCCCGCGCCGACCGCCGTGGTCGCCTTCAACGACCGCTGCGCGGTCGGGGTGGTCAGCCAGGCACGGATCCTGGGCCGGTGCGTGCCCGGGGACCTGTCGGTGGTCGGCTTCGACGACTCCGAGCAGGCCTCCCTGCCCTACCTCGACCTCACCACACTGGCACAGGACCCCCGCCTGCTCGCCCGCACCGCCGTGGACCTGGCGCTGCGCCGCTTGGATGCGACGACTGAGGACACCACCGTGACCGGGGAGCACACCGTGCTTCCCGCCCAGCTCGTCACCCGCACCAGCACCGCACCCGCCGGCCACTGAGGGGCCAGCTCACCATGCCGGCACCACATCTGGTGACGCACCTCAGGGCGCCTGGTCCGGGTGCAGGTAACGGTATCGACCCTGGAAATACAGGAAAGGTTCGCGCACGGGCTGGGTGGCCGGGCTTATCTCGATGACCCTGCCCAGGACGATGAGATGGTCACCGGCGTCGTGCTCGGCCCAGCTCTCGCAGTCGAGCCACATCAGGGTGTCTTCCAGGACCGGGTTGCCCGCCCGGGTCGAGCCCCATCGGATGCCCGCCCACTTGTCGGCACCCTTGCGGGCGAACTGGTTCGACACCCCCTGCTGCGCCTGCGAGAGGACGTTGACCGCGAATCTCCCGGTCTGCCGGATCCGGGGATAGGTGGTGGAGGTCTTCTTGACGCTGAAGGAAATCAGCGGCGGGTCGGTGGAGACACTGTAGAAGGACTGGCAGGTGCACCCGATCGGGCCCTGTTCGTCATGGCCGGTGATGATCGTGATCCCAGAGGCGTAGAGCCCGAGCGTGTCCCCGAAGGCCCGGGGGGTCGATGTCCCGCCGGTGGGCTGCTGTGCTCATGGCCGGGTTCATCGGGCCGGATCCGTGAGCCGGGGGTCCAGCCCGTACTGGGCAGGGGCCCCGAGGTTCTCGCGCAGGGTGGGACCTTCGTAGTCGAGGTGGAAGAGCCCGCGCTCCTGCAGGATGGGCACGACCTCGTCGACGAAGGTGTCGATCCCGTCCTCGTAGACGTCGATGGAGACCCAGAAACCGTCGGCGGCCCCGGCCTCGAACCACTCCTGCAGGTGATCGGCGGTCACTGACGCGGGCCCCACCGGTGTGGGGTGGTAGTCGATGACCCCGTGGGCGAGGATGTCGCGGATGGTCCACCCCTCCCGGGCGACCTCCAGGGCTCGCGGGGAGCGGGGATCGAAGGGGCTAGGCCGCGCAGCGGCCAGCTGGGCGGGGGTCAGTGGCCGGTCCAGCTGACTGACCTCCAGCTCCAGTCCCAGCATGGACCCCAGGTACGGCACCCGGGCCGGGAACGTGTGCTCACCCAAGGCGACGCGGCGATCCAGGGCGGCCCGCTTGGTGGGGCCGATGGCCGGCATCACCCCGGCGAAGAACTTCACCTCGTCGGGGTTCCGTCCGGCCCCGCGCGCAGCGTCCCTGATGGCTTCGCGCTGGGTGCGTGCGTCCTCGATCGTGAAGACCGCACCGATGACGGCGCTGGCGTACCGGCCGGCTATCTCGAGTCCGTTCGCTCCGCCTCCGGCGGAGAAGATCACCGGCTGGCCCTGCTCCGAGGGCGGAACAGGCAGCGGCCCCTGGGAGGCGACGTGCTCCCCGCCCAAGTTGATCGCTTGGATCTTCGCCGGGTCGGCGAACCGTCCGGTGCTCGTGTCCCTCAGCCAGGCGTCGGTCTGCCAGCTGCCCCACAGCGCCTGGGTGATCTGGATGGTCTCGTGGGCGCGCTGGTAGCGCTGCGGGCGGGCGGCGATCTGGCGGCCGAAGTTGGCCGCGGAGCTGGGGTCGCTGGTGGTCACCGCGTTCCAGCCGGCACGGCCGTGGCTCATCACGTCCAGGGCTTTGAACTGCCGGGCGAGGTTGTAGGGCTCGTTGAAGGTCGTCGACCCGGTGGCCACCAGCCCGATGCGCCGGGTGCCACGGGCGATCGCCGCCAGCGTCATCATGGGTTCCAGGGTGAGCTGGGGCGCCTCGTGTTCCAGGTTCCCGCTCAGGGCCAGGAAGTCGGGCAGGAACAGGAACGCGAACTTCCCGCGTTCGGCGGCCTGGGCGTAGCGCACCTGGGCGTCGAAGTCGGTGTAGCTGGACGGGTCCACCCCGGGAGCACGCCAGGCGGCGGGCTGGGAACCGTAGCCGTTGCCGAGCTGCATGCCGAGGATCATCTGCGGGCTGGTCATCGAGGATTCTCCAGTGTGAGGGAACTTAAACGGAGTGTCTCTCCGCCTACTTGTCCCAAAGATATGGAGACTGTCTCCACATTGTCAACGGAGCGACCCCCCCCCTCCTCGACCCGGAGAGGCCGATGAGTGTTGGGTAACCGTGGGGACCGATGTCGCCGGCGAAGTAGTGGGCAACCGTGTCGACATCCCGACGGCGGCCCGGCGCTGCCCCTGGCCCATGGGCTCGGCGCCTGGTTGCCGACGATCGCCAGGAGGGCCGGTCTGCGGGGTGGCACCTTGTTGTCAGCACCGAGGCGACTCCAGAGTCACACCTCACCCCGCCCCGGGACTGTGCGGTACTCCCGTCCTCAATCGGGGCGGCATGGGGGAAGGGCGCCGGGGCTGCGGACGAGGCCTCATTCATCACCCAGTGAGTGATCTTCTGGGCTGGGCATCACGGCGGCGCACGCTCGACCCAGGGGCGGGCCGGGGCGGTCATCACCGTCGGGATCGGTAAGCGGGTGCGCCTCCGGGGCCGGGTCAGAAGGTGCGCTCGGCCACCCGCACCCGCTGGGCCCCCTCGAGGGCGGAGGCCAACCGGGCGGCGGTGACGGGGGCGGCGGGGGCCTCGAGCAGGCGCTCATCGGGGGTGGCGGGGTCGGCGAGGTAGAGGCGGGTGTAGGCGGCAGCCTCGGGCTCGAACCGCCAGCTCTCGGTCAGGGCGCCGACGTCGAGGGTGTCGAAGCCGAGCCGGTCGATCAGTGCCGTCACCTGGGTCTTCGCCGCGGCGTCGTTGCCGGCGATGGGCAGGGTGGTGCGGTCGGGGGACCTGGCGGGGCGGGCCAGGGCGGGGATGTGGTGGGCGAGGATGTTGTTGAACGCCTTGACCAGCCGGGCGCCGGTGAAGTGTCGCTGGACGAGCTCGCTGGTGGTGAGCTCCTCCGCGTCGAGCTCGGGGATGCGCCCGTCGCGGAACGGGTAGTAGTTGCTGGTGTCGAGCACGGTCTTGCCGTCCAGCAGCCCCGCCGGGAGGGCGGTGGTCGCGGTCAGCGGCACGGACAGCACCACGAGCTCCCCGGCGTCGGCCGCCTGCTCGACGGTGCCGGCGGTGGCCAGCGGACCCAGCTCGGCGACGAGGTCGGTGAGGGTTTCGGGGCCACGGGAGTTGGCGATGACGACCGGGATGCCGGCCGCTGTCGCCAGGCGCGCGATGGCCGCGCCGATGTTGCCGCTGCCGATGATGCCAAGGGTGGGCATGACGAGTCCTCGTTCCGGGGTAGGTGGGATGGAATGAAGGTGGTGACGTCCACTCGGGCGTAGGGCCCGCAGTGGCGGTTCACGAGGAGCCGGCGGGCCGATACCTGGGAACCCTCACGGACTCCGCGGTCGTTGCCGCTTCGTCCTGAGGAGCGCCGTGCTCGGCACTGGGCTGTGCGGGCGTCCCCGTGGCTACTGGTGCTGGTCAGGTCGCCGGGGTGTCTTCGGGTCGGGGTGTGGCCCAGCCGGAGCGGACCATCTCGCGCACGGCCTGCGTCGAGGCCTCGTCGGCCATGGCGGCCCCGCGCACCCAGGCCGTGGCCAGGGCGGCCAGGAACAGGTCCCGCCCACGCACCCACGACCGGGCGGTGCCCTCGCGCTGGGCCGCGCCGAGGAACTCCTCGGTGGTCGCGATGAAGCCCTGGCAGGTGATCGCCAGCGGGGAGGACTCCTGGGACAGTGCCGCCCGCAGGGGATCGGGCAGCCCGTCGAAGGCGGTGACCCACTCCCCCAGCGCGTCCAGCCAGTGCTCCAGCGCCACCGCCGAGTCGGCCTCCTGCCGGAGGGCCTCGCGCTGGGCCTCCAGCTCCTCGTTGCGGGCCTGCAGCAGAGCGGCCAGCAGGGCGTCGCGGTTGGGGAAGTGCCGGTAGAGGGTTCCTGCTCCGACACCGGCTCGCTTGGCCAGGGCGTCCAGGGACCCGGTGATGCCGGCCTCGGCGAAGAACTCCTCGGCCACTTCGAGGATGCGTGTGCGGTTGCGCCGGGCGTCGGTGCGCGGCCTGCGCGTGCCGGTCTCTGCCTCGGTCATGGTCCGGATCCTCTCCTCGACTAAGTGGAGACTATCTCCGCATGGTCGCCGAGGGCAAGCGAGGGCATCCTCCAGCTCAAAACCCGACGCGTCCCGCTCGACAGGACTCGCACCACCGACCACCTGCCGAACCCACCCAGTTCCAGTCACCGCACTGCACCACCGCCGGGGACTCGGTCCGGGATCTGCGGCGCGCACTCCGGGTGGTCCGCGTACCAGCACCACCCCTGCTGCGTCATCGGCCCACAAACTCCAGTCGCCAGCCGCCACCCCAGACGTGGCCACGATCACAAGCAGGGAGAGAAGCAGTCACTTGTCAAAGGGAGACACTCTCCGGTTTACTGATGTGGAGGCGCCCTCCGTTTGAGGGTACGCCCCTCCCTCGCCGTCGACCACAGGACCCGGTCTGCCCAGAGCCCTCCGCGAGGCTGAGCCCACCGCATCAGGAAAGAGAACCCCCGATGACTACCCGCCAGGCGTCGATCGACCCACAGCCCGATACCGGCCCTCACGTGCTGGCCACTTCCCAGGTCGCGGGTTCGCGCGACAAGCTCGCCCCCGGTGACGGCCTGGTGCTGGGGTTACTGATGGCCTCGACCTTCATCGTGCTGCTGAACGAGATGCTGCTGGGGGTCGCGCTGCCCACGCTCATCGAGGAGCTGGCGATCACCGCGACGACCGGGCAGTGGCTGACCACCGGTTACCTGCTCGTCCTGGCCGTCCTGATTCCGGCCACCGGCTTCGTGATGCGCAAGTTCCACCTGCGCACCATCTTCCTGACCGCGATGTCGCTCTTCACCCTGGGGACGGTGCTCGCCGCTCTCGCCCCCGGCTTCGGGGTCCTGTTCACCGGCCGGATCATCCAGGCAGTGGGCACCGCCGTCTTCCTGCCGCTGCTGATGGCCACGACCATGCGCCTGGTCCCGGCGGCCCGCCAGGGCCGGATCATGGCGCTGGTCGTGATCGTGTCCTCCGCCGCCCCGGCCCTGGGTCCGGCGGTCTCCGGCCTGGTGCTGTCCCAGCTGAGCTGGCGGTGGCTGTTCATCCTGATGGTGCCGGTCGCCCTGGTCGGACTCGTGCTGGGTGCGGTGAAGCTGCGCAACATCACCACACCGGAGCCGGTCACCCTCGACGTACTCTCCCTCGCTCTCTCGGCCGCGGGGTTCGGTGCGCTGGTCTACGGGCTGGCCACCATCGGGGAGTCCACCTCGGGCCACACCCCCGTCTCCCCCTACCTCCCCATCCTCGTGGGCGTCCTGGGCGTCGCCGCGTTCGTCCTGCGGCAGCGGGCGCTCCAGCGCACCGACGACGCGCTGCTGGACGTGCGGATCTTCGCTGTCAGGGCGTTCACGGTGCCGCTGCTGGTGATGCTGGCCCTGACCATGACGGCCTTCGGCACGGGAGTCGTCTTCCCGCTGGTGCTGAGCAGTGTCAGCGGGCTGGGCACCTTGCAGATCGGGCTCTTCCTGGTGCCCGGCGGTGTCACGATCGCCGTGGTCTCGGCCATCGGCGGGCGACTCTACGACCGCCTCGGCCCTCGACCCCTGGCGATCCCCGGAGCGCTCATCGTGGCCGCCTCCCTGTGGTTCCTCAGCCGGATCGACGCTGACACTGCCGTCTCGACCCTGCTCATCGCCTACATCGCGATGATCGTCGGGCAGGCGCTGATGTGGAGCCCGCTGACCACGGCCGCACTCTCGGCGCTGCCCGCTCACCTCTACCCCCACGGCAGCGCGGCCTTCGGCACCATCCAGCAACTCGGTGGCGCGGCCGGCACCGCCATCCTCGTCTCCGCCCACACCCTCGGATCCACCGCACACGGCACCGGACCCCTGGATCTGGGCCAGTCCGTCGCCGCCGCACAAGCCGCCTTCACCGCCGCGGCCGTCATCGCCTCCGCCTCGGCCCTCGCCACCCTGTTCGTGCGCCGGCCTCGACCACTCGACCCGCACACCCCCGCAGAACCCACACCGGGTGCCTCGGCGGCAACGGCCTGACCCACACCCCCTCGCCCCCATCGGGGGCATCCACCTGCAGCGAGGAGACAGACCATGAAGATCGGCATTCTGGGCATCGGGCACATCGGCACCACTCTGACCCAGCGGTTGAGCGCAGCCGGACACGACGTCAAGGTCGCCAACTCGCGCGGCCCACAGACAATCGGGCCCGAGGCGCTGGCCTCAGGCGGACGCGCGGTCCTGGCGGCCGAGGCAGTGAACGATGTCGACGTCGTGATCCTCTCCGTTCCCCTGCACCGTCTTCCGCAGATCGCGCCGCTGCTCACCGGTGTGCCGTCCGGCACCGTGGTCATCGACACCTCGAACTACTATCCGCAGCGCGACGGCAGGATCGAGGCCATCGAGGCCGGTCAGGTCGAGAGCCTGTGGGTGGTTGAACAGCTGGGACGACCGGTGGTCAAGGCGTGGAACGCGATCGGCTCCCATTCCTTCGCGGCCAAAAACAAGCCGGCGGATAGCCCGGACCGCATCGCCATCCCTGTGGCAGCCGATGACGACCAGGACCGGGCCGTGGGCATGGCTCTCGTCGAGGCCACCGGCTTCGACGCCTTCGACGCGGGCCCGTTGGCGCAGTCGTGGCGCCAGCAGCCGGGCACCCCGTGCTACTGCACCGACCTCACCCTCCAAGAGATGCCGGAGCAGTGGGCAGCAGCGGACGCGAGGCGATCGCCGAAGCGACGCGACCTGGCCGTCGCCGCCATCCAGGAACGGGTCGGGGACGCCACCACCAACCCCGACGCCGAATACGGCGTGCGTCTCAACCGCGCCCTCTTCATCTGAACCCACACAACCCGTCGTCCCAATCCCCAGCAGACGCGGCGACAACCGACCTTCACCGGTACGAGGCCGTGGCTTGGGGTGCTTCGCTGTGAAACCGGGTGTGGTTGATGCCCGTATGACCCGTTCATAGAGGGGGTGCCCGCACACGCCCGTTCTACGCAACACTGGATGCATGGCCGGGAAGAGGGTCGGGTACGCTCGGGTCTCCACCATCGAACAAGACCTCACCGTGCAGCGCGAGGCCCTCCTACGCCTGGGTGTGGCCGAGGGCCGAATCTACGTGGATCACGGTCTGACCGGGGCGAACCGGACCCGTCCAGGGTTGCGAGAGGCGATGGCTGCCTGCTGGCCCGGAGACACCTTGGTGGTCACCAAGCTCGATCGCCTGGCCCGGTCGGCGCCTGATGCCCGGGACATCGCCGATGAGCTCACCGCCAAGGGCGTGGTGCTCTCACTGGGTGGTAGTCAGTACGACCCGACGGATCCGGTGGGCCAGTTGCTGTTCAATGTGCTGAGCATGGTCGCGGAGTTCGAGTCCGATTGATCCGGATGCGCACCCGCGAGGGCATGGCCATCGCTCGGACCAGGGGCCGGTTGCGGGGCAAGCAGCCGAAGCACTCTGCCCTGCAGCGGCGCCATCTGATGGCGCTGCATGAGCAGGGTGAGCACAATCAGGCCGAGCTGGCCGAGCTGGCCGAGTTGTTCGGGGTGTCGAGGGCGACGATTTACCGCGCCATCCAGCGGGAGAGCGCCAAGATCACCCACTGAGAGCCCAGATGGCCGTTGGCTGCGGCAGCTCCCGGATCCGTCGGTACAGCGTCGCCCTAGATGTGATGTCCAGGGAGGTTGTCCCGCCTCGCGGCGGTGAGTGGGGCTGACAGGGGAAGACCCCCGGTAGTGAAGTGGAGCTGTCTAGTTCACCGCTTCACCAACCGGAGGTCTTCGTGTCCCACGAATGACGCCGTCCTGACTCCTCGCACCCGTTTGCGGCTGGCCCGGTTGATCGTCAACGACCAGTGGACCTATGCCGCAGCGGCCAAGATGTTCATGGTCTCCCCCCGCACGGCCAAGAAATGGGCCGATCGCTACCGGGCCGAAGGCCCGGCCGGGATGGCCGACCGCAGCTCCCGCCCGCACACCAGCCCCACCCGGACCCGCCCGGCACTGGTGCGTCGGATCGTCGCGCTGCGCTGGCGCCACCGCCTCGGACCGGTGCAGATCGCCGGCCGTCTCGGCCTGCCCGCCTCGACCGTGCACGCGGTACTGGTGCGCTGCCGGATCAACCGGCTGTCCCGCCTCGACCGCGTCACCGGTGAACCTCTGCGCCGCTACGAGCACCAGCTCCCAGGCTCGCTGATCCATGTCGATGTCACTAAGTTCGGCAATATCCCTGGTGGAGGTGGCTGGCGCTACGTCGGCAAGCAGCAGGGCGACCGCAACCGCGCAGCAACCGATGCCCAGCGCCGCAAAGGTCAGGTGCGTGGCCCCGTGATCGGGACCGCCTTCGTGCACACCGTGATCGATGACTACTCGCGGGTGGCCTATGCCGAGATCTGCGCCGACGAGAAGGCCGACACTGCCATCGAGGTGCTGCGCCGGGCCATCGTCTGGTTCGCCGACCGGGGCGTGGCCGTTGTCTCGTGACGGGTCTGGTAGAGGCTTTCATTCCACGAAAGGATGAGAGTCATGGGAGCACCGAGGAAGTACCCGGACGAGTTGCGGGAGCGCGCGACTCGAATGGCGGTGGAGGCCCGGCGGGACCCGGCGACGAAGGCCGGGGCGCTGGCCCGGATCGGGCAGCAATTGGGGATCAACCCGGAGACCTTGCGCAACTGGGTCAGACAGGCCGAGGTCCACGAGGGGTACCGGCCGGGAACCACCACTGATGACGCCCAGCGGATGGCCGAACTGGAGAAAGAAGTCCGGGAGCTCCGCAGAGCCAACGCCATCCTGCGGTCGGCCTCGGCTTTCTTCGCGGCGTGAGCTCGTTCTACCCACACAACAGGTAGTGGCTTACATCGACGCTCACAAGGGTGACTTCGGGGTCGAGCCGATCTGCCGCGTCCTCACGGAGGCCGGGACACAGATCGCCCCGAGCACCTACTACGTCGCCAAGACCCGGCCACCGTCAGCGCGGTCGGTCAGCGACGCTGCCACGACCACGGTGATCGCCGAGGTGCACGCGGACAACTACGGGGTGTACGGGGTCACCAAGGTCCACGCCGAGCTGCGCCGGCAAGGTCATCGAGTGGCCCGGTGCACGGTGCACCGGCTGATGCGTGCGGCCGGGCTGCGCGGGATCAGCAGGGCCAAGGGGCCGCGCACCACCGTGGCCGGCACGGGCCCTGACACTCGACCGGACCTGGTGGAGCGGTCCTTCACCGCCACGGCACCGGATCGGCTGTGGGTCGCGGACATCACCTATTGCCGGACCTTCGCCGGCTGGGTGTACGCCGCGTTCGTCGTCGATGTGTTCTCGCGCAGGATCGTGGGCTGGCAGCTGTCGACCTCCCTGCGCACCGATCTGGCCCTGGACGTCCTGGAGATGGGGTTGTGGACCCGCGCCCGGGAGGACCACGACACCACCGGGGTCGTCCACCACAGCGACAAGGGAGTTCAGTATGTCGCTGTGCGCTACACCCAACGCCTGGTGGAGGTCGGGGCGGTGGCCTCGGTGGGATCTACCGGGGACTCGTACGACAATTCCCTGGCCGAGGCGTTCAACTCGTTGTTTAAGGCCGAACTGGTCCGCAACCGGGGCCCCTGGAAGAGCATCGACGATCTGGAGATCGCGGTGGCCGAGTACATCGACTGGTTCAACCACCGGCGCCTGCACGGAGAGATCGGACTCGTACCCCCGACAGAGTTCGAGGACGCCTACTATCGTCACCACACCGCCCCGGCAACAGCCGAAGCGGCAGTACCGAGCCTCTACTGAACCCGTCACGGGACAACTGCGAGGGTTCTTATGCGCACCATTACTCAGGTGGTATGGGATGCATGCTGTTTCCGGGGCAACTGGTAAACAGGCCTTACAGGTCGTCTTCGCGTACTGAGCGTGGGCGCCCGCGCAGTCCTGCCCTCCGTCCCAGGAGCGTGCTGAATCGGATGTCGTTCATCCGTGCGTCAACCTCACCTCAGTGACGCGGTAGTAATCACGGCTGAGTGACAGACCGCAGAGACGATAGTCCTGGTCAGAACACTTTCTAGCGCTACACCCGCCAACTAATCCGAGGGGCTGGGTCATCGTTACGCCGATCCTTCCTCTCCGCACTCCGCCCACACGACGGGTCCAGTGCTGGTCGAGACAACCGTCACGACCGGCAATGCCACAGCAGGCTACGTGGGGACCAGCCGAAAGAGCATCTGAAAACTATTTTGCACCTCGACCACAAGAGGCGGAGTAAGGGTTTTTCTCGCGGCCGATGCGTCGAATAACCCCACCACCTATTGAACATCTGACCGGGTTCCACCCCGGGACAGGAACCCGCCGTTGGCGGCCGTCCTGCCAATTAGACCCGTTGCTCCATGCACCAGCCGGAAGGTGAATCGCATGCCCACCACCGAGTCTCCACTGCCCCGTGAGCAACCGGACTCACCACCTGATGTGACGCCGGGTCCTGAAACGGACGGCACGGCGCCCACGACCGTCCACTACGACGTCGTTGCCCTACAGATGACGATCTACTACAACCGGGAGGGAGATCACGACCACAACGGCATGCTCTTCGCGCTGTGCGACAACCTCCCGATCCTGCGGTACATCCGGGCCTTGGCGCAGGTGGGACAGCGGAGAGGACCCTCGGACGGCAAGGAGGACGTCGATCTGGGGAAGCTGTACAAGGAGGCGTGCGACCGCGCGAAGATCATCAAAGTCGATCTGCCCATGACGCCTGCGCAGGCCATGCAGCCCCATCCTCTGGTCCGCCCCCTGGTGCTGCGCGCCCGCCGCGGGCAGCAGGTGACCGTGACCCTGCACAACGAGATCAAGGACCGCGCAGTGGGTCTGCACCTCGTCGCCGGCGGCTATGACGTCACCACCTCCGACGGCTCCCACGTCGGAGCCAACCCCTCAAATCTTGCCCCGTTCGGGGGCAAGCGGGAGTACACGTGGACCTGTGACCACGAGGGGGTCTTCCCGTTCCACGACGGCGGTAACTACTCGGGCGCGGAGGACGGTACGAACGTGCACGGGCTCTTCGGCGCCCTCGTCGTGGAACCGCCGGGCACGACGTGGCGGGACCCGATCACCGGTATCGCCTCTCACGGGGAGGACGGGACAGGGGATTTCCAGCAGCTCGACGGGCTCTATCTCGATGTGATCCCGCCGGGCATGAACCCGAGCAAGGACGAGGAGTCCACGACGACGCTGGCCGACCACAAGTGGCGGGCGCCGAAGGAGCGGGCCTGTTTCGAGGAGGAGGCCCACCGGGAGTTCGTGGTGTTCTTCCACGACGAGCCGGAGTACGTGCCCGCCCACGATGCGCTGGAGACCAGTCCCTGCACCGCGCACGATCACGGCGGCGGCCACGGAGGGGGTGGGCACGGCGGCGGACATGAAGAGCTGCCGATCATGCCCATCTCCTACCGTGCCGAACCGATGATCAACCGGGAACGGACGATGTGGAGGTGGATGCGCACCGGTCACGTCCTGGAGCGGCCGGTGCTCAACGAGGAGCAGCACCACAGTTCGTGGATGTTCGGGGACCCCGTCACGCCGATCCTGCGGGCATACATCGGGGACCCCGTCCGCATCCGCCTGGTTCACACCGCGGTCAAGGAGACGCACGTCTTCCATCTGCACCTCTATGAGTGGCACGCGGTGGCCCAAGACCCTGATTCCCCACGCATCGACGCCATCTCCATCAGCCCGCAGACCGGGCACACCATCGACCCCCTCTGGGGGGCGGGCAACCGCCACCAGGTCGCCGGTGACGTGATCTTCCACTGCCACCTGTACCCGCACTTCCACGAGGGCATGTGGGGCATGTTCCGCACCTTCGAGACCCGCCAGGACGGTGGGGACGGCGATGTCTTGGCGAGTGAGGACCCGGTGTACGCCGGACGGCGGATCGGACGCTATCCGGACGGCACCCGCATCGAGCGGCTCCTGCCTCTGCCCGACCGACAGCCCCCGCCATCGCCCACCCCTGAGCAGCCTGGTTACCCGCTCTACATCCCCGGGACACCACAGCAGAAATCGCCCCGTCCTCCGTGGCCGGATCGTGAGTTCACTGAGGAGGAACGCTCCTGCAATGAGAAGGACAGGCACGCCTCCGAGCTGCCCTGCGGGGTGACCTCCCTGCGGGCAGCCGACATGCCGGCCGACTTCGACTACCGCCCGGTCCCGACATCCCTGGAGAGGGAGGCGTTCAACGCCCTGCCGGTTCCTGGGGAGTTGTTCACCCGCAACCGATTGGCCGGGCAACAAGCGCAGGAATGGAAGAAGCCCGAGACATTGTTCGCTGAGAACATCTCCACCCAGGTGTGTCACGACATCGTCGTGGCGCGTCGGCGCATCGACTACAACAGCCACGGCTGGCACGATGATGACGGTCATCTCTACTACCTGGCCGCAGAAGGCGACCCGGCCGACCGCCCCGGGCCCCTCGAGCCGCTGTTCTTGCGCGCCCAGCACGGGCAGATCGTGAACCTGACCATGCGCAACGACACCCCTGAGGTGATCGAGGAAACCGAGTTCGACCACGCTTTCCCGCCGTGCCCGGCGCTGCCGTGGGAGGGCGAGTGCGCCCCGCACGTTCACATGGTGAAGTTCGACCCCATCTGCGCCGACGGGGCGAGCGTGGGCTGGAACTACATGAGCGGGGCCAGGCACGGACGCAAGATGGTGTACCGCTGGTGGGCGGACCAGGAGTACGGCACGATCTTCTTCCACGACCACCTGTTCGCCAACTACCGGCAGAAGCACGGGTTGTTCGGGGCCCTACTCGTGGAACCCGCCGGCTCGCGCTTCCTGCGCCACATCGAGGCCGACCACGACATCGTCACCGGCGTCCAGGCGCTCATCCAACGCCACCCTAAGGACATACGTCAGCCGCGCTGGTTCCGCGAGTTCTGCATCGGAATCGGTGACTTCATCCCGATGTGGGACCGCCACAACCGGGCGCTCAACCCGCCGGCGCAGCCCGGCGGTCACGGAGACCAGGGCGTGATGGGCCTGAACTACCGCAACGCACCGCTACGGGAACGCGGCGGGGATCCGGCCAACTGGTTCAACTCCCGCGTCCAAGGCGACCCGGACACCACCATCTTCACTGCGTACGCCAACGATCCCGTCTGGATCCGCCTCCTGCAGGGATCACACGAGGAGTCGCACAGCTTCCAGATCCACGCGCTGCGGTGGCTGCGCTTCCGCGAGCAGGTGGACTCCATCATCCGCAATCAGCAGACCACCGGACTCGCCGAGGCCTTCACCTTCATCAACCAGGCCCCGCTCCACCGCGGCGACTACCTCTACAAACTCTCCGGAGCCGACGACATGTGGCTCGGATGCTGGGGACTGATCCGCGCTCTCGACAAGCCACCTGCCGAACTACCCCCCGACCTGGTCACCCTCGAAAACACCCACACACCGAGGCACGCCACAGAAGAGACCGCCACCTCAGCAGACGTCACCGCGACACCAGGACCCCCACCAAAGGAGCGACTGTTCCGGGTCCGGGCCAGGCTGGCCAACCTGCGCTACCGGGACGACATCATCGACCCGTACGCACTCATCTACGAACTGGTCGACACCTTCGACGAGCCCTGCCCGGACCCGACTACACCGGAGGATCTGGAACCCCTGGTGCTGTGGTGTCAGGAGGGTGATCAGGTGGTGGTGGAGCTCCAGAACTGCCTTTCCGTTGCCCCCTCTGCTGGTCTGCGCGTCGAGCCCTTCGCCCCCGAGGTCCCCGTGGAACGGGCCGACCGCCCCGTGTCCCAGCAGGTCTCACTGCACGCCGATCTCGTGACCTACGACGTCACCCAGCACGACGGGGCCAACGTCGGGTTCAACCCACCACAGACGGTCCCACCCGGCCAGACCCGGAAGTACCGCTGGGACACCACTCGCCCCGCCGGCAGCAATGAGCCGCTCGGACCAGTCCTGCTGCAGGACATGGCCGATGTCCGCCACCACCGCCACCACGGTCTGGTAGGAGCCCTTGTCGTGCTGCCCAATGACGCCACACCTCATCCAGTAGCCACCACCCCGGACCTCGAGGTGGAGCAGTGGCACGGGCCGCACGTGACCGTCACACGCAAGGGAACCGAGCTCCCCGCCGAGGAGCAGGTAACTGAGCAGATCGTGCTGCTGATGCAGGACGGGCTTCGGCTATTCCTCAACAACAACGGCAAGCCCGGCTTCCCGCTCCCTGACCCCCCGGAAGAAGTCGGTGAAGCAGAAAAGGAGGACCAGGGCCAAAAGGGGTTCAATTACCGTGCTGAACCCATCGGGCCGATCTTCGACCCACGCGGCAGCGACTACTCACTCCACAAGGAACCGGCTACCCCGGTCTGGGAAGTGCCGGCCGGACGGAAAGTGCGCTTCCACCTGGTGGGCGCCCTCGACAAGCCCCGCGCCTACAGCTTCACCATCCACGGCGTCACGTGGCCAGAGCACCGCTTCCGATCAGATGCCGGAGCACAGACGGCATCCATGGTCTCGGCCGAATCTGCCATCAGCTCGGGTAGCGCCCGAACATTCGAGTTCACCCCCACACACGAGGGCGACCACGCCTACCGCAGCGGGGTGCTCAAGTGGGCCGTCCCTCAGGGCATGTGGGGAATCCTCCGGGTCGGCCCCACGGTGGGCACCGATGGCCACAAAACGTCCACCAGCACCGATCATCCTGAGTCGCAGTGAAGACACAATCAGATGCGGATCAGGCCACCTCGACCCCTATTGAACTCGGCCATTGGAAGAGGGGTGGCCCTGACTTCACCACCCGATGATCTAACGCGCAAGGGGAGGATAACGAGCGTGACAGTGGGCAGCAGCATCGACAGCAGCATGACCTCGGTGCGGTTCTAGTGCAGCCCGAGTCATTGGAAGCACAGGATCCAGAAGATGGTCCGCTTCAGGAGCTAGCGGTGCCTGCCCGGACGAGGTGTGGTTTCGATCCCGGGCAGGCGATGCGGGTCTTAATTCTGGCCAAGGGGTGGGACGTGAAAGTCGTCGCCAGCTACTGGGCCATGCCGCGGTGAGCACTACGTCCAAGTACCTGAACGGGTTGTCCGGGGAGCTGTCGGTGGCGGTCAACGCCCACCCCTTCACCCTCGGCCCGCGCCAATAACCTCCTGCCCGGGTACAGCTGGACGCTCGTCTGGACGTCCAGTACACGAGCCGCACCACCGCGTCGGTCTACGCCCTATCGGTGTCGGTGGCCGTGACGCTGACGGCTGCTTTCGCGTCCAACGCCGTCGACATCATCGCCAGCGAGTTCGACGGGACCTGCCAGCCGCGAGGATCCCGAGGTCCGCTCCGGCCGGGCACCGGTCGGTGCCCGGCCTGGGCCGTCGGCGGTCGCCGTGGCCATGGCGAGCCCGGCGTCTTACCTTGGGGCTATCCCCGGAAGGAGGCGATCATCTCTTGGACCTGTCGGTGCTCCACCGAGGACGCGTAGTCTTTAGCCTCCTCGAGGGTGGCGAAGTCCCGGGTGGAGCTGAAGATCACCGGGCGGTAGTAGATCTCGTTGGGAGCCAGCACCCCCGTCTCGATCAGTCCCACGCCGTACATGACGAAGGGGAGCATCTCGGTGGGCACCGGCACTTCGGCGTCGGTCAGGGAGGTCACGACCCGCACGTTGTCCGACCACTCGTAGGCCTGCCGGAGCTCGGGACTTTCCGTCAGGTCCATGGCCACGGTGCGCACCACGAAGTCCCCGCTGTTGGACAACGGCTCATCCCCGGGCACCTCTTCCAGGTGGAGGACCGGCGGCATCGTGCAGTCCGGGCCGCACACCGCACCCCAGGTCAGGAAGACGCCCAGGGACGCGATCGGCGCACCGTTCTCGCCGAGGACCGTCGCCGTGCCGCCCACGTCCGTGAAATCCTCGCTCACCGTCCATGCGGAAGGGTGCTCGAAGGCGATTGCCGCGTCGGCGACCACTGCCGAGTACGTCGTGAGCTCGGCCGGCTCCTCCGGCGGGGAATGGGGACAGGAAGTCACCCCGGACGGTGGGCTGGGAGCGATCGGTCCTCCGGCGTCGGCGGGGACTCCGGTCGCGGTCAGAGCGAAGAAGGCCGCCGCCGCTGTTCCGAGCACCCGGGGTGATCGTGATCGGCTTGTCCGTGACATGGTGATCGTCCCCCGTTCCGGAACCGTCCGCGTCGACTGTCGGCGCCGGGCACAGTCCCGAGAACTGCAATCTACGCGCGGGTGCATGGACCGACAACGGCCTGGGCGCAAGCGTCGACAAGTCGTTATGCAGGGGATGTCAGTTCAGGCCCGCCCGCCAGGTGCCCGCGCCGGCGGTGGCGGCTCATGGCTGCAATCCGTTTCCACGACCGGTGGCTCACCACCCGTGTGTGCTTCCTCGTGGCCATCACGGCACCGTCCATGACGAGGGAAGGCGCAAGCAGCGGCTGAGCGTGTTTTTAGATCACTTGGTGAGCGTTCCTGGGTGTCCCCGGGCGTGGTTCAAGGGCCTGTGGTTGTTCACGCACGGTCCCGGTTGAGGGACCGGTCGGTGTGGTGTGGTTTTGTCCATGCTGCAGCTGCCCGTCGTTCAGCGTCCCGGTCGAGCGGCCGGGAGCCTCCACCCCGCAGGCTGCGCTCCAGGGCCACCAGGACGGTGAGCACGACCACCGCCACCATGACCTGCCACTGCCCTTGCACCGCACCGAGGCTCCCGGCGGCGTTCCAGGATGCGTGCTGGAGGCCGATGACCAGAACGCTGCCGCCCGTATCGAGCAGGTGCATGCCCAGCAGGTAGCGATAGAAGGGCACCAACAGAAACAGCAGCGCGATGTTCGTGGCGGTTTGGCGGTTCCAGCCCTCGGCCAGGTACAGCGGCAGGTGAATGCCTGCGAAGGGCAACCCGGTCAGCAGCGCAGCGACCAGCAGCCCGTGGCGGGCGGTGAGCCGGGTCTGGAGGAACCCGCCCCAGGCGGACTCCTCCCACAGGTTCAGCACCAGTGCCCCGAAGATCAGCGTGTTGAACAGGTACCACCCCGCCTCGGCCGCCCAGCCGGCCGGCGGAAAGACCAGGGTGCCGGTGGCCGCAGCCAGCCCCAGCGTGAGCACCGGCATCCCCATCAGGATCACAGCCCACCGCCCGACACCGAAGCGCCAGGCGAAAGCCCGGCGCAGCAGCCTGCGGACCGCCCCCGGTCCGTCGGCCAGGCGGGTGACCAGCAACGCCGAGCCCAGCAGACCGATGTAGTTCAGCAACAGCAAGAACGGCTCCCCGGGCAAACCGGTGAGCACCGGCACAGTCAACGCCGTCCAGCCCAGGGTGAGTGCCAGGACCAAGAAGACCGTGACAGGCCGGCGCCGAGCCGGGGAATCACCTGCGGGGCGACGCTCGGTGTTCCGATGCGGTGGAGTCGGCGTGGTCACGGTGTACCTCCTGGGAAATGCCTGCCGCTTTCCCCCGTGCCCCGCCCGACAGGGGCCACCCGGATGCCCTCCTCCGGGTTCGCTCCGTAGGCCCTCGCACAGGTGTTTCGCCCTTCAGTGTGCCCCCGCGTCCCGGCCCTCCGCCCAGCTCGAGGCAATGTTTCAGGACCCCACCCACCGAGGCATCGTGGACCGGGCCGTCCGAGCCCACCCACCAGAACAGGTCCTACGAATCGGCGATCAGCTCCGACAGTCCAGGTCGTATGCGCCAGCAGTGGTCATTGACCGGTTACGAGCCCTTGCTGCGACGTTGGGTGCGCGAGATCGTCAGCGACGTCTGACTTAGCAACCCTGTACCGAGCTCAGGCCAGAAGCTGTGCCACATGTGAGACAGCTTCCGCTCCGGGTCCTGCACACGAGGCGGTCCTCCGCCCGGCCATGGTGAGTGCATCGAAACTCAGTCCCTCCTGCTGGGGTAAGTGCTCAGGATGCGGGGATGGGGGTTGCGTGGCCGCTGACGGTGGCCGTGTGGGAGTGCAAGGTGACCTCAAGGGTGCTGGGTCGTCCCATGTCGGCGCCCTGGTGGATAACAAATGAGTCTCCGGGGGTGATGCGGTCCAGGGAGGCGAGGTAACCGGCGAAGGCTGCCGCGGCGGCCCCGGTGGCAGGGTCCTCAACGACACCGCCCCATGGGAAGGGGTCACGCGCCTGCCAGGTTCCTGGCCCGGTGGAGGTGATGAGCTGAACGGTGATCCACTGGTGTTCCCGGCACAGGGCTTTGAGGGCATCAAAGTCGTAGTCCAGGGTGCGCAACCGCTGGGGATCACGGCTGACGAGGATGGGGTGCTTGTTGCCGCCGAAGCCGATGGCCGGCGGGTATTCGGGGTCCAGATCGGCCTCCGACCAGCCCAATGCCTGCAACAGGGCATCCAGGTGTGCCGACTGAAGAGGGAAGCAGTCCAACGGAGGACTTTCCAAGGTTCCGGTGGCGCCGGTGGCGTCGCGATCGGCGGTGATCCGGACGATCCCGACGCGAGTGGCGAGCTGGTATGCACCAACTCCGGCCACGTCCCCCAGGGCTACGGCAGTGGCGATCGTGGCGTGACCGCAGAAGTCGACCTCGCCCTCAGGGGCGAAGTAACGGACCGGGATCACGGTGTCCTGGGTGATCGGCCCGGTGAGGAAAGCGGTCTCGCTGTAGCCGACCTGCGCGGCGATGCCCTGCATCTGGGCCTCGTCCAAAGTGGCGGCATCCAGGACGACTCCAGCGGGATTGCCACCGGTGGGTGTGTCGCTGAAAGCGGCGTAACGGCGGATGCTTGATGCAGGCCAGGTCATGGGAACTCCCTGTGCTAGATATGGCAGAAATCAGATACCAGCTGGATTGGTCGGGTCGAGCGAGTCGATGAAATGGGCGGCGACACCTGTCACCATCTCAGTGTCCACCGCCAGGGCGATCATGACCCTCTGCATGCCCTTGGAGACGCCACATGTGAAGCACGAGCGTTTCGTGCTGTTCGATCGGGCCCTCGAGGGGCGCCGACACGAAGACTCGGAAGGCCCTGACAGGAGCTCCCAGATGGGTCCATGGTGACCTGCTTCAGGATCGCGTCGTAGTAGCGTAATAACACGACACGGTATGCTGACCCGGATGCCCCTCCCCTGACTATCCCAGGGCTACCGTGGCATCGCCTGCGGTTGGATGCCACCCCAGTCGGTAGCGTCCGTGGTCTCCACCCTCCGGCGACTGTGTTCGTCGGGCGCGAGGTCCGGAATGGGCAGCCCGACACGATGAACACGACGAGACTAAGGCCTGGTGGTCACCCACCATCCCAGAGGAGTGCTGTCATGGCCCTGCCACCGATACCGACCGAGATCCCGCTTCCCGATGCAGCGGAGCGCTACTTGGAGGTTTGCCGGCGGAAGGTGCTGATCCGGCGGTTGTCCCCGGCCACCGTGCGCAACTACACCGCAGACCTGCACCGCTTCCTCGAGCTCCTCCCTGACGCTGAGGCGCACACAACCGAGTCGGTGACCGGGCTACACATCGACGAGGTCCTGCTTGCCTACGCCAACACCGCCGATCACCGCCGCAGACCGGGACCCGGTGAGACGGTTCAGGACCCGCGGCGGCGAATGGCCACCACCGATACCAAGGCCGCCGGCTCGACGCTGCGGATGCGCCGGAGTTTGTCGGGATTCTTCGCCTACTGCGTCGACCAGGCCTTCGCGACCGTCTCCCCCATGCGCACCTCCGAGATGGAACCCAAAGACGAAGGCAAGCTCCGGGTTGAGCGCACCTCCTTGGACCTCGAACAAGCCCAGGCCCTGCTCACCCACGGACCCGGCGACGACACCACGAACGTCCACCACGACCGTGACGCCATCGCCCTGGCCCTGATGGGGGTACTGGGATTGCGGGCCGGGGAGATCGTGGGCCTGGACACCGACCACTACACTCCCGCCACGCCCAACTCCCCGGGCTCCCTGCAGATCTACGGCAAGGGCCGCACCTGGCGCACGGTGCCTCTCCCGCCGTGGCTGGAGGCGGTGATCGTGGCCTACCGAGCTCGTCTTGGCTCCGCGGCGCCGGCCGCTTTGCTGCTCTCTCCCACCGGCAACCGTCTGGCGGTGCGCGACATCGAACGGCTGCTCGAACGGGCCGTGAAACGCACCCGTGCCGCGGACCCGGCCCACGCGAGGGCAGTGGTCCCGCACGGGCTGCGGCACACCGCAGCGACCCTGATGCTGGCCGAGGGCTGGGACGTGAAAGTCGTCGCCCAGCTGTTGGGGCACGCCTCGGTGAGCACCACCTCCAAGTACCTGGACGAGTTGCCCGGGGGGCTGTCCGTGGCGATCAACGCCCACCCACTCATCCCAACCCAACCCAACCCTAGGCACGGGACTGCCCCACGATCGGAAGTTGCCGCGCAGGCGGTAGCTGACTCATGACCACAGCCGGGAAGCCACCGCAAGCAGCTCCGGCACTCCGTCGGCAACCTCTTCATGGGGCAGGGAGGGGTCTTCCTGTGCGGCGCGTGATCGTATGATTTCACGGGACCCGGCCTCTAATACGCACTCTGCAGCAAGCAGTTCCCAGGACTCCCGGCCTGTGGGCAGGCCTTCAACGGACATCCAACGCCTGAATAGAGCCTCTGGGCCGGTTCCGCCTGGGCCTGTCCGCGCCGACCATCGTGCTGCGTCGAAGCAGGAGGTCCCATAAAGCGCGGAAGCGTCAAACAGGATGAGACTCCCTCCCCGGGTGCCCATGTTGGCCGGGGCCAAGTCGCCGTGCAGAGGAACGGCCGGTGCGCTTGTGTAGCCGGCAACGGCCCTACTCAGCCACGTGGAGGGAATATCTAAGCCCGATCGGCCTAAGGCGACCACCGATTCCTTCCACCGAGGCACCATGACCTCATCGAGAGGGCGGAGCACCGGCGCCAATCCGTGAGCTGGGCGGTGCATGGTCTTGGCCATGCGTGCTAGTTGGTCGACGAGTTGCAACTCGTCGACGGGGAAGCTCATAACTGGGTGTAGGTCTAGGTATTCCATCACCAACCAGCTGCAACCAATCTCCTCACCACACGCTAAACGCGGAACGTTCACGCCCCGGGCCCGCCACAGTTGCTGGATCGGTCCCTCTCCCCGCGGACCGTCTCCGTAAACCTTCAGAACGACTTGGTGCCCCAGTTCTGCGATCGGTAAGTCCTTCTTCACGAGGAAGCGGTAGAGCACCCTGGGCTTGTGGTCAAGGGCCAGTGCCCCCAAGAACTGACCAAGACCTAGCTGATCCTGCAGTCCTGGCAGCATCCCAACGACGCGCTCGAACACCGGCACCTTCTCAGGCGCGTCTTGGGCCACGAGCAGACGCTGAGCCTTGATCGCTGCCGACAGTTCTGCAGATTGGTCTGCCAAGCTATCGCCTCCATTGTCCGAGTAGGCTCTGGCCAAGATACTTTGCATCTGCAGACGGGAAGGGTGGATGGCACAGTGAGCGGCACGGGACAGCACCTTAAGCCAGTCACCATGAAGATAGTGCTCGTCCTGCTTCTTCTCGGCGCATTTTTGGTCGCAGTCAACGCAAGCCGGGCAGCTCCGGAGAACTGGACCACTGCTGACTGGGGAGCCCTGATAATATCAATTATACTCAGCGTCTACTTTTTTATTTTATCCCAGCTCATTAATAGTAACGCGCAGAGACGCGCTGAGGCGGTGGCCAATGCAGAACTCCTTACATCCAGCGGGCTGTTGGCAATGAACAGCGCCCGCAGCCTATCGGGGTCAGAGTCATCGGCATTGCGGGTGGCAGCGGACGCACGGGCAGCCTTGCAACACTATCCGTCAGCAACGGAGGCCAAGAAGACGGACACCGTGAATGTGAAGGAGGACCTCGTGAAGTCAGTCATCGACGCCTACATCGATCTCGCCTTCTCAACATTCCTGCACTCCGGCAACCTAGCGCGTTCGGTCTGGACACGGTTGTGCAAGGGGACCGCGGCCGTTGTGGATGACATAGATCGATTGGCCTTCGCAGACTCAGGCCACCTAAAAGATGCCAATCTCGCGTCCGCCGCGGACCACGTTGGTTTCATTGAGCTACTCGGTCGCGCCTTGCGCAAAGACGCCGAAAAAGATCTGCCTTTCCAGGGCAGCCGTCGCCTCACCGCCGTCTGGGACAAAACAAAGTTGCCATACTCCCGGCGACACCAGGGCCATCGATCAGACAAGGATGAAATCCTTTACCGTCTCAAGCGTTTCGAGACACTGTACAAATACGAGCTGACCGTCATGCACGACTGGGAGATGCTACGCAGAAATGCAGAGAAACTTTGTTGCGAAGTTGAGCTCGTCAATGCCGCAGCAACCGACGAATGGTTGGCGCCTTGGTACGTGGGGCAAGGAACCGACGGTCAGCCAAAGCCCGTCAACGTCCTGGGCCGCGACCTCAACGAGCGGGCACGATACGACAAGCTAGAGGCTGATGACTCCACCCCGCGATGGCCGGACCCACTTCTGCACGGCAGTCTGCCTCAGGGCATGCGCACCACCAATGTTGACAATCTGCGACATGTGCTAGAGAAGCTGCCCTCACCCACAATCTGTGTGCTCGCCTACGACCTATGCATCGACACGAAAAGCGGTAAGACAAAGCGGCTAGTGCTAGACGGGAACCACCGCTTGGCAGCGGCCCGCCGCATATCCCTGGAGCATAATTCCCGCTTGGAAGATCGATCGCCCTCCCAACAGTTCAAAGTCCTCACCTTCTTGATTCGCGAACTGCAACCCGTCAACGACTGGAGCGCATCCGACGAACAGAAGGAACCAGTTCGCTGGAAAGGCTTCACGCCAGACATCGGACTAATTCGCGGTATTTGGCGTCCTAGCTAACCCCGCGACCCACATCTTGTTCCACATCTGGATCTCTTGTCTTGTTCCACAGCTGGGTCCCTTGACGCCTCCGACAGCAGTTGGCGCGAGTGATGGCAAGCACCAGCAGCATGCTATGAACTTCAGCCGCCCAGGCGAGTCTGGTGCTGGCCTAAACGAAGCCATGGCGGAACGGCGGATTCCGACCGTCACGGCAACAACAGGCCGTCGATTGCCCCCCGGCAACACCGCAGCCACGGGGCGGCTCAGAGCGTCAACGGAAATCAGGACGTTTCCCATGCTCGACGGGGTCCATTCCAGGGTGGACCGAGTTCTGAACAGCGCGGGGCATCTCCACCGTGCACCGCCCACCAGGTCGCGGGTCCGGTCGTCACATCCACCAGCTATTCGCATTGGTGACCGACCGGTAGAAAGATATGAACCACCCCCATCCCCGACGCCGGCCGGCCCTTGTCTGCTCTCGAAACAGCCCCGCCCCCTCCCCCAGGAGCGATATGACCTTCCCCCCTTCTTCGCCCCGCCACGTCCGCGGCCGCAGCGCTGCGGCCTGGACCTCGGCGGCCATGGCCATGGCCCTGCTCACCGGCTGCTCCAGCACCCCGGCCGAACCGGGCACCAACCCCGCGGTTGCGGCAAGCCCGACGACCTCCCCACCTGCGGCCTCTTCCCCCGCGGCGTCCTCCCCTGCCTCCTCCCCGGCGGCTCCCAGCGCTGCGGCCGAGACCCCCACCACCACGCCGGCTCAGACGCCGCCGCCGGCGACGCTGGTCGCCTCTTCCGAGGCGCTGACCGCGCTCAACGGGCTGACGGTCGCCGCCCGGGGCACCATGTCCGACTACGACCGTGAAGGGCTCTTCGGCTCCTGGATCGACGCCGACGGCAACTGCGCCGACACCCGCCAAGAGATCCTGGCCCGTGACCTCGACGACGTCGTCTCCACCGACGGGTGCCGGGTCGACGCCGGGGTCCTGGACCCGGACCCCTACACCGGGGCCACGATCACCTTCGTCCGCGGACCGGCCACCTCCTCCGAGGTCCAGATCGACCACGTCGTGGCCCTGGGCAACGCCTGGATCACCGGCGCCCGCAACCTCACCCAACACCAGCGGGTGGAGCTGGCCAATGATCCGCTGAACCTGCTGGCCGTGGACGGACCCACCAACCAAGCCAAGTCCGACAAGGCCGCCGTTGCGTGGCTTCCCCCCAACGAAAGCTTCCGCTGCGAGTTCGTCGCCATCCAGATCGCAGTGAAAGCCAAGGACGACCTGTGGGTCACCGCCCCCGAGAAGACCGCGATGACCCAGGTGCTCACCGACTGCGAAGACCAGGAGCTGCCGACCGACGCGACCGTGGCCATCGGGGACATCGCCGCCAACGCCCCGGCGCCGGCAGAGGAGGCGCCTGCGCCCGCCCCGGAGCCCATAGCCCCCGCACCTGCCCCGGTCGAGGAGGCGCCCGCGCCCGCCCCGGATCCCGTAGCACCGGCACCGGCGGTCCCGGGTGTTCCGGCCGGCGGATGGGCCAACTGCACCGAGGCTAGGGCCGCCGGTGCCGCCCCGATCTACCGCGGCTCCCCCGGCTACGCCCCGAAGCTGGACCGCGACGGCGACGGGGTCGCCTGCGAGTAGCAGGCGGCTACCCGCGCGAAAGCCCCCCCACTCCACACCTCTGCGGGCTCAGGAGGGCGGGAGCTTCCACGCCACCAGCCGGTGCTCAAGGGGTCCAGGAAACCCCGGGTTGCTGGGGTCGCCCCGCGGTGAACGCCTCACGCACCGCCACCTGCTGCTGCTCGACCGGGGCGGCCTCCGCTGCGGCGACGACCGTGACGAAGGCTTTGGTGTCCTGTACCAGGGCGGTGATCATCTCGGGGTTGTCCACGGCCCAGGTGTAGACGGTGGCGTAGTCGACCGGGTGGCCGGCGGCCACGACAGTACCGTCCTCAGCGATCTCCACAGACACGGGCACGCTCCTCTACTGGGGTGGACTGCTGGTGAGCTCGAGCGTAGCTAAACCACCAGCACCGGCCCCGGTGCGCCACACCGTGTGGCGAGTCTGGCCCGCGGCTGCAGGGCCGCACCTCGGGGCCCGACTGGCCCACCCCCATGAGCAACCCAGATCGGACGTCACCTGATCGTGCGGCAGTCCCAGCTTCGGGGTGCTTCTGATCCATGCCTTGTCCGGGGACCAGGAGCCATCCGCGCACGGTTCGACCTCGGTCTACTCCGCATCTGCTGCCCGCTCCTAGGCAACGCCCTTAAGCCGTCGCTGAATCGCCCCGACCACTGAGTGCGGATCCTCGACCGAGACCACCACCGCTTCCTCCATGGTGATGATACGCACGCTGGATCCGCCCAACAGGTAACCGGTGGACCCGTCATCCATCAGGCGCCGGCCGGTCTGCCACCCCGCGGTACGCGGCCCGGCGGCCACCTCGGTGATCCGTTCGTACGAGATTCTGGTCCTGCGCCACCCCAGCCGGATGTCCACAGCCTGCTCCTCCAACCTGATGACGACCGTCCGGTTCACCACCATCCAGTAGGTCAGCGAGCCGACCACGTAGAAAGGTGCGATCGTCAGGTGCCACGGCCCGTCGGGCAGGGAAACAAACACCAGCGTCAGCACGATGAGGAAGGCCACCGCGACGGCGATCCGAGGGCGCAACGGTTGGAACGTGACGAACTGTGGGATCCCCTCATCGGCACGATCGGTCATGCCCTATGATCGCCGGCCGCCTCATCCAAGAGAAGATCCGGCGACCTGAACGCCTGACAAGGCCGGTAACGGCAACGGCTGGACCGTCATTGGACTACTGCCCGGAGGCAGTTCTGATATGCCTGGACTCAACTCGAACGGGAGTGAGCAGACATCCTGAGGACGGCCTCGAAGAGCTCGTGATGCTGTGCAGTGGCTACGCTGGTGCCGCTGGCGCCGAGGAGGCACCACCACCCTCCGATGCACCACCCGGCAAGCCACACGCCGCGCCCCCTAGGTGTTGCTGTTGGACTGGCCGCGTACGGCGTGGGCGATGGCTTCCGCGGCGATGACGATGTCGGTCGTGGTGGTCCACCGCCCCAGCGTTAGCCGCAGGGCTGCCAGCACGTGCTCCTGGGCGAATCCCATCGCGCTCAGCACCGGGGAGGGTTGATGGGTCCCGGCGTGGCAGGCCGAGCCGGTGGACGCCGCGAGTTGCGGGCACCCGGCGAGCACAGCGTGGCCCGAAGTGCCCGCGATGCTGATGTTGAGGGTCTGCGGCAAGCGTGGGACCCCCAACCCGTTGTTGAGGTGCACCCGGTGGGGCAGTCGTTGCTGGAGCTCCCGGTGCAGACGGTCCCGCAACCCTTCCAGGCGCGCGGGCTCACCGGCGGACAGATCGGCAGCAGCCAGTTGCGCTGCCGTGCCCAGCGCCACAGCGTAGGGCACGTTCTCGGTGCCGGCCCGGTAACCGCCCTCCTGGCCACCGCCGCTGATGAGCGGATCCAGTCCCACCCCGTGGCGGACATAGAGGGCGGCGATGCCCTTGGGGGCATAGATCTTGTGCCCGACCAGGGTCAGCAGGTCCACCCCGAGCTCGGTGACATCCACCGGGATCTTGCCCACGCTCTGGGCCGCATCCGTATGGAACAGCGCTCCGTGCTCACCAGTGATGCGCAACAGTTCAGCCACCGGCTGCAGGACGCCGGTCTCGTTGTTGGCGTGCATGATCGACACCAGCACCGTCTCCGGGCGCAGCGCCGCCAGCAGGTCCTGCGGATCGACCAGCCCCTGGGCGTCGACGCCCAGCACGGTCACCTCCGCCCCGTGATGGACCTGGGCGTAGGCGCAGGCGGCCAGCACCGCGGGGTGCTCAGTGACCTGGGTGATCACGTGCGGGTGCCCGAGCCCGGACCGTGTCGCAGCAGTGACCACCCCGCGGATGGCCGTGGCGTCGGCTTCTGACCCGCTGCCGGTGAACAGGATCTCCTCCGGGGACGCCCCGATCAGGGCGGCCACCTGAGCCCGGGCCCGGACGAGAGCGGTATGGGGCTGCCGGCCGTAGAGGTGCGCACTGGAGGGATTGCCGAAATGCGTGCTCAAGTACGGGACCAGCGACGCCACTACCCGAGGATCCACAGGCGTGGTCGCGTTGTAATCCAGATACACCGCAGAATCCACCAGCGCCTGAGACGTCTCAGAGAACAACCTCACCGCAGCCTCACCAACGCCCATGGGAACACCGTAACGCGGAAACACGGCCCCTGACCTCGTGCCGACCACATGAGTGAAGTGACGGCGGCTGATATCTGCGCCACCGCTCCCGGAGTCGAGTGAGCCTCAGATTGTCGAGTGCGGGAGCCCTCGCATCCGCCAATACAAGGTGGCCCGCGACATCCCGGGCGACCTGGGTGGTCGTCTCCCCGGACTCGATCAGCCGCACCACATTGCGGATTTGGGGATCCGTGAAGGTCTGGCGACGGCCACCGAGGTCCTTGCCGGCGGCCCTCCGTTTGGCCACGGAGTCGGTGATGCGTTCGCCCTTGATCTTCGACTCCATCTGCGCCAGAACAGCCATCATGGTGCAGACTGTCGAGCCCTCCGGAGTGTGGGTGTCCACGTCTGCCCCTCCAAGGTTAAGCACCCGTAGCTGTCGACGCCGGACGAATACTGAGCAGATGCGACGGGTCTGGTTCTAGCGGTCACCGCAACACCTCGATCAGGAGGTGCCAGAGGGGCGAGCCGTTGAATCCACCGAGTTGAATGACAAGCTAAAAGCTGCCGCGGGGGACGTACCCCATGCGCCTGCTCACGCGCAGACCGGCTTCCTTGAGGTCCTCGACGACGTCGGCCATCT
>NZ_JAVHZE010000054.1:0-967 GCF_040981185.1 Kocuria sabuli
CGCTATCGAGCGACGGTTATAATCTGTTGTCCATTTCCACCGCGCATTACTCCCGGTCAGCCGCTGATTCGCAACAGCACGGTTACGGTCTGCATATTCACCGGGCCAGTAACCCGCGCCTTTTCGGGGCGGGATAAGCGCGCTGATTTTCTTACGCCGCAGTTCATCGTGACAGAGCCGGGTGTCGTAAGCGCCGTCTGCCGATGCTGCCCTGATTTTTCTGTGAGTCTGCCGGATAAGACCCGGGAAGGCTTCTGAGTCCGTCACATTGTTCAGCGACAGGTCTGCACAGATGATTTCATGTGTGTTGCTGTCAACTGCCAGATGCAACTTTCGCCAGATACGGCGGCGTTCCTGGCCATGTTTTTTGACTTTCCATTCGCCTTCACCAAAGACCTTCAGCCCGGTGGAATCAATCACCAGATGCGCGATTTCACCCCGGGTGGGCGTTTTGAAACTGACATTAACCGACTTTGCGCGCTTGCTGACACTGGTGTAATCCGGGCAGCGCAACGGAACATTCATCAGTGTAAAAATGGAATCAATAAAACCCTGTGCAGCCCGCAGGGTCAACCTGAACACGCGTTTAATGACCAGAACGGTGGTGATGGCGAGATCAGAATAGCGCTGAGGTCTTCCCCGTGATGAAGGCGTTGCCGACTCATACCAGGCCTGAATAGCTTCATCATCCAGCCAGAAAGTTATGGAGCCACGGTTGATGAGGGCTTTATTGTAGGTGGGCCAGTTGGTGATTTTGAACTTTTGCTTTGCCACGGAACGGTCTGCGTTGTCGGGAAGATGCGTGATCTGATCCTTCAACTCAGCAAAAGTTCGATTTATTCAACAAAGCCAAACAGAAGCCACTGGAGCACCTCAAAAACACCATCATACACTAAATCAGTAAGTTGGCAGCATCACCTTTTGCGTCTATAGTCATGATGTCAAATGAACGCGTTTCGACAGGAAA
>NZ_JAVHZE010000055.1:0-962 GCF_040981185.1 Kocuria sabuli
CCGATCACCTCGATCGGTTTTTGGAACTCTAGGCGTTTTCGGGGTCGGTCGTTGAGTTCGGCGGCCGCCGCGTCCAGATCTGCGGCGGTGAAGCCCGATAGGTCCAGGCCTTTCGGAAAGTACTGGCGCAGCAGCCCATTCGTGTTCTCGTTGACCCCGCGCTGCCACGGCGAGTGTGGGTCACAGAAGAAGATCTCGATGCCGGCGTCAATGCGCACCTGCTTCCAGTCACGCATCTCAAGCACCCTGGTCCCAGGTCAATGATCTGCGCAGCGCCACGGGCAAAGTCTGGATTTTCGCGGCCAGGGCGTCGCGGACCTGTTCGGGCTGGTAGCCCTCCGGCAGGTGAACAAGCATCGTGTAGTTGGTGGTGCGTTCGACCAGGGTGCCGATGGCGGTCTGGTTGTTCTTGCCGATGATCAAATCACCCTCCCAGTGGCCCGGGACGGCCCGATCCTCGGCCTCCGCCGGGCGCTCACTGATGTTGATCATGTCTGGCACCCGATTCCTACACTGACCAGCCTTCCGGCACGGTCTGCGCAGAGCACGTCCGGTACGCAGATACCGGGTCAGCTCCTGTCGCAGAGCCCCACGGGACTGCACGTAGAGAGACTGGTAGACCGTCTCGGTCGACACCCACATCTGACGGCTTCTCAGGGAACTCCCGCCGCAGGCGCCCGGCGATCTGCTCAGGCGAATACTTCTTGGCGAGATCTGTCTCCACGATCCCACGCAGTTCCGGGTTGGTGTGCAGCTTCGCCGGCTTCGGGCGCGAGGCTCGTGCATAGGCCAGCACGTGTGCCGTCGTCGCCCGGTAGTCGCCTTTGGCAGCGGTATTGCGGCGCAGCTCCTACAGAGATCGTCGAGGGCGACCGCCCGATGGCCGCGCCGATCTCGCGTAGTGACTGTCCCTGCGCCCGGCGCAGGGCGATCTCCTCCCGCTCGAGGAAGTTCAGGCACCG
>NZ_JAVHZE010000016.1:0-74845 GCF_040981185.1 Kocuria sabuli
GGAACTGGCCGAGCGGTGGCGGGCGGGGATGTGGGGGAAACCGGCCGCCCACGGGATGGAGCGGCCCGGGCCTGGACTCGGAGGCCTACATCCAGCCGGAGCGCTCCATGAGCGCGATCGGCGGCTGAGCCCGTGACCCCACGCCCGCCCCCGACGCAGACCGGACCAGGAGCGATGACCCCCCACCCCACCGGAAGCTCCCTCCGCACCCCGGTCGCGGGCGCGGCGGTGCTGGTGCGCTACTTCGCCGCCGCCCGGGCCGCGGCCGGCACCGGCCTCTGGCCGCCCTGTACCGCACCGGGGTCCTCGGCGACGTCACCGTGGCCGAGGACGCCACTGCGGACGTGGACCCGTGGGCCGACGTGCGCAGATTCGATCGTGACCGACCGCTCTCAACGAAAGGACAACGCGTGGCGAAGGAGATGGCTCCCGAGGAGCGGCAACTGCTCTCCGCATGGGTCGAGAACGTGACGGCCGAGTTCGACCTGGGCGATGTGGAGGTGCCCATCGAGGAACTCCTGGCCCTGGCCGGAGCCGTCTCCACCGGAGTGGCCCGTCCGGCAGTGCCGGTCACGAGCTATCTCGCCGGCTATCTCGCCGCGATCCGCGCCCAGGACGCTGAGGCCTCGGACGCACCCCGGACCGTCCGCGACGTCACCGCTGTCGTGCCCGCGCCGGCAGCGGACCGGCGGACGAGCGGATCGACGGGACGGGTCTGAGCGCCTTGCGGACCGCACGTCCCGCCTCGCCGACGTGGCCCGGGGACAGCTCGACCAGCCGCGTGCGCAGGATCGTGGGCCACGGCGTCAGCGGCGTGCTCGCGACAGTCCGCCCCACGAACCCCAGCGCCGTCGGGCGGACGCGCGCCGGACGGGTCCCTCGCCGGCCCGTCACCGGTGCCCCACGGATGACCGCATCGCCGAACTTACTGGAAGGCCCCATGGCTGACCTGTTCGACTTCAACCACGGCGGGGCCACGCACCCGGGAGCCCGCGCCATCGTCCACCCAGGAGCCGACTCCGGTGAGCACGTGGTGCGGTACTCCGTGGTCGCCGAGGGCGATGAGCACATCACCCTCGACGACGGCTACACCTATGACAAACGCACCGGAGCGGTGCGGGGCCCTGCCGGGCGCCCCACGATCCAGAACCGGCGGGCGGTCACCGAAGGCAGCGCGATGTTCGCCTCCTGGTCGCGGATCGCCGTAGCGCCCCGTCGGCGACGCCCGCACTCCACGCCGGGCCGGGACCGGGTGTCTCCGTCCGGGCGAGCACTCACCGCTGTGCTGCGCTTCCTCGGGCGCCGTTGACGGTCCCGGTCGGTGCGGCACCACGCCGAGCCCTTCCGCACAGGGCAGCGGGAGTGGGCAGTGGGGAGCCCTCCGTTCCTGTTGCCCTCCCATGACGCTCCTGTACGGCGGGCCCTGGCTGGGCAGGGGGTGCTAGCTGGGGATGGGGAAGGACCGGTCGCCGAAGAGGACGCGTCGTGCCGCCGCCTGTCCGAAGGGGGTGCGCAGCAGGGTGAACGCGGCAGAGGCCGCGGCGGGTGTGCGCACCTGGGCCAGCCCCCGCCGCAGCATGAGCCGTCCCCGGAAGCGGGCACGCAGGGCCCGTCCGTCGTAGTGGGCCAGCGCCTCCCGTGACCCGGTTCGCAGGGCGTCGTCGAGGAGGGTGGCGGCGTGCTCGGACAACCGGAGGCACGGATCCAGGCCTCCGGCCGTCAGGGGTGAGACGGCGCCTGCGGCGTCCCCGACGAGGAGCCCTCGGGGGCAGCCGATCCGGTGCAGGAGGCCGCCGACGGGAATGGGGCCGGCGCGCCGCTCGATCTCCTCGGGGCGGTCGGTGCCTGCCAGCCCCGGTGCCGATGCCCCGAATCTCTCCAGGGCTCTGTGCAGACCGTCGGGGAAGCGGTGGGCGTATCCGGCGACGCCCACGTGGGCATGCTGTCCGTCGTTGACCACCCAGGCGAGGTAGCCGGGGGCGAGGGACGGGTCGAGCACGCAGTGGAAGGTCGGTGGTTCCGTCCCGTGGGTGATCTCGAAAACGTCCTCGGCACCGATCAGGAGATGCCGGTTGTGGTCCAGGCCGAGGTCGCGGGCCACCGTCGAGCGGGCGCCGTCCGCCCCGACGACGTACTCGGCCCGGACCCGGCACGGGCCGTCGGAAGCCTCGAGGAAGAACGTGTCGTCCTGGTGGCCGGTGTAGCGGGTGCCGAGCGCGATGCGGACGCCGGCCTCGGCCGCGGTGCGGGCGACTGCTGCGTAGAGCGGCCCCATGTCCCCGACGCGGAACTCGTCGCGCCCGCTGACCAGGGGCACCGGGCGCTGCCGTCCCGGCGGATAGAGCACCACCCGGCGGATGGGCGGTCCCAGATGCTCGGGGGGCAGCAGGAAGTCGTCGAGCGTCCGGCGGACGAAGATGCCCGTGGTGCGGATGGTGCTGGTCAGCGTGGAGCGCCGGTCGACCAGCAGCACGTCATGACCGTGCCGGGCGAGCAGCGTGGCGGTGTGCAGTCCGGCCAGCCCGGCCCCCACGACCAGTACGTCGACGGACGTCGTGTCGTCACGGCGGGCACCGGCGTGTCCCCCGGGTGCGGGCGCAGAGGCCTCGGCGGATCCCCCACCGGGGCCCCGGAGGGGAAGCACTGTTCGATCGAATTGCGGCATGCGTCGAGTCTCATCAAAAATCTATTGAAAGTCAATCGATTTTACATGTTCAACGATATGTGGGAGAGGGGTCTCGGATCCGCCGGCGGCGGATCCAAGGTCCCTCTCCCGGTGGTACGCACCCGCACCGGGAGCCCTGCACGGTCGGCGGGAGCGGAAGGACGGTGTTCGTGCAGGGGCGGGCGCTGCGGACCGGCCCTCCCTTCACAGCACGGGGTGGTCGTGACTCCGCACGACTCCGGTGCCGCGCGAGGAGGAGGGCGCTCTGCCGGGTCGCCCAGGAAGCGGTCACGAACGCCCGGCGCCACGCACACCGAGCCGCACGGGTCCGGGTGGAACCGACCGGCGCCGCAAGGCAGATCCGGATGACGGTCAGCGGCGACGGTGCCCACACCCCCCCATCGCCCCGCACCCGTCCGGCTGCGGGCTGGTCGGCATGGCCGAGCGGGTCGAGCTGCTGGGCGGAACCTTCACGGCGGGACCGGACCCGGACCGCGGCTGAGTGGAACTCCACATCAGCACGAGTACCGTCGAGTTCCATCTCGCCCATCTCATAACCAAGCTCGCGGCCCGGAACCGGGTCGAGCTCACCTTGTGGGCCTACGAGACCAAACGCGCCCGACAGCTCCGCACGCCGAACGGCACGCCGCACGAGGGAAGAAGCTCTAGCAGCGCCCCAGGACCGAGTCGTAGACGGCCCGCGTCCGCGTCAACATGCGCTCGACGGTGAACTCCCGGAGATATCTCCGGCGGCCGGCGTCGCCGTACAGCGCTCGCATCCGGGCGTCACCGAGCAGTTCCCCCAGCGCGGCAGCCAGCATCCCGGCGTTCGCGGGCGGGACGAGGTGTCCGGTCTCGCCGGGGACCACGACCTCCGACGAGCCGATCACCCGTGTCGCCACCACGGGCAGACCGGCCTCCATGGCCTCGATCAGGACCAGCGGCATGCCCTCGGAGAGCGACGGCAGCGCGAACACGTCGGCGGCGTCCAGGAGCCCGCGGGCGTCCGCCCGGTGGCCCGGAAGGTGCACCGAGCCGGCGAGGCTGCGGTCGGCCACCAGGTGCTCGAGCTCCTCGCGCAGATCTCCCTCTCCCAGGACCACCACGTGCAGCTCCGGGTGCTCCGGCACGAGCAGCGCCGCCGCCTCGATCAGGTACCGCTGCCCCTTCATGGCCGTGAGCCGGCCGGTCGTCAGCACGACGAGGTCGTCCGGGCGCAACCGCAGCGCTGCTCTGGCGGCGGCCCGCCCGGGGGCGTCCCGGCGCGGTCCGACGCCGTTGGGCACCGTGACGAAGTGTTCCGCGCTCACTCCCCGCGCGGTGTACGTGTCCCGGACTCCGCCGGACACGGCGATCCGGGCGTGGGCGAACGACGTGTTACGGATCAGCTTCTCCGCCTTGGCGCGCTGGTGGAGCAGGAACGGCTGGTGGTGGGTGATGACCACCGCCGGCACGCCGGCGGCTCGCGCCAGCCGCAGCCCGACCGGGTCCTCCCAGCCCCATGCCGCGTGGCAGTGGAAGACGTCCACCGGGCGGTCGGCCAGGAAGCCGCCGACGACGTCGGGGTAGGCGGGGTCGTGCGGGCCGGGCAGCGCCACGGTCCGGGCGCCGTGCGCGGAGGCCTCGTCGAAGAACCAGCGGGCGCCGGGGCTGTCGCGGCACAGCACCGAGACGTCCGCCTGGTCGGCGAGCCCCTCGACCAGGTCCAGCATGTGCACGCCCATCCCGGACGGGTTCGCGGAGCGCGTGTACAAGCAGACGGACGGACGGGCTCCGCGGGCGCTCCCGCCCGGCGGGGAGGCGCTCGGTCTCGAGGGCGGCCCCATCGCCGCGGCGTCCGACATGTGACCCACCCTAGCGACGGCACTCGGTCAGCACTCCCGCCGTGGTGGTGGGACCGTCATGACGGACCGCGTCCCGGGCCCCTTCGCCGGTTCCTCCCGGATCAGGCGTGGGGGTGGTCCTGGGCGCGGCGGGCTCTCGAGCAGCGGGTGAGCGGTCGCAGCGACCGGCTGCGCCGCGGCCCGTGCACCACCGCGCCGTGGACGGTCCGCAGGCGCAGGCCGGCCGAGCAGCCCCGGAGATGGTGGTGGCCGGCGCTCATGCCGCCGTCCTCGCCCGGCGGCCAGGAGCGGCCGGACCGTCGGCCACGACCGGGGTGCGGTCCACGGGAGTGGGCAGGTGGGCGGACAGCGGGTCGGGGAGCGCCAGTTCCACCGCCCCGTCCTGGGCGACGGCCCGGCGCAGGAGGTCCACCCCGGCGGGCTCCATGAGGTGTGCCCCGCGGATGTCGACGACGACGTGGGTGCCGGGGGTGAGGGCGCGAGCGCGGCGGATCAGCGGGTGCAGGGCCCGCTGGCCGGCCCCGGTCAGGCATCCGGTGGCGACGATGCGCCCGTACTTGCCGTCCAGATCGACCTGGACGGTCACGGAGATCTTGTCGACCACAGCAGCTTCCTGCCTACGAGAAGGGTTCGCGGCCTGCTGCTGGACCGCGTCCCGGAGTACGCGACCTCCGCCCGGACGACCAGCACCCTCAGCATCTGTTGCTGCGGACGACGTGGCCGGCCGGGCCCGACCGACCGGGGGAGCGTGCCGGGTCAGGCCTCGCCGCCGGTGCAGCACCTCGGTCCCGGAGACCACGGCACACGGTCCTCATCGGCTCCTTGCCCGGCCCCTCGTCCGTTGACGCGGCCGTCCTGTGCGACGCCCGGGCCACCGGGTACAGTCGGCCGCACCACGGGCCGGACACCGTGCTCCCCGGCATCGCTCGGAACGGCATCGCTCGGAACGGCATCGCTCGGAACGGCATCGCTCGGAGCGGCATCGCTCGGAGCGGCGTCGGAGAGGAGCCGTCCGGTGGCGCAGATGCGGAGGGGACAGATGGGTGTTCAGGAGAACCGTGCCGCGCTGTCGGCGCGGCCGGGCGGACCCCCGGGTCCCGCGCCGGCCGGTCCCGGCACGCACCGCCTCGGAGTGGAGACCCGGCGGGACTCCGTGCTCTGCGTGCCCTCCTCGGCCGGGGCGGGGCAGCCGATGCCGCTGCTGGTGGCGCTGCACGGAGCGGGCGGCCTTCCGGACGGCAGCATGCCCATGCTCCAGGCCGTCGCCGACCAGTACGCCGTGGCAGTGCTCGTACCGCAGTCGCGGGAGTCGACCTGGGACGGGATCCGCCACGGCTACGGCCCCGACGTGGACGTCGTCGACCGCTCGTTGCACCGAGCTCTGGAGGCGGTCCGGGTCGATCCGGCGCGCCTCGGCGTCGTCGGATTCTCCGACGGCGCGTCCTACGCCCTCGGCCTGGGCCTGGCCAACGGGGACCTGTTCAGCCACGTCATCGCCTTCTCGCCGGGCTTCGTCCCCTTCGCCGCCCGAGTGGGAGAGCCCCGGGTCTTCGTCGCCCACGGCGTGGCGGACCGGGTCCTGCCCATCGACCGGACCGCTCGGCGCGTCGTGCCGGCGCTGCGGCGGGACGGATACGACGTCACGTCCGTCGAGTTCGACGGAGGCCACACCGTACCCCTCGACATCGCGCTGCGAGCCGGGCAGTGGCTCGGCTGGAGCACACCGCCCGGCGGCTGACTCTCCGCCCGGGACCGTCCGTCCGTCGTCCCGCGGGGCCAGGCCCTCGGCCGTCCGAGGATTGGGGAGGTCCTCGGGCGGCCGGGACGGGAGGCGCTGGAGGGCGGTGGGCGTCCCCGGCCGCTCACGGTGCCGGGGCGTTGTGGGACGGTCCGCGGGGCACGGGCGGCAGCCGCCGGGCCTCGGCGGCGATGACCTCGGTGGCGACCGCGCCCACACTGCGCTCGGTCTCCTGGCCCGCCGTCCGCAGCATCTGCAGCGCTCCTTCGCGGTCGAGCCGGTGGCGTGCCATCAGCACACCGGCGGCGGTCCCGATCTCCCGGGCCGCGGCCAGTGCCTGCTCCCGGTGCTGCGCCTGCTGACGGCGGTGGCCGGCCGCGACCGCCTGCGCGGCGTGGGAGGCCAGCAGGCTCCCCGCCCACAGCGCCGGAGCGTCGAAGGCGTCCGGGGTGTCGGAGTACATGCTCAGCCGGACGGTGGCACCGGGCTCCTCCGGCAGGGGCAGCTGGTAGACCACCAGGCCGGCCAGACCCAGACGTTGAGAGGCCTGGGCCGCGAAGTCCGGCCAGCGCCGGTCCCGGGCGAGGTCCCCGACCAGCTGGACGGCACCGGCCGGCGTGGGGTCCTCGAGCGGGCCCTGGCCGAGGTCCCGCTGGAGGGCGTCCGCGTCGGCGGCGGCCGGCGCGGTGGCGACCAGGGTGCGCGATCGTCCGCGGGCCAGGACGCTCACACTGGCCCAGCGGGTCCCGGCCACGTGGTGGACGGCCGCCTGGGTCACCGCGGCCACCGCCGCACCGCCGGAGAGGGCACCCATCCGCCGGCCCAGCGCGGTCAGGACCCGGTCGATCTCGGCGGCCTGCGCGACGGGACCGAGGCGCGCGGACCTCGTCACGGGCGGTCACCCCGCCCGTGGCGCGAGGTCGGGACGGCCCGGCTCATGCGGCCCGCCCGATGCTCCCCAGGGGGCGGCTGCCGGGACGGGGAGCGTGCCGGTGGCCGGGGAGGCCGCCGGGAAGGAGCAGCTGCACCGGGCCGGGGCCGGCCACGGTCTCCTCGTGGTCGACCGCCCAGCGGAGCAGGTCCACCGCGATCGCCTCCACGTGACCGGCGCCGGTGAGATCGATGCTGATCGTCACCGGGGGGACCAGCGTCCGCGCCCGGCGCACCAGCGGGTACAGGACGTGCTGGTTGGCCTCGGTCAGGCACCCGGTCACCACCAGGCGCACGTAGCGGCCGTCGAGATCGATCTGGACGAGCACGGAGAGCTTGTGGTCCATGAGAGCATCCTTCGTCGCATGCAATGAATCCCATGGCCGCCTGCTTGACCTGTGTCCAGGGTAGAACGACCGGCCCGGATCGGCCAGGGACGGGCACGAAGTGCGTCATCCGGCCCGGTGCGTCGCGGAGGCGTGCGGGTGCCCCGGTGACCGCGGTGTGGCTGCGCGGCCCGTCGGGCGTCACCGGTCGAGGGTGTGGCTCGGTGCCGTCCCGTAGATCTGCCGGTAGTACTGGGCGAAGCGCCCCGGGTGGGTGAAGCCCCACCGGGCGGCGATCTTCTTCACGGTGTCCCCGCGCGTCGGGTCACCGTCCTCCAGGTCGCGGTGGGCGGCGTCCAGCCGGGTGCGGCGCAGGTACTGGGCCGGCGTCAGCCCCGAGGGGTGGTTGGCGCGGAAGGCGTGCACCAGAGCCTTCGTGGTCGTCCGGGCCGCACGGGCCGCGTCCTCCACGGTGATCGCGTCACGAACGTGGTCGTCGAAGAACTGCACCGCGATCCGGTACCGGTGGCGCTGGGCCTCCATGGTCAGGTACCGCTCCTCGCGCTCCCCGAGGAGGGGAAAGCACTCGAGCAGCCCCACGGCCAGGTGGCGGGTGAGCTCGGCGCGCACCAACGGCTCGCGGAAGGCCTCCGAGTCCAGGACACCGGCACCGTAACGGACCAGGCCCCACCAGTACTCGCCGAGCCGGGCGCTGAGCGGGGTGGCGGACGTGAACTCCACGGGGGTCTCGACGCCGTAGACGGTGTCGGCGGTGGCCTGCACCAGCTGGACCGGCAGGTGTGCCAGGGTCACGTCCACGTCCTGGGCCACCACGAGGGAGGGCTTCTCGGGGCGGAACAGCACCGACGAGCCCGCGGCGGCGCTGCCGGTCTCCTCCCGGATCTGCCAGTCGTACCGGACGCCCTGCACATGGGCCACCGTGAACACCTCGGTGTCCCCCCACAAGGACATCGTCCCGTCCACCCGCACCTGGGACACGGCCAGCTGGCCGTCCCCGGCGCGGGACAGACGGTAGGCGAACCCGGGATCGGTGGAGCCGTAGCCGAATCGCATCCCGGTCTGCTCCCCGAGCAGGGCCAGCACCTCCGGTTCCGAGACCGTGAGTTCGTGGCGGAACAGCTCACCCATGCGCCGGCACCACCTTCCGCGCGGGCTGTACCCGGCACAGATCCGGCTCCGGCCGTTCGTCCCCGGCCTCGGGCAAGCTCGCACCATTATGACCCGCCCGCCCCGGGGGCACAGCACCTGTCGTCACATGCACACACATTGCCGACCGGGGGTGCCCCGGGGGCGCTCGCGGCGCCGGTCCGGCGCGCGCCCCGGGGCGCCACAGGCCTCCCGGCGACGCCGGGGCCGGACCCGGCGCACGAGGTCCGCATCCCGCGCCCGGGGGCCGCCGGCACGCTCCTCCCGGTGGCGGCGCGGGACCGGACCGCCCGCGGGAGGGTCAGGCGTCGATGACGACGACCGTGACCAGCGGGGCCCGCCGGTAGGCGCGCTCCAGGTGACGGGACACGGTCTGGCCGATGAGCGACTCGAGCTCGTCGAGGTCCTTCACCTTCTGCGCGTCCGGGCGTGCCAGGGCGCTCTTGACCTTCTCCGCCGCCTTGTCGAAGGCGTGCTCGTCGTGGACGAAGCCCTTCGCGATGAACTCCAGCGGCTCGGCCAGGGCGTTGGTGTCGGCGTCGACGATCGCCACGACCGTGAGCACGCCGCCCTCCTGGAGCAGCCGGCGCTCGACGAGGGTCTCCTCGGTGACCTTGCCCACGGTGTGGCCGTCGACGTAGACCAGTCCGGCCTCCACCTGCCCGGAGATCCGGGCCCGGCCGTTCACGAGGTCGATGACGGAGCCGTCCCGGGCGATGAGCACCCGCTCGGGATCGACACCGGTGCGGATCGCGAGCTCGGCGTTGGCGTGCAGGTGCTTGGACTCCCCGTGCACGGGCATGACGTGGGTGGGCTGCACGATGTTGTAGCAGTAGACCAGCTCCCCGGCGGAGGCGTGGCCGGAGACGTGCACCTTGGCGTTGCCCTTGTGCACGACCTTCACCCCGAGGTCGGTGAGCTTGTTGATGATCCCGTAGATCGCGTTCTCGTTGCCGGGGATCAGCGAGCTCGCCATGAGCACCGTGTCCCCGGTGTTGAGCTGGATCTGGTGGGTCTCGTTGGCCATGCGGGAGAGCGCGGCCAGGGGCTCGCCCTGGGACCCGGTGCACACCAGGGTCACCTTGGCGTCGGGCATGGACTGGAGCTTCTTGAAGTCGACCACCAGACCCCGGGGGATCTTCAGATAGCCCAGGTCCCGGGCGATGCCCATGTTCTTGACCATGGAGCGCCCGACGAAGGCGACCTTGCGCCCGTGCGCGTGGGCGGCGTCGAGGACCTGCTGGATCCGGTGGACGTGGCTGGCGAAGCTGGAGACGATGATCCGCTTCGGCGCGGTGGCGAAGACGTGGTTGATCGCCGGGGTCAGCTCCTGCTCCGAGGTGGTGAACCCGGGGACCTCGGCGTTGGTGGAGTCGGTGAGGAACATGTCCACGCCCTCCTCGCCCAGCCGCGCGAAGTGGCGCAGGTCGGTGATCCGGTCGTCCAGCGGGAACTGGTCCATCCTGAAGTCCCCGGTGTGCAGGACCAGCCCGGCGTCCGTGCGGATCGCCACGGCCAGACTGTCCGGGATCGAGTGGTTGACCGCGACGAACTCGCACTCGAACGGGCCCGCCTTGTGGGTGTCCCCGGCCTCGACGTGGACGGTCTTCGGGGTGATCCGGTGCTCGGTGAGCTTGGCCGTGATGAACGCCAGGGTGAGCTCGGAGCCGATCAGCGGGATGTCCGGGCGCTCCTTGAGCAGGTACGGCACGCCGCCGATGTGGTCCTCGTGCCCGTGCGTGAGCACGATCCCCACGATGTCACCCAGCCGGTGCCGGATGGAGGTGAAGTCGGGCAGGATCACGTCGATGCCCGGCTGGTGCTCCTCGGGGAACAGCACGCCGCAGTCGACGACGAGGAGCTTGCCGGCGTGCTCGAAGACGGTCATGTTGCGCCCGATCTCGCCCAGGCCCCCCAGCGGGGTGACTCGCAGGCCCCCGGAGGGCAGCGGCGGCGGGGACTTGAGCTTGCGGGAGGAATTGGTCAATGGATCACGCTTTCATCATCGGGTGGAACAGGACGGTGCGGCCGGCTCTCGTCGAGCCCAGGCCGCCTGCGGCGCGCAACGGCACCGGGAAGTCTGGGTCAACTCTAACGCGGCGTCACGCTCCGACCGGCCGCCGGGGCGGGCGGGCACCGGCGCGGGTGCCGCCGCGGGCCCCTCGGCGGGGACGGTGCCGGCCGTTCCCGACCACGCCCGGGGGCGGGCCGGCACCGTCCCCGTGGGCGTGAGCGGCGGGAGCTCGCAGGCGTGGTGCTACGGCGTGGGGGCGAAGACCTTGCCGGGGTTGAGGATGCCGGCGGGGTCGAAGAGTGCCTTGATCCGGCGCTGCAGGTCGTACTGGTCCGGGCCGAGCTCCTGGGCGAGCCAGTCGCGCTTGAGCAGCCCGACCCCGTGCTCCCCGGTGAGGGTGCCGCCGGCTTCCAGGGCGTAGGAGAACAGCTCCCCGGCCGCCGCCCAGACGGCCTCGGGCACGGTGTCGCCGTCGAAGACGAAGGTCGGGTGCAGGTTCCCGTCCCCGGCGTGGCAGGTGGTGGGGATCACGACGCCGTACTCGTCCTCGAGCTCCCGGATCCTGGCGAAGGCGGCGGCCATCCCGTCGCGGGGCACGCAGATGTCCTCGACGAGCACGGTGCCCATGGCCTCGAGGGCGGGGAAGGCCGCCCGGCGCAAGGCGACCAGCCGCTGGGACGCGGCCGGGTCCACGGTGGTCTCCGCGGTCCCGCCCGCGCTGCGGACCAGCTCGGTGATCCGCTCGGCGGTGACGGCCGCGGCCGGGCCGTCGCACTGGACGAGGAGGTAGGCCCCGCCCCGGGCCAGCAGGTCCTGGCCGGTGTGGGCGCTGACGCACCCCAGGGTGGGCCGGTCCATCAGCTCCATGATCGCCGCCACGTGCCCGGCCCCGGTGATCGCGGCCGCGGCGGCCGCACCGGCCTCGACGGTGTCGAAGAACGCCCCGATGGTCACCACCGCGCCCTCGACGACCGGTCGGAGCTTCAGGGTGGCCTCGACGATGACGCCCAGGGTGCCCTCGGAACCGATCATCAGCGCGCACAGGTCGTAGCCGGTCACGCCCTTGACGGTGCGGTGGCCCACCTCCAGCAGCCGCCCGTCGGCCAGGACGACCTTCAGGGCCAGGACCGCCTCGCGGGTGACCCCGTACTTGGCGCACAGCAGGCCGCCGGCGTTCATGGCGATGTTGCCGCCCACGGTGGAGATGTCCTTGCTGGCCGGGTCCGGGGCCCACCACAGGCCGTGGGGTGCCAGGGCGCGGTTGAGGTCCCCGTTGAGGATCCCCGGCTGGACGACGGCCAGGCGGTTCTCGGGGGAGATCTCCAGGATCCCGTCCATGTCCTGCAGGCACAGCACGATCTCGGCGGGGCCGGCGACGGCTCCGCCGGCCAGCCCGGTGCCGGCCCCGCGGGTGACCACCGGGGTGGCGGTGGTCGAGGCGATGCGGCACACCGCCTGGACGTCCTCGACGGTGCGCGGGCGGACCGCGGCGACCGGAGCCCCGGCGGAGCGGTGGCCCGAGCGGTCGGTGGTGTAGGGCTGCAGCCGGGCCGGGTCCGTCTCCACCCGGCCCGGCAGGGCGGCGCGCAGCTCCTCCACCACGGACAGGGAACGGGCGACAGGCATGGGACCTCGGACTCCTCGAGCAGGGACGGGACGCCGCCGCGGCGACCCGGCGGTGAAGGACAGGGCGGACCGCCGCTGGGCGCCGGACCGGGGCGGTCCGTGCGGGCCGGAGGAGTCCACCGACTCGGGGTCGCTCCCGACCGGGGCCGGGATGCCGGCATCCCGGCCCCGTCCGGACAGCGAGTACGGTCCCTTCCCGACAGTAGGTACTGTCGCGGTCCAGGACAAGCACCCTCAGCCGGTGCGCCGCCCGGGTGCCGCGAGGCGGCGCTTCGCCCGGGCGTCGACCGCGGCCCGGGCGTCCTCGGCGACGAGGTCGGCGTTGACGGCCGCGGCCGCGGCGACGCCGGCCCCGTTGGCGGTGGCGACCATCGCGGCGAGGTCGCTGACGTTGCCCGCCGCCCAGACGCCGGGGACCTCGGTGCGCCCCATGGGGCCCGTCGCGACGTAGGTGCCCATCGGGTGGTCCGTCAGGGTGCCACCGAGCTGCACGTACAGCTCGCCCCGTGCGGTGTACCGGGGGGCGACGGTCACGGCGTCCACGGGGAGCTCGCGGCCGTCCTCGAACACGACGGACTGCAGGCTCTCGTCCGGGCTGCGCAACCGGGCGACCACGCCGTCTACCACCGGGACGCCGAGCGCGGAGAGCTGCTCCCAGGCCTCCTCCCCGGGATCGGCCATGGTGTGCCGCAGAAGCGTGACGTCGTCGCTGAGCCGGCGGAACAGCAGCGCCTGGTGGACGCTGAGCGGGCTCGTGCCCAGCACGGCGATGCGCCGGCCCCGGACCTCCCAGCCGTGGCAGTACGGACAGTGCAGCACGCTCTTCCCCCAGAGCTCCCGGACGCCGGGGACCTCGGGGAGCTCGTCGACCAGCCCCGTGGCCAGCAGCAGCCTGCGGGCCCGGACCGGTGCGCCGTCGTCGAGCTCGACCTCGAACCCGTCCGCGTCCCCGAGGCGTCGTGCGGTCACGGCCCGCCCTCGCCGGAACTGCGCTCCGTAGCCCTCGGCCTCGATCCGCCCGATCGCGTACAGCTCGAGCGGGGAGATCCCCTCGCGGCCGAGGACGTTGTGCGCGCCGTCCGCCGGGGCGTTCCGGGGTGCACCGGCGTCGACGACGACCGTCGAGCGCAGGGAGCGGCCCAGGGTGACGGCGGCGCTGAGGCCGGCAGCACCTCCTCCGACGATCGCGACGTCGTGGATCGGGGACGTGGTCATGGCAGGGCTCCTTCGCGAGGTCCGGTGATCGGCCGACCCGCTCTCGTGGGGCCACGGAAGCGGTGTGCCGTGGATCCAGGGTAGAACCGCCATGCGGTAACAACATGGTGTCTTGCGAAATGCGCAAGAAGGTGCCCTCGACGCCGGTCGGCCGGGCCTCTTCTGCGCTTTCGCCGGCGAGCGCGCCCACCCGGCCACCCCGGAGGGGTGCCGCCCGTCGTGGTGGATCCCTCCTAGTCGCCGTTCCGTGCGAGCAGGTCCCCGAGCACGCGGGCGCCGTCGGGGAAGGCCCCCGGGTCGGCCCCCGCGTAGTTGAGCCGGACGAAGGGACCGGTGGGCTCGGCCGGGAACCACTCCGAGCCCGGGGCGATGACGACGCCGGCCGCCTCGCAGTCCCGGGCGAGCCGGGCCGGATCGGTGCCGTCCGGAAGGCGCAGCCACAGGTTCAGCCCGCCCGGGGGCACGACCTCGACGTGCGCCTGCGGGGCGTGCTCGGCCAGGCTGGTGAGCAGCAGGTCCCGGCGCGCCCGGAGCTGGTGCCGGAGACCTCGCCGGTGGGTCGACCACCCGGGCTGGGTGACGACGTCCAGGGCCGCGGCCTGGAGCAGCCCGCTGACGTACATGGACTCGGCGGCCCGGTCGGCGAGGATCCGCTCCCGGGCGGGTCCCCGTGCGATGACCGCACCCACGCGGAGCGCGGGGGAGACGCTCTTGGTCAGCGACCGGAGGTAGACGACGTGCCCGGAGTCGTCCTGGGCGGCCAGGGGCACGGGGGTGGTGGTGATGCCGAAGTCGTGGGCCCAGTCGTCCTCGACCAGGAAGGCGCCGTGCTCGCGCACCACCTCCAGCACCTGCCGGCCCAGCTCGGCCGGCCACTGCGCCCCGGTGGGGTTGGCGTAGTTCGGCTGGGCGTAGAGGAGCCGGGCGCCGGTCTCCCGGAAGGCCCGCGCGAGATCGGCCGGGTCGGGTCCGGCCGCCCCGGCCGGCACCGGCACCACGTGCACGCCGGCCTGGGCCGCGGCCAGGATGGCGCCCCAGTAGGTCGGGGACTCCATGAGCACCGGGCGTGCGGCACCGGCCAGGGCGCGGAAGACCGAGCTGAGCCCGCTCTGGGTCCCCGGCAGCACGATCACGTCGCCGGGCGTGGGCGCGCCGACCCCGGCGGGCGTGGCCGTGCCCAGCTCGTGGGCGAACCACGACTGCAGCTCCGGCAGCCCGGCCACCGGCGGCAGGGAGAGGGCGGCCTCCGAACGCGCCGCCCGGGCCAGTGCCGCACGCACCAACCGCTCCGGCAGCAGCTCCCGGTCGGGGTACCCGGAGTGGAAGGCCACGACGTCGTTCGGGGTGCTCCGCAGCGCGGTGGCGACGGACCGCAGCGGTGCCTGGTGGCCGCGCAGCGCCGCCGTCTGCCAGCCGTGGTCCGCCGCCCGGACGGTGCGCGCGGCACGGACGAAGGTCCCGACGCCGGGCCGGGTCTCGACCAGTCCCTGGGCCTCGAGGGCGCGCAGGGCCTTCTGAACCGTCACCGGGCCGGCTCCGTGCTGCGCGACCAGGGACCGGGTGGAGGGCAGTCGCGCCCCCGGGGGCGCGGCGGCGACCCAGGTCCGGAGCTGGTCGGCGATCCGCGAACTGCTATCGTCGTTCATGACAGCAAAGAATAGCGCTACCGCACTTTCACGAGCACCGATATCGTCCGCCCCGGTCGCCGGGCTGTGGTGGGGGCTGCTCGGTGTGGCCGCCTTCTCCCTCACCGTGCCGCTCACCCGGATCGCCGTCCAGGGCTTCTCCCCGCTGTTCATCGGCTCCGGGCGTGCGGTCGTCGCCGCGGCCCTGGCCGCCGCGGCCCTGGCGCTGACGCGGCAGCGGCTTCCGCGGGGAGTGCAGTGGGCCCGATTGGCCGTGGTCGCCGGCGGCGTCGTCGTCGGCTTCCCGCTGCTGACCTCCTACGCGCTGACCAGTACGTCCGCCGGCCACGGCGCCGTGGTCATCGCCCTGCTGCCGGCCGCCACGGCCGGCGCGGCCGTGCTGCGCGGCGGCGAGCGCCCCCCGCCGGCCTTCTGGGGCCTGGCGGGGACCGGTGCGCTCGTCGGGATCGCGTTCGCGGCCGTGCAGGCCGGGGGTCCGGGGCAGCTGCACCGGGCGGACCTGCTCCTCTTCGGCGCGGTCGTGGCCGCCGCCGTCGGCTACGCCGAGGGCGGTCTGCTGGCCCGGGAGATCGGCGCCTGGCAGGCCATCTCCTGGGCGCTGGTCCTGTCCGCGCCGCTGATGATCCCCCTGGCGGCCGTTCCGCTGGTGGGGCGGCCGGTGGCCGGCACGCCGGAGCAGTGGGCCGCCTTCGCCTACCTCGGGGTCGTCAGCATGTTCCTGGGCTTCGTCGCCTGGTACCGGGGGCTGGCCATCGGCCCCATCGCGAGGGTCAGCCAGATCCAGCTCGTCCAGCCGGTGCTGAGCATCCTGTGGGCGGCGCTCCTGCTGCGGGAGGCGCTCACCGGGGCGGTCCTCCTCGGCGGTCTGGCCGTGGTGCTGTGCGCCGGTCTGGCCGTGCGCGTCCGGCTGGCCGCTGCGCCGGGGCGACGATCCGGCTGACCCCGGGCCTGCGGTCGCCGGCCGGTGTTCTCGTCTGCTACCGTCACGTCGTCCCCTTCCCCCGGGACGGGCGCCCGCACCCCCGCGCGGGCGCGGGAACGCCCCGTCTCGCGCTGCGAGGCGGGGCGCTTTCGTTGCTGTGTCACTAGCACGGTCAGGCGCGGAAGGCGAATGTGCGGGTAAGGCTACTGATGAGTATGGTCGGTGCTGGTTCGGACGGCAGGTCCGGAGATCGCTGGAGGCCGGGGGAGGCCTCGGGGGGATGGCGAACTCCGGATCGGTGCTCGTGAGCCGCAGGTGACGCCGGAGCCGGGGGGCTCCGGGGTCATCCCCTCCAGGGAGACCCGCCCGGTGCGACGTCCGCGAGGCTGCCGTCCGGCAGGTCGACCCTGTGCGCCTCGGCGCACGGCAACGCCCCCGCCCTCTCCGGGGCGGGGGCGCTGCTGTCGTGCTGCCGCAGGCCCCGGGAAGCGCTCCCGGCCGGGCGACGGACCCGCTCGCGAGACCGGCCGTCGGTCCCCGTGCCATCACCGTTCCCGGCGACCGCCCGGCGCGATCCCTTGCCGTTCCGGGAGGCACCGGGGAGCGATACCGGGAGCGGTCCTGTGGATCGGTGCCTCCTGGCCGTTCCGCTGACCGGTGCGGCGGCACACCGAGGAGCCCGATCGACACGGCAGCAGGACGCAGACCGTCAAGTGTCTGACCTGTTGAATGCCGGCGTGCGACGCGATGACCTCTACGTGGGCCATGGAATGTCTGGAGCGCCTGGCTCCCGTCCGCAGTTCGACAAAGCGGTGGCCGCGCTCGAGGAGAGCGACACTCTCGTCATCACCACGCTGGACCGTCTCGGGCGGTCGACGCAGAGCATGCTCTCTCTCGCCGAGGCGCTACGGGAGCGCGTTGCCGACTCGGTGGCCAAGCGCCGGGCCGCCGGCAAGGACCTCGGTGGGCGGCGCCAGACCTTCACCGACTCCCAGATCCGCAATGCCCTGCGGCTCATCGGTGGCGGAGAGCCGGCCACTCAGGTCGCCCGCGATCTGAGCATGTCGCGGGCCACTCCTTACCGGCGGATCCGGGAGTTGCCGACGCTGACGATCTAGGGTTGTTTCGGCCTGCGGACCACGATGTGTATGGCGCTGCAACGACGTCGAACGACGTATGTATGAGGCCTGGTCCAGCGGGTCGGTAGCTGCGTATCGACGATCAGCAAGCAGCTCGCTGTGCGGACATGTCCACTCTCGTCAGGAGAAGGAGTGCTGGAGACCCGCGAGGCGCTGGGTCTCGCGCACCCCGACGGTGTACGGGGTCGGCCACAGATCGAACGCCTTCGTGGTCGCTGTTCCGTCGACGACGAACGGTTGCTCGAACTGGTAGAGGAGCTCCACGCCGGTGCGTGCGAGCGGCACGACGGTGCCGAGCGCGCGTAGGTGCCCGCGGCGGACAGCGGTCAAGGCGTTCCGGTGGCCCGCTTCGCGAGCGGCCAACGCGACGAACGCGCGTCCAGTGGTGGGTTCCGGATGCGGGACGTGCCAGGTCGCGCAGTCCGATGTGTCCTCCCGACCCACCGTGGCGATGGTGTGAGCGAAGTCGTCGATGAACGTCGGCGTGATCGGCAGGTCGGGTGAGCCGAACCAGAATGCGCGGTCCCCGGGGCCAGGGGCGTCGAACACGTTGCCGGCGATCATCGAGCGCACTCCGGGCCCGTACAGCTCGCCGGCCCGGACGAGGGACAGCCGGATGCGCCCCGCAGCCGCTGCGTGCAACAGGCGCTCCGCCAGCCACGCGCGTAACACCCCCAGGGAGCTGACCGGCCGGTAGGGCAGATCCGGGGTCATCGGCCCACCGACCCGCCCGTACATCCAGGTGTCGTCGGCGAAGACCACCCGGGCGGAGGCTGCCTCCGCAGCACTCACGACGGCGTCCGTGAGCAGGGGAAAGTCCTGCCGCCACCGGCCGATCGGCGGCATCGCGCAGTGATGGATCACCGAGGCGCCGGCCGTCGCCGCCACCAGTGCCGCCGGATCAGCCGCGTCGGCCGCACCGAGCTCCGCCGCCGGGTGACCGACCGAGCGGCCGTCCCGCGTGAGTGCCCGCACCTCGGACCCGGCCGCGACGAGGTGGGCGACTACGCGTCGTCCGGTCGCTCCAGCCGCCCCGACCACCACGTGGAGTGGTTGTCCAGACATCCGTGTCTCCTTCTGATTGCTACACATGTAGCATTACATGTGTAGTGAACACGCTACAGCCGTAGTGTAGAAAGTGGAAGGGATATGCGTACGATGCCTGCCAGGACTGACCGGCCGCGCCTGCTGGCCGACGCCGCGATCGGCGTGATCGCGAGCAGCGGGATGCGGGCGCTCACCCACCGGGCGGTGGACGCCGCCACCGGGGTTCCGTACGGAACGACCTCGTACCACTTCCGGACCCGCCGCGAACTGTTGCGTGGCGTGCTCTCGCGGATCGCGGAGGTCAACCACGAGCGGCTGTCCCGGGTGCCGGGTCCACCCACCGAGACCGTTGACGCGCCCGCCACGCGGACGGACCGGCTCGCGGAGGCCGATCAGCTGGCCCAACGGATCGCGGTGTTCGTCGATGGTCAGATCACCCAGCGACGGGAACATACCCTGGCCCGGATGGCCTGCGAGATCGAAGTCGCCTCAGATCCGGACCTGCGCGAGATCCTGCATGCAGGAGACGTCTTCCGGGAGATGGCGGTCGCTGCCCTCACCCGGCTCGGCGCCGGTGACCCGCCGCGACAGGCCGACGGCCTGGTCGCCCTGATCGACGGGCTGCAGTTCGATCGGCTCGTGGGGGTGGGCTCGATGTCAGCAGCCGCGCCTGGAACGCCGCAATCCCAGACCGAGATCGCCGCGGTGGTGCGCAGCTATCTAACCGGGTTGGTGCCTCCTTCATGTGATGTTCGTTGAGCTCCTGACCGTCCGGCTTGCGCGGCGACACGTCATATCCGGCCCCCACTCGTGGTACGCGACGGTGCTGATCGGCTAGAAGTGGCATGCTGAACCCCATGAAGCACTGGGCTCGGTTGAGGCAGTTGACCGCCGTGGGCGGGCCCCCCGTGGCCGCCGCAGTGCTGGGGAACGCCTTCATCGGCAAGGAGGCCATGGGCTGGTTCCGCGAGCTGAAGGCTCCGCGGATGCAACTGTCGCTGCCCGCCTTCGGTGTCGTCGGGGCGATCTACTACCTCGAGCTCGGTGCCGTACTGTATCGCGCCCACCGCAACGACGACCGGCACGTTCGGCGGCTCGCCCTCCTCGTGCTCGCGGGTAACGAGCTCTGGAATGTGTCGTTCTTCGGACGGCGCGATCCACGGGCTGGGTTTCTCGGGATCGTCGCGTTCTTGGCGCCACTTCTGGCGCTGCAGAAGGCCGTGGCCGCAGACCGGCCGTCTGTCCTCGCCCTTACCCCGTACACCCTGTGGGTCATCGGCTACGACCTGCCCTGGACGTACAGCCTGTGGCGACTGAATCGCGTTGCCCAGCGCTGACCGGGCGGCCCGTTCATCAGCTGCGCCCATCACGCGCCGATCGCGATGCGCAACCGCTCGACCACCTTGCCCACCGTGGACTCGGCCACCCAGGTCGCTCGCGACCCGGGGATGTTCCGGGCAACCGCTGTACCAGCGGATCGGAGAGCTGCCCGTGGGGCCTGGGGGATCACTCGCTCTGCGCTTGGACAGCCGGGCGCTCAAAAGAAGCCGTTGTCGTGCGGCAGGTTCTCCGGCGCGGGCTGGACGACCTCCCAGTGCTCGAGGATCCGCCCAGCGGCCACCCGCCACAGGTCATAGCAACCAGCCGAGACAGGTGGGCCGTCCCCCTCGCCGTCACCGCCGGGCTCCAGCAGGGCCTCGGTGACGGTGAGGACGAAGTCTCCCTCACCGACCACCCGGTGAAGAGTGCGCCGGACCAGCCGATCATCCGGTCCCGTCCCATGCTCCACGTGGTCCGAGTTGCCGGCAAGCTCCTCGAAAGCCTCCCGATCGCTGCCGATGAGGCGGTTCTGCACCCATTCGGTGACCAGCGTCTTGTTCGCCCCGGCGCTCTCCCGTTCGGTGATCTCGGTGGGGCCATCGATCCGACGGGTTCCTGCGTCCCCGTCGGGCCCGGCCCTAACCCGTGGTAGAGGCAGTGGATCGCGACCATGTTTCCGTCCTCGGGCACCCGGAGGGGCTCGAACCGGAAGTCCGGCGGCAGCTGCCCGGCCATGGCCTCGCGCCCTTGTGCTCCGTCGGGAGCCAGAGCGGAGTGCTGCCGGTATCCCGGGACCCAGTGACGGTCGACCGCCGAGGGGTCCCGGTGACCGAAAAGCTCGTTGCCGGCGGTGAGGACGATCTGCTTGCTGCTCATGGCCATCTTCCTGGCACGGCGAGCCGGTAAGACCACAGAATCGCCCCGGTCAGTCGGCCCGCATGGTCGTGCCCACCACGCTGCCCCCGCCCTGCGAACCGGGGCAGACGCCCGAACCATGTGACAGCGAAGGGCCTCGACCAGGGGGTAGCGCAGCCATCGACCACCGCCCCTCGGTGGAAGAGGTGGGATGCCGGCGTACGCGAACAACCCTCACCCGGCTGTGACCGTTCAAGAGGGTAGTCGCTGTGTGCCGAAGCATGTAGAGCTCCCGAGAACGGCGGATTCCGAAGTGCCCCGTCTACGACCGGAGGCTGTATCGCCTGGTGAGGAGCATGATGCGTATGTCGTGCCTTTGCGGGCTTTTCACCGCGCGGGTCTCACGGGCCTGACAACGCCTCTCGGTTGCTTGTAGAACACGTAGAAGCGTCACGGCCCGCAAGAGGTCCCTCTTGCGTGCACAGTGATCGCCACGCAGGGTCGTGCGGGTGTCGTCGGCGTGCGAGGAGCTATGTTCGCACTTCCAAAGGGCTCGGGCAGCAGAGCCCTTTCTCGAGAGGACATGATGAGCGAGCAACCCATCAACGTCGAGGCTCCCCTGCATGGACCGTGGGGACAGATCCAGGCCTGGTTGCAGACCGGCCCGCCCGGGGCCGGCCAGTTGCTGGAGCAGGTGGCGTTCTCGCCGGTGCTCAGCGACCAGTCCTTCGCCCCCGGCGACGAGGAGCTGCGCGAGTTCTGGAGCACCGGCGGATGGGTCAGCTGGCTGGGTGGTCCCGCCGCCGCACCCCTGGACCAGTGGCCGCACGCGGCCGACGGCACCGCCCTGGCCCACGTACTCACCCTGGATCTGTCTGACCTTTCCGGAGTGGTCGATGACCAGGGCAAGGCCGTGTGGCAGGGCCTGCGCGAAGGCCTGCCCACCGAGGGGGTGCTGGAGGTCTTCCACGATCTGCGCACCTTCGGCTACGACGTCGACGACAGGGACACCGGTGCCTGGGTGGTGCGCTGGGTAGCGGAACCTGCGCGCACCGAGCTGGTGCAACCGCCGGAGGAGACAGATGCACCATCGGCGGCGTGCCAGGTCGTGCTGGCCCTGCCCGGGTTCACCCTGCCCCCGGCCGCCGACACCGCCGGTGGACCGGAGGAGGACTTCGAGACCGCCCAGACTCTGGAGGAATCTCTGCAACGAGCGTGGCTGGCCCAGCGCACCGGCTCCACACAGGGCCATCCGATCCCGGTCAGCCACGTCTACGGGCACAGCCAGCACGGGGAGATCCATGCCCGGGCCCTGCTGGATAAGGTGCTGCCGCTGAGTGTGCCCGGGAATGAGCACCGCCTGGTTCTGGACCTGGAGAGCTGGACAGCCCTGGCAGGGTGGTTCGGCGATGCCGGCAGCCTGGAGGTGTGGATGCGTGGATCCGATTTGGAGTCCCGCCGTTTCAACCACTCGTGGTGTCTCATCCGCACCGCCTGAACCGCATCCACGACCAAGGTGCTGAGCGTCTGCCGCGAACACCAATCCTGTAATGCAGCTGGGGTTGGTCCTGAGCATTTTCAGGTTAGGTCGTAATCTCGCTAAATGAGTGATTCCGGTGTGGTGCGGTCTTGGTTCGACGACGCAGGGTGGGGAGTTGTTGACTCCGAGCAAACCCCTGGGGGTTGTTGGGCTCACTTCAGTCATGTCGCTGTTCGCGGATTCAAGTCGCTGGTGCCGGGGCAGGCGGTGAATCTGGAGTGGGAGCGGGTTGAGCAGGACGGGTTCACGTATCGAGCGGTTCGGCTGTGGCCAGCGGGAGAAGAGCCTGTCGATGCCGAGGCCTCCAGCGGTTTCGCGTCGGGGGCTTTCTCCAGCACCCTCAAAATTGTTTGGGACCGCTGAAACCTCGATCAGCTACTGGGTTTGTGGCGTGCGGTTGGGGTTCCCCGAGCGGGCCTGGTGCGTTTTCCCGAACTCGGTCGTCTCGCCCAGAGGAGGTTCCGGGGAAGTGGGGTGACGTCGTCGATGCGTTCCATCGCCGTCCGTGACCGGCCACAACGACGTAGGATGCCCTGGATTTGCGGATATGACCTGTGGAGAAGAGTGAGACATGACCGGTGAGACCCCCACCCAGCCAGAGCCTGGCACTGACGCGGACGGCTCGGGGGAGGAGCTTCGCCGGTTGCTGCTGGAGCTGGGATCGGAGCTGCTCGCCGGGGGTCTGCCCGTCAACGACGTCGAAGGCGCCCTCCGCCACCTCGGTGTTGCCCTCGGACGACCCGACGTCGCGGTAGCGGCACTGCCCACAGGCCTCTTCGTCACCCTCGAGAAGGCAGGCGATGCCGGGTTCCAGCCCACCGGTAACCCACTGAGGTTCGAACAAACGGCTGAGATCCTCGAACTCGGGCAGCGGGTACGCGTCGGCCGCCTCAGCATCGGTGATGCTTTGCGCGACCTGAAGCGGATTCGACGTTCACCCGCACGCTGGCCCGCATGGGTGTCCGACCTCGGTGCCGTGCCCATCGGGGTGGGGTTGTGCGTTCTCCTCCAGCCCGCCTTGCCCAACATCGCCGCCGCCGCCGCGGGGTCCTTGATCGTCGCAGGACTCACCACGGTGGCTCGTCACTGGACTGGGTTCAGGCCGTTGCTGCCGGTAACGGCCGCATTCATCGTCTCCTTCGTGATGCTCCTGGCGGTGCAAGCATCCATCCTGGGCGGCGCTCTGCGCACGATCGTGGCCGTTCTGGCGATCCTGCTTCCGGGAAGCCTGCTGGTTACCGGTCTTTCCGAAATCGCAGCCGGGGCGATCAGCGCCGGCTCCGCCCGACTCCTCGGTGGAAGCGTGCAGTTGGTGCTTTTTGTCACCGGGGTCCTTACGGCGGCAGTACTTCTTCATGCTCCGCCCACCGACCTGGCCAACACGTACGTCACCCATGCCTCCTGGTGGACCATGGTGGTCGGGGTTGCGATCACGCTTGCCGGGATCATCGTCTGGTTCAGCACGCCCCTTTCCGCCACCCCTTACATCGTTGTCGTTGCCGGTCTCACCGCTGGTGTTCAACTCACGGTCCAGTCGATGTATGGTGCCGCCACTGGAGGTCTCCTGGGAGCCGTCGTCGCCGCCATCGCGGCCACCATCGCCCATGCGCTTCCCAACGCCCCGGTATGGCAAGTCATCTATCTACCGGCTTTCTGGGTCCTCGTTCCCGGCTCGTTCGGCCTGATGAACGCCACCCAGATGCACTCCGGTGACGGCCTTCATGACCTCGCCACGGCAGGCTCAGCCGTGCTCGCCGTCGCCATCGGCACTCTGATCGGCTCCTTGATCAGCCGATTGCCACTCGCCCGCCACCGCGGTGCCCGATTTCTGTAAGAGACGGATTCGCCCCGGGGCCGGTGCAGGCTCTGGTGTGCCGCTGGTGCTGACCACGGACCCCGTCTCGACCCAGGTGCTCGACGGCCTGCTGAAGTAGATGCGAGGAGCACAGCCGTGTGCGATAGGAGTTGCTCTTGTGGTGAGAGGGCATTCCGGGTTGCCGCAGGCGGGGTCGGTCCATGGATGCGGCAGTGCTCAATCGGTTCCACTGGTGAGGGGTCCGCCGGCCGCGCGCCAGTCGATGAGTCCGCGTGCCATGTTGATGGCGTCGAACCCCAGGTCGGCCAAGAGGTTCGCTGCACCGGTGGAGAGGAGTCCTCCGGTGCAGAAGGTGATCAGCAGGCGGTCCTCGGGCAGTTCCTGGGCGCGTTCCTCAAGCTGGTCCAGTGGAATGTGCTTGGCACCGGGGATGTGGTGGCGGCGCCAGTCCTGATCCCGGCGCACGTCGACGACGAGTGCGCCGGCCTCGAGGAGCTCCATGGCCTGCTGGACGGTGACGGCCGGAGGGCGGCGGAAGAAGTGTCGGAGGCTCACCGGTGGCCCCTTCTCCGCACATTGACCAGGGTAAAGAGGCCACCGATGACCGGTGCGAGGGCAAGGATGCGGGTGCGCCATGTCAACCTGGCGGAATCGACCGGGGTCTGCAGCGACTCTTGTTGGCCAGGCATGGTGCGCAGTGCCGCCAAGCCCCCGGCAGCGGCGGTCAGATCCATGGCAGCCACGATCTGGACCTCGCTCCGGCGATCCTGGGCCCCTGCCAGTGCGAGTCCGATGACCGGTGCGGCCGGCGTGAGGACACCGTGTTTGCGGGTGATCCGGTGCAGCAGTTGCGCGGGCGCTGCGCTGCGCTCACCGTCCCGCTCGGTCGCGGCGTCCGCCACGACCGCAGCCAAGCGCGGAAAGAGACTCGTGGTGACCGCCATCGGGCCGAGGAACAAGATGCCCGCGAGCACGTGCCCCGTGAGAAGGAATGGTTCCATACCTTTAGCCTAGCTAAAGGTTGGGGGATCTGTCTGCCATCTCCAGGTAGTGGCTGTGCAGGGCCTGCGTGACTCCCGGGTGTGCCAGGGCGAGATCGGCATCGAGGGCGGCGACCTCTTGCGCGGCCTCCGCCAGCAGCTGCTCACCGGCCGGGGTGATGCGCAGGCGAGAGGCCGCTCCCGCGCGGGAGGTGACGTCCTCCACCCACCCGTCGGCGGCCAGGCCCGACACCGCACCGTGGGCACTCGGTGTCGTGATGCGGGATCGGCGGGCGAGTTCGCTGAAGGAGATGCCGGGAGTGGCCCGGATGTGTCCGAGCAGCGCGTACTTGCGTGTGGTCAGTCCCAGTGGTCTGAGCGCTTGTGTCAACGCGGATTCCCAAGAGGAGGCCAACGTCAAGAGCATGACCGTGGGACTGAACGGTGGCGGCTGAGGCATGGCAGCAGACTACTGGCCCGGTAGCTGTGCGTGGCACCCAGTGAAGCCACTCTCCTTGGCCAGGTCGTCAGCACATAAGGCGGTCTGAGGTTCACTGTGACGGTCGCCGCCCGAGCCCTCCGTGATGGCCCGTGTGTCACCCACGGCACCCGAGGGCCGCTCCGTCCGTCGCGGAAGACAATGTCTCCACCGACGCGACATGTCACCCGTCCTCGGCCAGAGGGAATCGGCTGTTGAACCTCCTGCGCAAAGACAATCCAGCAGCATGCAACGGACAACAGCCTGGTCCTACCTCGTACGGCACTAGGGGTTCCCATCCGGGCATCGTCGGGTGACGCAGATTGTGCGAACGGGTCACGGTCGGTGACGAGACGTGGATCGAGCAGCGACCTTGCTGCTCGGCCACCCGCCGTCGACGACCAGGCCGGCAACGTGCAGACAGTGTTTCGGGGCCAGCGGCATGGGCGTGAGACACGTCGTTCCCCGGACCCGGGAATGGTCAGCCACAAGGTTGGCCGTCCGCGGATGCTGTGAGTGGCAGGGGAGGGACTCCCGCCATCGTCACCAGACAGGAAGCTCGCCCTCGCCGGGAGTGACGCGCAGGTCGGACTCGTCGATGGCGACGTCATTGATGGAGGCCTCGCGGCGGCTCATGTAGCCGAGTGCGTCGAACTCCCACAGCTCGTTGCCGTAGGAGCGCCACCACTGCCCACCGGTGTCGTGCCACTCGTACTGGAACCGGACTCCGATCCGGTGGTCCGTGAAGGACCAGAGGTTCTTGCGCAGGCGGTAGTCGAGCTCGTGGTCCCACTTGTCGGTGAGAAAGGCGACGACCTCCTCACGCCCGCGGATGTGCTGGTCGCGGTTGCGCCACTCGGTGTCGACAGAGTAGGCGCCGGCGACGCGTTCGGGGTCACGGCTGTTCCAGGCGTCTTCGGCGGCCTGGACCTTGGCGAGGGCACTCCCGTGGGTGAAGGGCGGAAGCGGTGGACGCGGCTGATCAGGAGTGCTCATGTGCCCATCCTTCCGGGGCGCGGGGTGCGTCCGCCAGTGGCGGGGGGCTTTGCATATGGCCGGTCAGCGGCGGACCGTGCTGCGGGAGAGGTGACTGAAGGAGAGTCGAGATCGTGGAACTCACGCGTGGGCGGTGGATCGGCCCGGGGTGCGGATCAGTTGTCCGGACACCGGTGTGCTGCTCCTGGGGCGGTGTTCCTGCACGGGTTGGCCGGCAGTGCCGGGGAACTCGTGCCCTCGGCCCGGGCGCTGTGGGCTGATTGTTCGCTGCGTGTTGGTGGACCAGTGCGGACCGGGGTGCGGCACCCCGGTGTCGGCCCAGATGGGCCGGTGCGCCTTCGTCGACGACGTCGTCGTGGTGATCGACAGGGTGGCATACGGTCAGCCGGTGATGCTGGTGGGCCAGTCCATGCGGTCGCCGTGGTGGTCTACTCCGCACTGGCCGCACTGGCCGCACTGGCCGCACTGGCCGCACTGGCCGCACTGGCCGCACTGGCCGTCGTCGGGATCCTGCTGGCCTTCGGCCACAGCGTGACCACCGCCTTCTACCAGGTGCTGCGCGACACCATGCAGCGGACCTCGAGGCCGTAGACGGTTTGAGCAGGATGGGCTTCGACAGCGTGCCGCGCACACGGCGGAGACGGCCTTCCCGAAGCCCCCCATCAGCGACGGATGGTCGTTTCTACCATCTCGGGTGGTCGGACCTTGTAACGCGATCACGGTTCTGCAACGGCTCTGCGCCACTCAATCCCACTCTGCTCCATTGCCTCTACTGCTCCATGTCCTCCACTGTGGGGAGAAGAGTGAGGCTCTTCCACTTGCTGATCCCTGGGACAAGCAGTTTAGATCGCCTGGGTGACCCACTGTGGAAATATGAATGCATGAAATGCTGGATACATTTTGTCTCGGGTCCGTACCTCGTCTGGGCATATAGCATTCATGATCCCTTTGCCCTGTTCATGATCACCGAAGTGAAATGAGGGGCGTACGCAATGACTGATTCGATCGCTTCTGACAAGACGGCATCGAGGTCCATAAAAAAGGGGGATGCGCAAGAAGTATTTGCACCGAATGAGTTCCGCATTTACGACCTGTATGTCGTTCAAGGATTTCACATAGTTTTGGATCACGTTGGTGGTGTGTTGAGCGTAAACGCATTCGTGGGAAATGACGGCAGGGCCACTAAGAGAAGGTTCGTCCAGTTCGTACTAGGCATCACCTACAGGAGCGGGGCCCAGACCCGATATAACGAAAGGGTTTCCACTGTTGCCGAAGGAATCCGACCCGGGGATATTGTGGAGACAACTCCGACGCGGGCCAACTTGGTGTACTTCAATGAAGACTTGGACACCAAGTACAAGATGGAGGCCACCGTTGACTTGGGGCAGGACATATTTGATGTCAATAGGGCGAACAACATCTATCACCAAGAAGAGCGGTTCTACGACCCGGCGATGTTGGCCAAGGCCAGAGACAGCGAGGGCGGTATTGTTTTCACGAACGGCGTAATGGGTGTGGAGGATGTGCCTGGTGGCTAGTTTCTATGAGGCCAGTTGGTGATTCACGCCGCCTCATTGGGCGGCCCATGGGAGAAAGCTGTTCGCTCTGCCGTTACATAGCTTCTAAACGACCCCGGGGTTGCCGCATCATCAGGTGTCATCTGACCTGGCTTGCTCCAGGGGTGGCTCACAGGAATACGGCAGGCACCTAAGGCCACGGCCAGCACGGGTGTTGCAGACAGTCCGCTTTCCATGTGGCCCGGCTACCGGACACTGCCCGGGGGAACGACGATGCAGTTGGGGTTCCTATTCGAAGCGGGTGGCGGTGATGGAGGTGTTGGCTCGGAGCAGTGTGAAGGTGGCGGCCACGGCGGCCAGCGCCAGGGCCATGCTGAGGCCGAGGGTGGCGAAGTAGGCCTGTCCGGGCCAGCTGACCGAGTAGGTGTCATGGAGGCTTTCCACGACCAGCCAGGCTGCGAGGAATCCCAGGGCGGCGGAGAGCAGCAGTATCGACAGCAGGGGCACGGCCGCTTCGCGGACGATGATCCCGCGCAGGGCGGAGAGGGGCATGCCCATCAGGCGCATCAGTCCTAGTGCGCGTCGGCGGTCGATGATGGCCGCGCCGGTGGCGACGGCCAGGGAGATCCCGGCGATGATCACGGCCACGAAGGTGCCCAGGTGGGCCAGGACGGACAGGCTGTGGATCAGGCGGGTGGTCTGCGTGGCGGTGACGTCTGCGCGGGAGGTCGCCGGACTGGAAGTGATGCCGGAGGTGTTCAGGGCGGTGCGGGCTCGGTCGATGGCTTCGGCGGTGCCGTCGGTGTTGATCACCACAGCGAACAGCTGCAGGGAGTTCACGTCCTGGAGGGAAGAGGTTTTCAGGGGGAGGGGTTGTTCTGCCCAGGGGGTGAAGAAGTCGTCGTCGAAGACCGCCACCGGTCCGGTCACGGGGTCTTCGAAGCCGAGGCCGGAGGCGTCCTCGGCGGCGAGGTAGACATTGCTGTCGTCGGACCCGGACCCGGACGCGGAGGCGGGGCGGTCGTAGAGCACCGCGGTGGAGGAGATCCCGGGAAGGGTCTCGATCCTGGTGGCGACCTGTTGCGCCTCGGCCGGGTCGGTCCGGTCGCCGAGGTAGGCGTAGACGCTGGTGGGCAGCATCAGTCCGGGCCGGGCGGGGGGCAGCTCGGCCTGGTCCACCGCGCTGGAGGCACCGGCGAAGGCGGAGACCATGAATACCGCCACGACCAGTCCGGAGACGGCGCGGAAGGTCGCCACCGGGGTGCTGCGGATCCGGCCGGCGGCGATCACCGCGGCCGCGCTGGAGGCCCGGGCCAGACCGATCCGGCTCACCAGCAGGGTCAGCCAGGGGCCGATGACCACCAGGCCCACCGTGGTGAGGGCGAAGCCGAGAATCAGCAGCAGCTGGACGACGGCGTAGGCCCACGGCCAATCCACACGGGCCACTACCACGGCGGCCGTCATCGCCGCCAGCCCGGTGAGCAGGGGCAGCGCCCGCCACGCTCTCGGGGTGGGTTCCCGGCGTGCGCGGGCCGCGCCCAGGGGGCCGATCCCCGCGCGGGCGGTGCCCCAGGCGGCCGCTGCGATGGCGGCGGACACGACCAGGACCACCACGGCGGTGCTCAGCACCGGGCCGGCGGCCAGATCGTGGACGTAGAGCCGACTCTCACCGACCGGCACCTGGGCGGTGACCGGACGCAGGATGGAAGCGGCGGCGACCCCGGCCACCGCCCCGAGCAGAGCGGGAACCGCGGTCTCGGCGGCGGCGATGCCGGCCACCGTGCGAGGGGTCGCCCCGATCAGGCGCAGGGTGGCGAAGCGTTCGGTGCGCTGGGTCGCGCCCAGCCGGGTGCTGATGCTGATGAGCAGCAGCACGGGGAACAGGACGGCGATTCCGCCCAGTGCCATCAGCGTGGCGTAGGTGGTGGCGTTGTCCCCGTACGGGTTGGAGGTGAAGTCCGACACCAGGGCCAGGGCCATGGTCTGGCGGAGTTGGTCCTCGGTGGCCCCGGTGATCACCACCAGGGAGTCCGGTCCGGCCAGGGCGGTGTCGTCGATGGTGCCCGCGTAGGTCCCGTAGCGGTCCCCGAGCTGATCCACCGGGGTGGTTTCGATGAGCTTCTGCAGGGCTGGGGAAGCGTAATAGGTTCCCGGCTGAGGGGCGGAACCGATCCCAGGGATGTGCACCGTGGAATTCTCGGTGGCGGCGATATCGCGTCGCTGGATGAGCCGGTCCTGGAAGACGTCGTCAGCCCGGCCGACCAGGATGGTCTCCGCCGTCAGCGGGAGCAGCTGGGGCTGCCCCTCCGTCGCCGTGCCATCGACGTCGGCTGGTACGGAGAAGGGGGACCGGCCTTCCTCACGCAGCCAGGCGGCGCGCTGATCACGATCGGACAGCCCCTGGGCGGCCGCCCACAGCAACAGGATCAGGCACACCCCGATCGCCACCCCGCCGGCGATCCCGGCCAGCCGTCCCGCGGAGGAGCGGGCACCGGTGAGGGCGAGCCGGGCGGTCACCGGGTTCATGCCGCGGCCCCCCGACCGGTCCCGCCCGTGGGCTCGTGGGCGAGCACGGCCTGACCGGAGGTGATCGTGCCGTCGCGCACGACGACCTCCCGGTCGGCGTAGGCGGCGGTGCGGGGATCGTGGGTGATCATCACCACCGTGGTCCCGGTCTCGCGCACCAGCTCGAGCATCAGCTCCAGCACGGTCTCCGAGGCCAGGGAGTCCAGGGACCCGGTGGGCTCGTCGGCGAACAGCACCGCCGGTGACCCCACCATGGCCCGGGCGATCGCCACCCGCTGGGCCTGGCCCCCGGAGAGCTCCCCGGGATGCTTCTCGCCCTGTCCTGCCAGGCCCAGGCGTTCCAGCAGTTCGTTGGCTGCCGACCTCGCGACCCGGCGCCGGGTGCCGGCCAGCAGCAGCGGGATGGTGACGTTGTCCACCGCACTGAGCTCGGGCAGCAGCTGCCCGTACTGGAAGACGAACCCGAACTCGCGCAACCGCAGTCCGGAGCGCGCCGCCTCGTCCAGGGCGCTGAGCACCACCGCTGCCGTCCCGGCGCCCGGGCGGGTGTAGGTCACGGTGCCCCGGTCCGGGGTCAGCACCCCGGCCATGCAGTGCAGCAGCGTGGACTTCCCCGACCCGGAGGGCCCCATCACGGCCAGCACCTCCCCGGGGGCCACGTCCAGGTCGATCCCGCGCAGGGCCGGGGTGGACCCGAAGTCCTTGTGCACCTGGCGCACCGACAGCAGGACGGCCGGGGAGGAGGGCGGAACGGCAGAGGCGGCGGGGACAGGGGCAGGAGTGGGGATCATGCGGTCAACAGCTCCTTCTTCAGCTGGGTCAAGCGGGCACCGGTGAGCTCGATCCAGCGCAGATCGGCCTCGATGTGGAAGATCCCGTGGTCGCACATCAGCACCTGCAGCAGATCCCCCTCGCGCTTGAGACGGGTCAGCTCACGCATCCGGGTCATGTGCTCGGCGCGCTGGGCGTCCAGCAGGCGTTGGGCGTCGTCGTCGACGAGCAGGGCGACCACGGTCTTGGCGAACAGCTCGCTCTGCAGGGTGGGGGCGGGCACCTCGGGGGTGAACAGCCACTGCTGGACCCTGGCGCGTCCGGTGTCGGTGATCTCGTACTTCTTCCGGTCCGGTCCCGCCCCCGGCTCCTCGCCCAGGGCCCGGATGAGCTCGTCGCGGATCATCCGGGCCAGGGTGGAGTACACCTGGCCGAACGCCAGCGGTTTCTGCGAGCCGAAGTACCGGTCGTAGGAGTGCTTGAGGTCGTACCCGTAGCTGGGCTCCCGCCGCAGCAGCCCCAGCAGGGTCAGCGCGTTGTTCATGCCCCTATCTATACACCCGATGTCTACACGGAGTGAAGAGGCATTGCCGTGGCGCGGCGGGCGTGTCGCGCCGGTGGCCGTGCTGACCGGCATGCCCGCTCGGTCCGGGCATGGCTGTGCTCCGCCGGAGCCGTCCTCGGGCGGACACCGGTCCACCGTCGAGCGGTGCGGTTCGTGTTCGGGCCTCGAGGCGGCAACACGTGATGGATGGCCCAGGGGGCTGATGGCGCCGTCTCCAGGATCGTGCCGTGGGCACCTACCACGGGGACCTGCTGGTTGGGCCGCGAGGCCGCCGGTCGTGCTGGGCGGTGCTGTTTCCCAGCACCGAGCCCACCCCGGCCTGGGCATGGGAGGCGGTCTCCTCGCCCACGGCCCAGCGCGTCCACCAGCTGTCCGGTATCGACCCGGCCCCAGCCGTGGGTGACCGCACCCGGTTGATCACCGCCCTGCACGATACGGTCGATGAAGCCCGGTACTGGCAGCCACCGGCAGAGGAAGACCTCCTGCTCCAGGACCCCGCAGTGCAGGAAGCCCTGGTGCCGGTCTCTCCGCGGACACGGCCCGCGCGATGCGCGTGGTCGAGCACCCGGGCAAGCCGTTCCACCACGGCATCGGGTGGTTCCGCCGCCCCGGTCCCGGCCCGCAGGAGCGGGTGGAGCACTTCGGGGCCGGTGCCGGATCCTGGAACGTCATGCGCCTGTATCCCGACCGGGATCTGGGCATCGTCGTCATGGCCAACAGCACCACGAGCTGCGACTTCAACCCTGTATTCCCCCTGCTCACGAAGGCCACCTGGTCCTGACGTCGAGGCACTCGGACAGAGGGCTGCTGGGCGCGCATTGCTGGAGCCTGTCCTGTGAAAGGGTGTGCCGGTTGGAACAGGCCGCACCGAGGGCTGATGCCTGGGCGGGGCAGTGCCACAGTCCCTCCGCGGGCAGGGGGATGTGTCCTGGATTCCATCAGTCGGGTGCGAGCCGGCTGGGTCGCAGCAGGGTGTCCAGGTAATCGGTGAGGGCGTGTTCATCCAGGTGCGGGGTGCGCAGACCGATGTATCCGTCGGATCGGATCAGGTAGATGGCCTGCCGGTTGACCCCGTACCGGTGGGAGGCCTCCAGCGTGGGGTCCAGCAGGACGGTGTGGTGCAGGTCGGCGGCTGCGGACCCGTCGGCGTCGGGAAGTACCAGGAGCGTGGCGACGTCGGAGCCGTAGAGCTGGTCCAGCCGGTCGGCGAGGGCGATCATGTGCTGGGACGCGGCTCGGGTATCCACTCCGGTGTCGAAGAGCACCACCGTGAAGTGCGGTCCGTGCAGGTGGTCGAAGGGCCGTCTCTGCTCGGTGCGGCCGGGAGTGTTCAGGAGCGCATCGGGCGCCCGGTCACCGGCGCGTGGCCCGCGGCCGAACCGGCGCCACCTCCCTGGACGCGCCTGGGGCGCTGACGAGGCGCTGGAGACGTCCACGGCCAGCGAGCAGCGGCGGTAGCTGATGTCGAGTTGAACGCCGGCGGCCAGAATCGCCTGTTGGATCCGTGGCAGTCGCAGCAGCGGCATGAGCAGACGCTCACGGACAACGGTCATGACCGGATGCGCGGAGAACACCGCGGTGTGCCCTGCATCGGAGCCTTTCAGCACCGCGCGGGCGACGGGTCGGCGTTCCTCCTCGTAGGTGTCCAGCAGCTGGTCCCCGGACTTCTCCCGCAGGACGAGGGCCAGTTTCCAGCTGAGGTTGTAGGCGTCCTGGATGCCGGTGTTCATGCCCTGGCCCCCGGCTGGGCTGTGCACGTGGGCGGCGTCACCGGCTAGGAAGGCCCGGCCCACCCGGTAGTGCTCGACCATCCGGACATTGCTGACGAAGTTCGACAACCACGTCGGATGCGACAGGTGGATGTCGGTCCGACCGGTGCGTTCTCGCAACATCCGCTGGAAGAACTCCAGGCCGGCCGGCTCCACCTGGCCGTGTTCATCCGGTAACACGCTGGCCTGGACCTGCCAGGCCCGTTGACCACGGAAGGGGCTGGCGGCCACGTAGCGGTCGGCGTCGAACCAGACATGGGCTGCCTCCGGGTCCAGGCCGCTGATCTCCACGTCCCCGAAGGCGAAGTGCTCCGTATGGGTGTCGCCGATCAGCGTGGTGCCGAGAAGTTGCCGCACCCGGCTGTGCCCGCCGTCGCAACCGATGAGATAGCGGCTGCGGATCGTTCGTGTTCTGCCCGTGGGGGTGTCCCGGATCGTGGCGGTCACCCCGGACTCGTCCTGGGTGAGGTGCTGTAGTTCCTGACCGAGTTCCACGCTGCCACCGAGGTCTTCCAGGCGGGCGCGCAGGATCTGCTCCGTGCGCCACTGCGGGATCAGCACCGGATTCGGGTAGGGGACCTCCGGGAGCGGGTCCCGGCCGGGCAGGTGCAGGTCGGCCAGCAGCTTCCCGCTCACGTGCCAGCGCACCCGGATGTTCCGCGACCAGCCCTGCGCCATGATCGGCTCGATCGCCCCGAGATCGGCCAATACCTCCAGCGTGCGCGGCTGAATGCCCTTACCCCGAGAACTCCCATGATGCTCGGCGACCCGGTCGATGACCCGGCAGCCGATGCCCCGCCGGCGCAAATCGCACCCCAGCGTCAGTCCCGTGGGTCCGGCCCCCACCACCAGCACCTCCGTCGTTTCTGCGGCGACGTCGTTCATGTGGACCCTCCAGATGTCCTTGATGGAAGTGCATCAGGGGATCCTCCGTGGGATGCCCCTCGACCGGGCCGGTCGTGGTGTTGCTCGAGCTCCCGGTCGATGCCCTGGTGATGGGCCGTCGAATGGACCACGGGTCCGTGGTGCACCGTCAGTCCTTCCGATGGTGCCCATGCGCGTGAAAGCTGGCGCGCGTAACCATGGCTTACCCATGGTGTGGAGTCCGACGGGGCTGGGCAGCCCGAGGTGCACGAGGGCCGCCATTATTGGCATCAGCCAGCTGGTGTCCTCGCCCTGGATCGCGGCCCGTGCCACCTTGTCCAGTGCCGTGGCGTCGACGTCGCTCAGGCCCAGGCTTGCTGCGGTGGTGGATCGCGGCGGCGCCCGCGGTGACCACCACCAGGGCGATGGGGGCTGCCAGGTTCTGATCGGCGCCCTGGAGCAGCCCGTCCACCAGGGCCCCGTTGTTGTTGCATGCGTTGTACACCCCGTGCACGAACCCGGCGGCCAGCAGGCTGCCGCCGGTGCCCCGCAGGTACACCCCGACCAGCAGTCGCATCGCCGCACCCAGCACCAGGACCCCGCCCAGTGCTGAGAGCACGTCCGACTCACCGATCAGGATGATCGGCACATGGATCCCCGCGAACGGGACCGCGGTCAGCAACGCCGCCACGACCAGGCTGTGGCGCCGTTCCAGACGCATCTGGACGAAGCCGGCCCACACGGTCTCCTCCCAAAGGTGGATCAGAAGGACAGCAGTCACCAGCAACACGATTCCCTGCAACAGGCTCGCCCCCACGTCGTGGGTCCTCAGGGACCCACCCAGCAGCAACCCGACGCCCAGCGTGGCGGCAGGCAGCGCGAGCAGGATCATCGCCCACCATGCGCCCAACCGCCACTGGAACAACCGGCGCAACAGATGACGCGCTGCCGCGGGACCCTCGCTGACGGCCGTCACCCACAGCGCGGCCGGCAGCATGAGGAACCACGTCACCCCCAGCGCGAACAGCTCCGCCGGTAGCGCCCCAGTGCCGATCACTGCGCGGTCAGCCAGCAACGGCACACTCAACACGGGCCACCCCAGCCCGAAGACGATCACAAAGAACGCCGCCAGCGGCCGGCGGCACACCAGCCCCCGCACCCCGGGGGTGTGCCGGGGCGTCATCACCGGCTCGAACTCTTGTGGACGAGGACGCTGCGCATAGGTCCAACCTCGATCATGTGTTTATCCGGGGCGACAACCGGTCGAGGTGCTCGCAGGATGTACCAGCCGGTGCCCGTCCTCGGGTCAGTGCATCGGGCAACGCCCATGACGGGTGCGGCCATCCCCCGGAACCGGCCCGTGCGCTGAGGTTAGGCCCAATCGTCCTGCCGGGTACAGCCCCGGATCGTTGTCGTCGTGCAGGAGAGTCATGTACACGGCAGGTTCTCGGCGCTGACCCGTTTCCGGGGAACTGCCGCGCGCTGAGGCCTCTGGCGACGGCCATCGACGGCCTTCTGGACCTGGCCCATGCGGCGCGGCGTACGTCGAGGTTCCCAGGGGGCGTTCCAGGCGATAGTCGGTGGGGTGTGGTTTTCATGAGTCACGACGCAAGTTGTTGCTGATTCCTCTCCCGGGACGGGACGGGACGGGCGGTGGGGTCTGCTGGTTGTTTCTTCGGGGAACGGGTGGACTCCACGTGCGTGGTGGTTCAGTCCGGGCCCGATGGTGACTGCGCGGGCTGGCGCTCTGGGTGGTTCCCGAGTCGTCCTTTGCTGTGGACCATGACCGTGACGGCGAGCACGACCACGACGGCCAGGGGCAGCATCATCGCCACGGGGCCGGGGACCAGTTCCGGCAGGAAGTCCGCGTCGCTGGCGGCGTTGAACGACGCGTGCAGGATCGCGGCCAGCAGCACGCTGAAGCCCGTGCGGTTGTAGGTCCAGGTCAGCAACACCCTGATGGACAAGGCCAGGGGAATGACGATCACCTGCAGTGCCACCACGGCCAACACGCTCTGGGGCGTGAGAGGCATCCCGATCAGGTACATCGGGAAATGCACCGTGGCGAACACCACGCCCAGCAGCAATGAGGTCTTCAGCGCACCATGCACACGTTGCACCCGGTGCTGGGCGAACCCGGTCCATCCCAGTTCTTCGAAGATCTGCACTGTCACGAGGTTGATGAGCACCTGCGGCAAGAACACGGTGAAAATCAGCGGCCAGTTCTCTTCCAGCACCTCCAGTACTGCTGGGCCGGCGAACAGGGGAGCGAGCAACAGGGACCCGAGCGGGACGGTGAGCACGGCGAACAGGTACCACGGCCAGCTCACGCGCCAGCGCAGCGACCGGCCCAGCAGGTCTCGCACACCGGCTTTGCCTTCGAGGGCTGCGGTGATCGCCAGGGCCGGGACGGCCAAGCCGAGGATCGCACCGACTGTGCTCATCGGGCGCGGCGGCGCGCCGAGGAACAAGACCGTGGCGATGGCCCCCCACAGACCCAAATGAGCACACAGGACGAGCGTGACCACTGGACGCCGGATGATGAAACCACGCAATCCCGAAGGCCCAGCAGAACGCCCGTGCCGGGTGGTGACTGGTGACATGGCCTCGACTCCCAACTCGAGACGTGGTGGCTCCGAGGCTACGTCCGCCCATCCTGCCTGCAATCCCAACGCGGATTATGACGGCGCCCTGACCGCGGTGGGAGACACCCACGACGCAGACGGGCGAGCGCGCATCAGTTGCGCACATGCTTCTACGAGCAGAGCGCCGCGATGGGGTTCGACTTGGGGCGTTCCTCGGCAGCGTGCTCGGGAAAACTTGCGGTGAGCTGCCCCGGTTGGTGGCTTGCCATAGCGCCACGCGTCAGGGTTGCTCCGATAGGGGCGGGACTGATGCGCGATCGGATGACATGGGATTTGCCGTGATCGCAAGGGCGATAGGACGATTTTGACGTCCGTACTGGGTGTCCGCGGCGGTGCCGTGTGGAATGCTCGTGGTTTGTGGCTTCGATCTACAAGAGCGCGGTGGGGCAGCAGCGGATCCGTGACTGGTGCGTGGGCCAGTTGCAGTCCTGGCACGTTCCCCACGATTGTCGGGTGGTGGTGGCCCATGGTGTGGAAACCCACGTGGTCAGCGCCGGTGGCGGCGACGTCACCGTGGTGTATCTTCCGGGCACGAACTTCAACGCCGCCTCCTCCCTGCCCCTGGCGGAGGTCATGGCAGGTCGGTACCGGGTGGTGCTGGTGGACGTGCCCGGACAGCCGGGCCTCAGCGACGGGCATCGAGATGCTGCCACCGGCAGTAAACAGTGGTGCGGGCGCTGGCTCGACGAGCTCTTGGCCCAGGTGGCCTCGGGGCCGGTGGTGGTGATGGGCCACTCCTACGGAGGAGCGATCGCGATGAGCAGCACATCACCCTTGATCGGTGGCCGCCTGCTGGTCTCCACGGCGGGTCTGCGCCGTCTGCGCATCAGTATCCCCGTCCTGGTCGCCGCGGGGGCCTGGTTGGTCTTCCCCCGTCCCTCGACGAGCGTCCGGTTGCTGCGGCTCATGCTGGCTCCTGATCACCAGGCGCGTCCCGCCCTGGTCGAGTGGATGACTCTTGTTGCTGAGCACTGCCGCTCCAGCGGATCACCGTCCTCGGTGCCGTTCCGACGGAGCAAGACTCCGACGGCCGTGGCCGTGGGGGCACACGACATCTTCCTCCCGCCGGCGGCGCTGCGATCCGTGGTGCGCGAGAGGTTCGGGAGGAAGCTGACCGTCGTTCCCGGCAGCGGTCATCTCGTGGTGGAGGAAGCACCGCAGGAACTGATGGCCGTCCTCGACACCGTCGTCGAGGACATGACCCCTGACTATCCCCCGGCGCCCTGAACCGGACCTTCCCCCTGCGCGATGCGGGCCTCGCCGCGGCCCATCCGCGCCACGGCGCCTCAAGGATGGGATTGTCCTGGCTTGTGCCGAGAAGCCGCAGCATTGCACCCGGTGCTGACGACTACGCCGTGGATTGCACCGAGCTGGCCGCCGTACCGTGAGGGCGCCGACGCAAGACACTCCACGCGATCCATCCACCGGCCACCGCTGCCATCACCGCCCCGATGGTCTGGGTGGGCAGGCTGCTGCCCGTGGTGGCTTGCCCGAGCACGACACCCAAGAGGTAGAACACCACGGTGGCGAGAATCCAAAGAGCTCCGGCCCCTTGTGGCAGCGTTTCTGAACACCACACCGCCACGCCCAGGAGCACGTTGCCCACGAGGGCGAACAACAGGCCGAGCAGGAAGGCCACCGTCATCTCGTCCGGGAAGGTGATCCGCATGACCTCCGGGGTGCCGTCCAGATAGGCCTGTCCGACGGCGGGTGCGACGAAGGTGGAGATGACCGCAGGGACCAGCAGGAGGGTGTGTCCTGCAACGGTGATCACCATGGCCGGCACGGCCAGGCCCCCTGCCCGGCTGGTGGCCAGATGGACACCGAGGGCGAAGGTGGCGAAGATCGCCAGTATCGTTCCGCCCGTGCTGCCCAGGACATGGCCGAGCATGTATGCGGTCGAGGTCACGAACCGCGCCCAGGCCTCGGGGTCAGTGGTCTGGTCCGGTTGTGCTCCGATGGTGGACCAAGCGGTCAGCAGGCCGGCCACGGGCAGGGCCAGCAACCCAGCACCGATCCACCCGGTCATGCGTCGTGATTCCATCGTGGACACCTGCACTTTCTGGATCTTCTGCCAGGACCCACATCGCCGAGGGCTCGAGCACCGTTGTCGTTCCGGAACCGGCGATAGCGAGGCCGCAAGATGCGAGGGGCGCAGACTGGGCGGCGATCCCTCCGCCGAGCGCGTCCGGCGTCCGCAGAGCCGGACGTCATCACGGTGGTGCTCATGGCGGTCCGTTTATCGTCGACGGGTGACCACTGGCGGTGCAGGACAGAGGCCACGTTCGGACGGTTTCGGCCCAGGTCGCGACCCTGGAGCTGTAGTGGCCACGTTCGTCTACTGACCGCGGTGGATTCAAGCCTGTTGCAGGGCCGCTCCCAAGATGACACCAACGATTGATGGAGGCGTCGTCGTGGTCAGCGGAGCTGCCGACGGGCCACCTCCCGGCTGCCGAGATTGTCTTGGGCCGGGTGGGGCGGGCGCAGAGCAACAGGGATCACAAAGGCCGGCTCCCGTCTTCCCAACATCCGTCGCTGTCAGTCGCGAGGTCATCGACATGGTCCCAACTATGGAATCAGCACCGACCATGTTCCACGCCGGCCGTGTTGCATGTGGGGTTCCTCAGCGGCTCGTATCAGCAGGTCGGATCAAGCCCCTGACGTGCTGCGGTGATTCATGGCTCAAGGTTGCTGCGCCCGGCGCTGGACCACGACGGCGAGCCCAGCCGCGAGAGCGAGCACCGACAGGGAGATCCAGAAGATCCACGGCCCTGCCGGGTACATGTCCACGAAGATCGAGGGTTGTCCGCCTATCCGAGTGGGATAACCACAGACGAACGTGGGCGGGAAGAACGTCCTCTCCCCTGAGATGATGCCGATGTCCACAGCCCCCAGCGCTTGGGCGCTGTCCGATGGTCCATTCATCGCACAGACGTACTGCGGGCCCTCGCGGACGGTCACCAGGTGTGCGGCTTGATCGAGAACCCAGACCAAGAAGGCGGCGGCTGCGATGATCCAGCTGATGAAGACCCAGTCGCTGCTCTCCATGCCGGGTTTCGAAGTACTTGACGTGTCGGAGGGCCGGGAGGCCGCCGCGGGGGTGTTCATGGTCGGAGCCTAAGCTCCGGCTGTCCACCATCCGGGTTGCTCTGCCGAGGCGGCAAGTCAGCGCAGACGCCAGCTTGCGGGTGTAGCAGCAAGGGCCGGGGTTGGGCGCACCCTCGGTCTGGTGGGCGGCTCACACTGAGCCGGCTCTCAGGCGGTCCCCGTCCGGCCGTGCACGACGTTGAGGTGGCGCCAACCCAACCGGGCCCGCAGGAGAAAAACCACGACCAACAACGTCGAGACGATGGACGCGGTGAGCCATGGAACACGTGGGCAGACGAATGCCGTGATGATCACCCCCACGAGCACGGCGACGCCCCCGACGGCGGCTTCGATACTCCGGCAAGCGAGCACCCCAGCAGCCGCTCGCACTCCCGGATCCGGGGGCCCCTCCCATGACGTGCAGCGTGCATGACCGCCCTCTGGAGGTATTCGCTGCCGAAACGTGCGTTGAACCGGGGGCGCGGCGCCCGGGTGATCCGGTGGAAGACCATGACCGCCGTGAACCAGACCACGATGACCACTGGCCACCACGGTGTCCTGACCTCGCCGGCGGAATCAAACAGCGACGACCCCACCAGGGGCCAGCTGATGATCATCAGTCCCGCAGTGGCCAGAGAACGAGTCACGACTTGATTGGCGGTCGGTATCGCGCTGTCCTCGCTAGGGCGAATGTCACCGGGATGGGCCCCGGAGTGTTGGTCCATGCCCCGACGCTATCGTGCAGCGTTATCGGACGTCCCGGGCTGAAAGTGGAGACTATTCACCACCCAGGATCTCGCGAAGTACCCATAGTTGCGGTTGGGGTTGCTGCCCTGCACCGATGCCAGGAGCGGGTGGATGGGGCAGGGGTGCGGCAATGTGGGAAGAGTCGTATCGGGAGTTGAGCGGTGGGGTCAGCGATACCGTTTCCGGCTCCGGGGACCGGCCCCGGAGGTCGCGGTGGTCGGTGGCAGGGTGCGCCACCAGGTGTGGGCTCGGTTCACGAGCACGGTGTAGCTCAGGGTCAGTCCCATCGAGAGGGCGACCGAGAGCGGGGGGATGTCGGTGGCGTTGAGGTCGGTGAGCCCGATCGCGCCGAACACGAAGGCCAGGCAGTTGCCGATGACGTGCAGGCCGATGGCGGCCTCCAGGCCTCCGGTGCGCCAGGTCAGCCAGGCGGCGGCGACCGCGAAGACGACGATGTCGAGCTGCCCGACCCAGCCGTACTCGTGACCGAGGACGAACAGGGGGACGGGCAGCAGGATGGCCCAGACGGGGTGGCGCAGCCAGGACCCGATGGTCTGCATGAGCACGCCCCGGAACACGTACTCCTCGGCGGCGGCCTGGAAAGGCACCACGAGCAGCGCCACCGCCAGAGCCCATCCACTGTGCGGTCCCCAGGTCACTGCCACCGGCGACGTCCCGGCACCGGTGGTGAACAGCACGAGATCGACCACCAGGTGCAGCCCCGCGGCCAGACCCAGACAGCGGACCAGCAGTGCCCAGCGCAACCTGCCGATCACCGAGGACACCGAGCCCGCCGGGCGCCATCCGCCGACCCGCACACCGAGCAGAGCGGCCGGCAGCCCGATCGCCAGCAGCAGCAGAGCCAGCAGCGCCGCGACGGGGTCGTGCATGTCCAGCGGCGCCGAGGGACCCATCGCCTCGTCGATGCGGAGCCCGAGTGCGGGGTCCAGGGCGGAGGCCACCATCGCCGTGACCACCAGGGCGATCAGCAGCAGACTCCAGGCGACCGCCGTGACGAGAAGCGTGAGCACCGGCCGCCACCACCGGTAGGAGGAGTGGGCGCGGGCCAGCCGGTGGTACGGCACCACCGTATCCGTGCCAGGTGCGACGGACGGTTGCGGTGGACGCCCTGCCGCGGTCACGGCGGTGGTAGGCAGCTCTGTGGTGGGGGAGTGGGGTGTGCTCATGGACTCAGCGTGGGCGTGGGTGGTGCCGGCCGGTATCGGTCATCGGTGCACTTCAGGGTGCGCAGGGATGAATCGGGTTCATCCTTCCGGACGACAGCCGATGCCCCGGCTCTTTCCTAGGGTGGGGGGATGATCACCTGGTTGCGTCGTCCCCTCTGGCGACTTCTCGGCACGGTCGCGGTGGCGCTGATGACCGGGTTGGTGACTCTGGTGCTGGTCCGCGGCAGCGCACTGCCGGATAGCCCGGAAGCCGTGCCCGAGGCTGAAGCCCTGCGTCTGTCCCTGATCCTGTTCGGTGACCTGCTGGCCGGCCTGCTCGCCGTGGCGGTGCTGCCGTTCGCGTTGCGGCCCCTCCGAGATGACGCAGACACGCCCCCGCTCGGTGCCCGCGCCACAGGGGCGGGCTGGGCGCTGGCCGCCGGCCTCGTGGTCGTGGCCGCCACGGCCCTGTCGACGTTGGCGGTCCCGGCCAGTCTGATCGTGCTGGTCTCCTTCGCCTCCCGCCGCCCGCGGGCCTGGTTCGTGGCCAGCGTGGCGGTGCTGGCCCTGGCGGCCTGGATCAACGCCTACGTGGTGGAGCCCGGGGACCCATTCCCGCTGTGGGCGCTGCTGCTGTTCGTGCTCGGCGTGGCAGGGGTGGCGGGCCTGATCGGTTCGGCCCGACGGTCCCGGCGGGCCCTGGTGCAGTCGTTGCGGCAGGAAGCAGCCGGCGCCCGCCGTGAGCGCGCAGCGCACATCGAGCAGGTGCGCGCGGCCGAGCGCACCCGTATCGCCCGGGAGATGCACGACACCCTCTCGCACCGCCTGAGCCTGATCTCCCTGCACGCCGGGGCCCTGGAGTACCGCCCCGACCTCGGCGCCCACACCGTCCAGCAGACCTCACGGGTGCTGCGCGAGACTGCTCGCACCGCCTCCCAGGAGCTGCGCACCGTCCTGACGGTGCTGCGCGAGGACGGACAGGGAACCTCGCCAGACCCTGGCCTGACAGCGCTGGAGGACCTTATCGTCACCGCCCGCGCCGCCGGAACCACCGTCGACCTCGAGTTCGGCGGGGAACTCGCCGAGACCACCGTGGGGAAGGTGCCCGCGGTGACCTCCCGTGCTCTGTACCGCATCACCCAGGAGTGCCTGACCAATGCCCGCAAGCACGCCCCGGGGCAGCCGGTGCAGCTCAGGGTGCACGGCGACCGGGGCGAGGGCATCACCCTCACCGTCACCAATCCACATACACCTGCTCACACCGCGGAACTCGGCGGCGGTTTCGGGCTGATCGGCCTCCAGGAGCGCGTGCAGCTGCTCGAGGGCCGGCTGCACGTCCAGTCCACGGCCGAGGCCTTCACGGTGACAGCATGGCTCCCATGGCAGAACTGACCGACCCGATCCGGGTGCTCCTCGCTGACGACGAGTCCCTCATGCGCACCGGACTGCGACTGATCCTCGACGGAGTATCCGGCATCGAGGTCGTCGGTGAAGCCGTCGACGGCGCCGACGCGGTGCGCCAGGCCTCCCTCCTGGTCCCGGACCTCGTGCTCACCGACATCCGCATGCCCGTGTGCGACGGGATCGAGGCCACCCGACGACTGCGCCAGACCCCGCACCCTCCCCGGGTTCTCGTGCTCACCGCCTTCGACACCGACGACTTCGTCCTCGACGCCCTGGAAGCCGGTGCCGACGGGTTCCTGCTCAAGGACACGCCCCCCGGCGAGCTCGTCGCCTCCGTCCGGCAAGCCGCAGCAGGCACCATGACGATCTCACCGACGGTGCTGCGCCGGCTCGTGTCCGTCGCGACCCGCCACGGCCGCCGCACCACCGCCCCGGACCCGCTGGTCGGACTCAGCGACCGCGAGCACGAGGTCGCCGAGCGGGTCGCCCAAGGCCTGTCCAACACCCAGATCGCCCAGGACCTGTTCCTGTCCCTACCGACCGTCAAGACCCACATCGGACGGATCTTCACCAAGCTCGGCATCGACAACCGGGTGCAACTGGCCATCCGAGTCCTCGAAAGCCGCCAGCAGACCACCTCAGGGTGAGATGAGCGCCACCTCCTGGCTGTACGAGGGCACCCTGGAACTGGGAACTCGGATTCAGCCGGAGCGGTCACCATCCCCCCCCGATTTACCCATGGCTGGGCTACCAGCCAATTCTCGCAAGGGCCAGCTTGCAGTTGGGGTTCCTGCCCCGTACGCCCCGGTCAGTCCTCGTGCCAGTGGGTGGGCATGACGAGATCGGCTGGCAGGCCGGTGCTGTGGTTTCCTTGCGCGGCGTTGAGTTGAGGTTGGGTCAGGTACAGGGCAGTGGAGAGGTCGGCGTCGTGGAGGAGGGCGTCTCTGAGGTCGGTACCGAGCAGATCGGCGCCTGAGAGGTCGCAGTTCCTCAGGTCGGCGGCGATGAGGTAGGCGCCCCGCAGGTCCGCTCCGCACAGGGACTGTGCTCGGAAGTTCTGGCCTATCAGGTCCGCTCCGGGGGTGAGTGCGTCCTCCAGGTGGTCGCCGCCATTGGCGAAGTAGGCGACTCGTACCTCCTCGCTGACATCCATGAGCACCCCACGCACCTGCTCGTGGAGAGGTTCCACGGCCAGGTCCAGGACGTCGTGCGCGTCACCGCCCAGGGCGTTCTCGATGGTGGTCCTGAGTTCGGTGGCCTGCTCCTTGAGGTCCGGGTCGTAGGTGCGTCTGGTTGCTTCGATGAGGTGCCAGAGCATTTCGTGGAGTTGGCGGGCGGTCGTGAACGCCGCGAACATGTCCTGCTTGGTCTTTGGGTTGGTGCGCCAGCTGGTTCCGCCGAAGAGTTTCTGTGAGACGTGCTGTCCGGCGCCGAAGCAGTCGAAGACGGTGCAGCCGCGGAAGCCTCGGGGGCGCAGCCTGTCGTGGATGGTGCAGGAGAAGTCGGATGCGAGGTTCTGGCAGGGTGCTCCGGCCGGCTTGTCGAGGGCGAAGTCCGTTGAGCGCGAGAAGCCCAGAGCGGTGCAGCACAGCGCGAAGCAGCTGCTGCAATCGGAGCGCAAGGAGTGCCGCTCAAGAACAGGGGAGGACGGCGCGGTGACGTGCTGGGGTGAGGAGGGCATGTGATCTTCCTGGGGTGAGTCCGGTGAGAGGGGCACGGATCCGGGGAACTCGTCATGGAGTTCCCTCGGAGGGCACACGGAATCACCGCTCCCATCGGGAGCGCACAGGAAGCGCTGCAGCAGCTGCGGGTCACGCAGAGAATGTGGAAGTCACTGCCGTCGACGGTAGCACCGCCGTCAACGCGCGCCAAAGGCCCTTCACCGACTTCGGGCATGGGCTCTACCGCCTGTCCTCGGGGACAAGACGAGGGCCCAGCCCAGAGATCGACCGTCCTCCTACCTGAGGTCACTTCTCCACCCCGCGCCTCCTCCCCCAGGTGGAGGCCTCGCGCAGGGGCTGCTCCTAGGATTGAAGGATTGCCCCCACACCTTGGAGTTGCTTCCATGCCTGGCCGTGCGCCGCTGATCGATGTGCGTGACCTGTCCTGTGGCTTTTCCGGGACACCGGTGTGCGGACCGGTGTCCTTGAGCGTGGAGCCCGGGCAGATCGTCTCCATCGTGGGGGCCAACGGGGCCGGGAAGTCGACGGTGCTGCGCACCATCACCGGACGCCAGGAGGCCCTGGCCGGTGCGGTACACTTCGCCGGCCGGCCCCGGCGGGAGGACTCGGCGGCGTGGCGGCGGGCGGTGGCGGCGGTGTTCGACGACGACGCCTGGTTTCCCGGTCTGAGTGTTCAGGAGCACCTGCGCTTGGTGGCCGCCGGGCACGGGATGGGCGACCCGGGGGAGGTGGTGGCCCGGGAGCTGGAGTTCTTCGGCCTCACGGCCCGCGCCCATGCGCTTCCCGATGCCCTGTCCTCGGGCCAGCGTCGCCGGCTGCTGCTGGCCGCGGCCTTCCTGCGTCCGGCCGAGGTGTTGTTCCTGGACGAGCCCGAGCAGCGCCTGGACCCGACCATGGTCGCTGCCCTGGCCGATCGCCTCCTCGCCCTCGCCCGGGCCGGGGCATGCGCGGTGGTGATCACCCACCACCCCGGGTTCCTGACCACGGTCTCGACCCGGTGTCTGTTGATCGACAGCACGGTCACCGAGGTGGACCCCGCCCGGGGCGCCGCCCTGATCACCGGAGCCCCACGGTGAATCCGACCACCACACCAGGGGCTGCAGCGAATCAGCTCGAGCACGGCGCCACTGCATTCGACCCATGGGCCAGCGCACGGGCCACGGCCAAACCCCGCACCCACCGGCCGCTGGGGGAACGGCTCACCGATCTCTACATCTGCTTCTTCTCCCTGGCCGTGATCGCAGCCATCACCGCCAGCCTGTTGCAGCACCCCAGCACACCCACCGTGACCGGTACCTCCTGGTTGCACCAGGCCCTCATCCCCGGTGATACGGGCCTGCCCGCACCGGCCGCCCTGGGTCTGGGGGTGCTTGCCCTGGGGGCCTTGGGGGTGTGGGTGCTGCAGGCCAGCGGCCCGGTCGCCGCCGACCGCGCCGAACTGGTGTGGGGGTTCCAGCTGCCGGTGGACCGGCGCCCGTTCCTGCACCGGGCACTGCGCCAGGTGCTCACCCGCGGCGCGGTGACCGGTGCCCTGGTCTGCGCGGTCATGGCCGTGGCGGTGGCGCTGAGCACGGGCCCCATCTGGGCCCTGCTGCCCCTGGCCCTGGCGATCACCGCGGTGGGGGCAGCCGTATCGGGGGCGGCCGTGATCCTCCAAGCGCGGTCGGCCCCGCGAGATGGCGGCAGCGCCCTCACCGGGGCGCTGCCCTGGGTCGTTGCCGGCTGCCTGGTCGCCGGAGCCGGGTGGGGGTTGCTCACCTGCCGGGTGAGCGAAGGCATGGCCGCGGTCGACGGCACGGTTCTGGGGTGGGTGCTGGACCCGGCCCCAGCGCTGGCAGCGGCTGCCGTCGCCCTGGTGCTGCTGGGAATCGCGGTGGTCCGGGCCCGCCGGTCCGTGGAGGGACTGGGCTGGGCGCAGCTGGAGGCCGGCAGCGGTCACGCCACGGTCGTTCGTGCCGCGGCCGCCACCTTCGACCTCCAGGACCTCTACCGGGCCCTGACCCCGCTGCCACGTCGTAGCCGTCGCGGCCCTCTGCTGGTGCCGCACCGACCCACCCGCCCCTGGGTGGCCCTGTGGCGGGCCGAGACCATCGGGTGGCTACGGCTGCCCGGCCCCTTTCCCCTCTGGACGGCTGCGGCCGGAGCGATGCTGATGATCGCCACCACCCCCGGCTGGAGCACCCCCGTCGTGGTGGTCCCGGCGCTGGTGATCACCGCCCTGATCGCAGCTGATCTCGCCGCCGCGGCCACCCGGATCACGGCCCTGACCCCGGAGGTGGAGACGATCCTGCCGATCTCGGCCACCGTCGCACGCCTCGTCCGGGTGCTCACCCCGTGCCTGGCCATGGCCGCCTGGACAGCCCTCGTCCTCGGTGTCCTCGGGATCCTGACCGGAACGGCTTCATTGGCTGTCCTTGGGGCTCTGACCGGGACCGGCCTCGGGGCCACCGCCGTCATCGGTGCCCGCCGCGCCCCGCTGGACTGGTCCGGTGCGGTGGTCATGACCGATGCGGGGTTAGTGCCCATCGGCGTGATCTCCCAGCTCACCGCAGCCCACACCTTCGGGCTGCTCGTCCTGATGCCGGCTGTGCTCGCCCTCGTCATGGGGACCGTCACCTGGCCGCTCCTGGGCACCCAGGCCCTGTTCAGCGCCGGCGCCGTCTACGCGGCCATGCGCCGCCCCAGGACTCCATAGGTAACAACCGCCTCACAGCGGAAGACTCGGACAACTCACCGATGGATCCCCATCAATACTGGGACGATGATGAGCCTGCTGAACCCACATGTTGCAGTAGGGGTTCCTACTCGCACTGCGGGCCCGCACGCTGAGTCGGGCGGCGAGTGCGTCCGGGAGCCCGATGTTGGGCTTCACAGACTTTGCGGAAGTGATGTCATGCACAACAAAGTCCGAGTCGCTGCGATCGTCGTTCTCTTCTTCGCGCTGGGCCTCTTCGCAGTCACTGAGTGGTTGCCCGCCTTGCTGTTTCTGCCCGCGGCAGCAGGTGCGCTGCTGGTGAACGAGGCCGGGATGTTCAGACCTGGGTGGCCCCGTAGCGACAGTGACCGTCCACGCACCAGACCGTCACCGGTCCATTGCGCATCATCACTGCCCGCATGGGGTTCCTGGGCGGTCCTTGCTGGCTACTGCGTCTGCACCAGGACGTAGCGGTCGAGGCCATCCTGACTGGCCTCCAGTCCGAAACCGCGGCGAGTGAGAACGCGGGCCGAGGCTGTGTTGGCCGGGTCGACGCGGGCGATCAGCCGGGCCCGGCCGTAGATCTCCGGGACCATGTCCGCAGCCAGGTCGACCATGGCCCCGGCCACCCCACGACCCCAGTGCTCGGGGGACACCCGGTAGCCGACCTCCACACCCTTCTCCCACCGAGTGGAGACGACCAGGCCGACCGCCTCGCCGGCCTCCTCGGCGATGGACCACCGGACGGCCCCGACCTGCTCCACCGGCATCCGCTGCAGGGCGGTGCGAAGTCGCTCCTGGATGAGCTGCGGCGCCCAAGGCCGACCGTCGCCCACGTAGCGGGTCACGCGTTGGTCGGTGGCCAGGTCGGTGAAGAAGGCGGTGTCCGTCTCATGGAACGGGCGCAGAGTGATCGAGGGTGGAACAGGCATCAGGAAGACCTTTGGAATAGAAGTGGATGGCCCGGCCACCGTATCCAACACCAGCGGAGTAACTGCACGCGGAGACCCGTGCTCACCCCGTGCAGTTGGAGTTCCCGATGGGCCAGTAGGGAAGGACTTCGAAGCCCATGAAGACCTCTGGGTTGGAGCCTCAGGTTGCGATCTCTGTGTGCGTCAGGTCCCGCTCGAGGCTCTCCTCACTCCTGCCTGCTTATGCCACGGCACAGCCCCACATCCCTGAGCTATCGGAAGGCCCCGGGGCCGTGCTCCGACGCACGCCTGGGATCGCTCGGGCGAGCTGTTTCACCTCATGGAGGTAATGAGCAGTGACCCACCGATTGATACCGCGCAGATCGTCAGGGCGGCCATCAGATCGTCAGGGCGGCCATCACGAGCTTCGTATCGCTTCACTGGAACTTGTAGCGCCCGGTGAACACCGTCACGATCAGCAGCACCATACAGGTCGAGTTCAAAGCGATGAGCGTTGCCTGCATGTCAGTCCCCGATCGTCTACGGCCCTCCGCTGCCCATGCGATCGCCGTGTTTCTGGGCGTAGTCCTTGATGCCGGCGGTCACCGCCTTGCGGATCACCCAGTAGAGCACCAGCAGGGAAACGATGAGCATGAACAGCGGGATGAGCAGTCCGACAGTGAAGACCTCAGTCATGGTGGACCTCCTGGTAGATGGTCCTTGCACACTACGAGGGAAGGGTGCTCCGAGGTGGCGTCCTGATCGACCTCAGTTGTTGCGTTGGGGGTATATCCGGCGCCACCGGTCATCCGGTCGCGCACCAAAAGTGGTGACGGCAGCCTGTCGTGGGCACTGCATCACCACATGAGAGGCCCCTGGGCGATCGCGGCCTCCGCCGAATCCGAGCTCGGCGCAAGGATCGTCGGAAAGGGGCGTCGGATCAGCCCACGAGAACAGACGATCGCTGATCGAGCTCGCCGCACCGACAGCGCCGACTCGGACGAGCCGATGCTGCTCAGCGGTCCTCGTCCAGGGAACCGTTGTCCGTCAGGTCGTGGAAGGTATGACCCGCCGCGATCAAGCTCGACCTCGCAGCTGGAAGGGCTCGAAGAGGGACGAGCACCAGATCCGCGGATGCTGTTGAGGCCACGAAAACGGGGATTCCCGCCGCCGACAAGGGCGCGATCAGCGAGACGGTCATGCCGGGGGTGTCGAGGTCGTGCGCTGTGCCGCCTGTGTACAGAGCGACCCAGTTCCCCTCGTCCCCCGCGGCTTCGACCACGGTATGGTCGTCAGCCATCGACACCGTGATCAACCGTTCGGCGTCAGCAGTGACTTCGTGCGCCGATCCACCCACGAGGTAGCAGCCAGGGAGCCGACGGACGTCCTGAGCCACGATGGGTACGGTCACATTTCGCGGGGTAGTCTTCTGCACAGTCACTGGGCGAGGTTACAGCGCGGACGGGGGGAAGCAGGGGGAGCACCGCCGTTGTCGGGATGACGCCGGTGATCGTCGGAATCTCGTGTCTGCCTGAGCTCGCCAACAGATGCACGGCATGAGCCGTGTGCGCAGACCAGGTCGTACCTGGAGTGTTGCGGGGAGTACGGCAGACGCTCCGCCTCGACAGCGACGGCCCCGGACCTGGTCGAGCGCCGATCCACCGCCGAGGCCCCGAACAGGCTGTGGGTCGCCGACATCACGTATCTGCGGACCTGGGAAGGATTCCTGTACCTCGCCGTGGTGATCGATGCCTGCTCGCGGAAGGTGGGCGATGGCCGACCACCTCCGGACCGAGCTGGTGCCGGACGCGGTCGGCATGGCCATCCTCACCGGCGAAGCCCGGGCCCGGACCGATCCACCACGCGGACCGCGGATCGCAGTACACCGCCTGCGAGTTCGGCCGCACGTTCCTCGCCGCCGCCGCTCCCGACTGGGTGACCACAGCCCCACCGACCACGAGCAGCAGCTCGTGACACAGAAAGAGGCGTCCGCCTGACGGGGGTCACGTCACGCGGACCGGCACAGCTGTGGACGGTACGTCGCCGACTCGTTGCGGCACGTGCGGCAGACCGCGCAGCGCCCGCCCATCACGACCGAGGGGCGGGCGTGATGGAGCCGGACACGGAACAGGAGGCCCGGATCGACCGGTGACGGGGCTGGTCCCGTGGCCCGGCCCCCTGTATCATAAGTAGGATGATCATCTCATCCCTGTCGGCGGTCTCCCTTCAGGGCGGTTTCGCCCGGGAGCTCGGCGAGATGTCCTTGCCCTGGCGTGCCGACGAGGTCGCCGACCCGCAGCTGCTCGTGCTCAACGAGCCGCTCGCCACCGAGCTCGGACTGGACCCCGCCGCGCTGCGGAGCCCGGACGGACTGCGGCTGCTGGTCGGCAACCTCGTCCCCGACGGTGCCACCCCGGTGGCACAGGCCTACTCCGGGCACCAGTTCGGCTTCTTCAACCCCCGCCTGGGCGACGGGCGCGCCCTGCTGCTCGGCGAGCTCGTCGACCCCGAGGGCCGCCTCCGCGACCTCCATCTGAAAGGCTCCGGGCGCACGCCGTTCGCGCGCGGCGGCGACGGGCTCGCCGCGATCGGCCCGATGCTGCGCGAGTACGTCGTGAGCGAGGCGATGCACGCCCTGGGCATCCCCACGACGCGTTCCCTCGCCGTCGTGGGGACCGGACGGCGGGTGCGCCGCGAGACCCCGCAGCCGGGAGCCGTGTTGGCCCGGGTGGCGAGCAGCCACCTCCGGGTCGGCAGCTTCCAGTACGCCCGGGCCAGCGGCGACGCCGAGCTGCTGCGCCGCCTCGCCGACCACGCCGTCGCCCGCCACCACCCCGGGGCCGCGGCGGCCGAGCGGCCTCATCTCGCGCTGTTCGAGGCCGTCGTCGCGGCCCAGGCGTCCCTGGTGGCGCAGTGGATGCTCGTGGGCTTCGTCCACGGGGTGATGAACACCGACAACATGACGATCTCGGGCGAGTCCATCGACTACGGGCCGTGCGCGTTCATGGACGCCTTCGACCCGGCCGCCGTCTACAGCTCGATCGACGAGCGGGGCCGCTACGCCTACCGCAACCAGCCGGTCGTGGCCGAGTGGAACCTCGCCCGGCTCGCCGAGGCCATGCTGCCCCTCTTCGACGAGGACCAGGAGCGGGCGGTCCAGCTCGCGGAGGAGGCGCTCGGTGCGTTCGGCTGGCACTACAGCACGGCCTGGACGACCGGCCTGCGCGCCAAGCTCGGTCTGCGCCCGGAGCACGGCGCCGAGGTCGTCTCCCCGCTGGCCGAGGAGCTGTTCGCGCTGCTCCACGCCAACCACGTCGACCACACGTCCTTCTTCCGCGGCCTCGGCGCGGCGGCCCGGGGGGACGTCCGGCCCGCCCGGGACCTGGTGCTCGACCTGCGGGCCTTCGACGACTGGGCCGGGCGCTGGCGCGCCCTCGACCCCGACCCCGGGGTGATGGACCGGACCAACCCGGTCTACATCCCGCGCAACCACCTCGTCGAGGAGGCGCTCGCGGCCGCCACGGGCGGCGACCTCGACCCGCTCGGACGGCTCCTGGAGGCGGTGACCGCGCCCTACGAGGAGCGCCCGGGCCTGGAGCGCTACGCCGCCCCCGCGGCGGAGGACTTCGGCCCGTACATCACCTACTGCGGGACCTGAGGCCCGGCGGCGGACCGGGACGGCCCGTGCCCGGGGGTGGACGCCCGCCCGGCCGGTCCGTGCCGGGGAGCGCCCCCGTCCGTGCGGATCAGGACGGCGCGGGCAGGTGCCGCAGCAGCCGGTCCGTCGCCATCATCGCCCCGCCCAGCACGGCGGGCAGCCCGCCGCCCGGATGGACGGAGGCCCCCACCCGCCACAGCCACGGCCGCAGGAGGCTGCGGTGGGACGGGACGTGCAGGGGACCGCTGAGCCACGTCGGGCGGACCGCCCCGTAGAGCGCGCCCTGCGCGGAGCCGTGCACGGCGAAGGACGCGGGGTCGAGGATCTGCGCGCTGCGGAAGTGCTCCCGGAGCGGGGTCCGCAGGCCCAGGACCTGCGTCGCGCGGGCGAGCTCGCGCGCCACGAAGGGGTCGTCCAGCGTGTACGCCTTCCCGTTGGCCGGAGCGGTCAGGAGCAGGGCGAGCGTGGGCGCGCTGTTGGGGTAGACGCCGTGGGCCGGGTAGTAGTTCGCGAAGGCCATGGTCTGGGCGGGCTCCGCCCCGGCCTCCAGGCTGGCGTAGAGCTCCGCGGGACGGTCCGGCAGGATGACGCTGTGCCCGGGCGTTCCCGCGGGGAGACCGGACTCCAGGACGGCGTAGATCGCGATCGCCGAGCAGCTGAGCGTGCGCGGCCGCCGCGGAGCGCGCCCGGCGAGGAGGCCGCCCAGCCGGTGGGCGTCGACCCCGCTGACCACGGCGTCGGCCCGGTACGCGCCCCCGGCGGTGACGACCCGCCCCCGGGCGACGGAGGTGACCGGCTCGCCGGTGCGGATCTCCACGCCGGCACCGACCGCCAGCCGGCGCAGGGACTCGACCAGCTCGTACACCCCGCCCCGGGGGATCCAGACGCCGTCCCGGGCCATGACCGCGGGCATGCTCGCGTAGAGCGCCGGGGTGCGCGAGGGGCTGACGCCGGCGTTGAGGGTGTGGATGGCGATCACCTCGCGCAGTCCCTCCGGCATCCAGGTGAGGCCGTCGAGATAGCTGCGGGTCGTCAGGCGCGCCCCGTAGAGCCGTCCCAGCGCGGCCAGCGCGGGATAGGAGCTCCGGTCCAGTGGTGCGGTGGTGAGGAGCCGGGTGAGGTCCGGGCCGAGCCCGCCGTGCTCGGCCTCGAAGCGCACCCACGCGGCGTGCCAGGGATGCCCCGGCGCCACCGGCAGCTCGCACCGGGTGCCGTGGTAGTAGTACGTCCCGACGCCGGGCAGGCGCTCCAGCTCCAGGCGGGCGAGCTCCGCGGCGCTCGGGACACCCTGCGCCGGCTCGGCCGGGCCGGCGCCCCGCAGCGCGTCCAGGCGGCGCAGGAGCTCCTCCCACACCCCCGGGAAGGTGACCAGGGACGGGCCGGTGTCCATCCGCTGCCCGGCCTGCTCGATGCGCCGGCTCTTGCCGCCGACGTGCTCGGCGGCCTCGAGCACGGTGACGCGGTGGCCGGCGTGTCCCAACAGGGCGGCCGCGGTGAGCCCGCCGATCCCGCCGCCGACGACGACGACGCGGCTCACGGGTACAGCCCCAGGATCAGCGCCGCCGCCAGCTGCACCCCGGCCACGGTGCCGGCGACGTAGGGGAACGCGATGGAGTACCGGTAGAGCCGGTGGCCGGTGGCCGGGGCCGGCTCCCGCAGGAGGGAGACGACGAGCCACCCGGCGATCAGCGCGTTGACCACCGCCACCGGGACGTTGACGAGCGCGAAGCACAGCACGGAGAGGGCCCACCACGCCCCGCTCCACCAGCCGGTGCCGCGCGGGCCCAGCCGGACCGCCGTCGTGGTGATGCCCACCGCGCGGTCCTCCTCGATGTCCTGGACGGCGTCGAAGGCGTGCTTGGCCACGCTCCAGGCCATCAGGCCCAGCGCCGCCGGCCACACGGGGGCGTCCCCGAGCGCGTAGGCCGAGAACACCAGGGGGAACGCGTAGGCGGCGTTGCTCAGGGAGTCCAGGAAGGCCCGGGCCTTGAAGCGCAGCGGCGGCGCCGAGTAGAACACGAAGACCAGGACGTACGCCGCGATCCAGCCCAGCGCGGCGGGCCCGAGCGTGAGCGCGAACCAGGCGACGAACGGCAGGTTGGTGACCAGCACGGCCACCCAGATGGTGCGCACCTCGGAGGACCTGATCCGCGCGCCCTCCAGCGACCCCTTCCGCGGGTTCAGGGCGTCGGTGTCCTGGTCGAAGATGTCGTTGACGCCGTAGATCAGCAGGTTGAACGGCAGGCTCAGCCACAGCAGCAGCGGCACCGCCTCCCACCGCAGGAGCGAGCCCGTGAGCCACATGCCCAGCACGCCGGGGCCCAGGGTGTTGATCCAGAGCACCGGCCGCGAGATGTGGACCATCCGCTGGGCGGCGGGGGACAGGCCTGCTGGTGGCACGGAGCTGATCCTCCTCGGACGGCGGGCACCCGGGTGGATCGGGCACGTCCCACCCTACGTGGCCCGCGGGGGCACCGGCCGTGCGGGCGGCCCGGACGCATGGCGAGGGGAGGGGGTGTCCCGCCGGTTCGTGCGCGGTCCCTCCCCGGGGCAGACTGTGGTCGTGCGCATGATGCTCCTGACCTCCGGCACCCGCGGCGACGTGGAGCCGTTCGCCGCCCTGGCCCGCTACGCCACCGCCCGCGGCCACGAGGTCCGGCTGGGCGTGCCGGAGCGTACCGGCGTGGACCTGTCCGGGCTCGACACCGTGCGCCTCGGGGTGGACTTCCACCGCCTCCTGCGCACCGACGGGCTCTCGCCGCGCACGGCCGTGCGCCACTACCGCGCCGAGGTCCGCCCCGGGATGCGCCGGATGTTCTCGGCCGCCGTGCGGGAGACGCTGGCGTTCGGCCCGGACCTGGTGCTGCACCACCCGCTGGTCCTCACCGCACCGGCCGTGGCCGACGCCCTGGGCGTCCCGCGGGTGCTGACCGAGTTCGTCCCCGTGGCCACGCCCACCCGCTTCTTCTCCGCCCCGGGCGGGCCCACGGTCAGCGCGGACCTCGGGCGGTTCAACCGGGCGACGTACGCGGTGCCCCGCAGCGCCGCGCGCCTGTTCCGCGCCGACGTCGAGCGGGCGTGCGCGCAGCTGCCCGGCGGCAGGGCCCCGGCGCCGCGCTCGGCGTCCCGCGCCACGCTGATCGGGGCGAGCCCGCACCTGCTGCCGCGGCCCGCCGACTGGCCGGCCGCGGTCCACCTGACCGGGGCCTGGCACGAGCCGCCGCAGGACCCGCCGCCGGACCCCGTACTGGACGGGTTCGTGCGCGGCGGCCCCTACCTCGTGGCGACCTTCGGGTCCATGGCGGCGGGCGACGCGACCGCCCGGGGGCGGGCGGTCGTCGAGAGCGCGCGCGCCCACGGTCTGCGGACGCTGCTGCTCACCGGGTGGGGCGGTCTGGCCCTGCCGGAGGACTGCCGCGGCGACGACGTCCTGGTGGTGCCGGCCGCGCCCCTGGCCGCCGTGCTGCGGGCCGCGGCCGTGGCGGTCCACCACGGCGGGGCGGGCACCGTGCACACCGTGGCCCGCGCGGGCGTCCCGTCCGTGGTGGTCCCCTTCCTCGCCGACCAGCCGTTCTGGGCCCGGCAGCTCCACCGGCTCGGGATCGCCCCGGCCCCCGTGCCGTACCGGAGGCTGACGGCGGGGACGCTGGTCCCGGCGCTGGGCGAGGCCCTCGCCCGCCGGGAGCGGGCCGCGGCCGTGGGCCGCACGGTCCGGCAGGAGCAGGGACTGCGGACCGCCCTCGACGTCCTCACCGGCCTCTGAGCCCGGTCGCCGTCCTCCGCCCCGTCCGGCCCGGGCCGGGCCGCACCGCTCCCGCGTCCACGGGGCCGGTCGCTCCGCCCCGGTTGCCCCCGCAAGAGGGGTCAGACGGGGCCGGGTGCGCCGTGCCACGATGCCCGAGGCACACCGCCGAGGAGAAGGGGTACCATGCCGGGCCAGATGACGCTGCTGTTCATGAACCTGTTGCTGACGGTCGTCCTCGTCGTGGCGTTCTGCCTGCACCTGGGCGGGTGGCACTGGTGGTTCCCGTGCCTGTGGCTCGTGGGGATGGCCCTGGGCTCCGTCTGGAGCGCGCTGTCCCGTCCGCGCCCGGCGGGGCCCGAGTGGGCCGGCAGCTGGTAGCCCCCGGGTCCCCGGTTCAGCCCTCGCACGCGACGCCGTCGGCGTCGCGGTCCAGGGCCTGCCGGTAGCCGGGGTCGCCGCGGTGCAGCGGAGCGGCGCCGGCCTCCCGGGCGGCCGCGCAGTTCCGGTAGTGCACGTCCGCCGGGACAGCGGGCACCGGAGCCTCCTGGACGGGTGCCGGGACGGGCGACGGGACGGCCGGGGCAGCGGACTCCGCGGTGGACCCGCCGGGGATGTCGCCGAAGGGGGCGCCCTCGGGCAGCTGCTGCTCCGGGCAGGTGGCGAGCACCTCGGCCATCGCGTCCTTCTCCGGGACCGTGACCCACAGCCCGTACCGGGACTTCACCGCGATCTGGATGGCCACCATCTCGCAGGCGAAGGCCTCGTGGGGCGGCAGCCACCCGGACGCGTCGTGGTCGGACTTCGACCCGTTGGCGGGCCCGTCGACCGCGAGGAGGTTCAGCGGGTCGTTGGCCAGCGCCACGCGGTCGGCCTGGGAGAGCCGGCGCGCCCCGGTGACCCACGCGTTGCCGAGGGAGACGACGTGGTCCACCTGGACGTCGCCGGAGGTCGCCACCCCGCGGACGAAGGCGATGGTGGACCCGGTGTAGGGGTCCTCGAGGGTGCCGGTGGCCACCGTGCACCCGTCCTCCGAGGTGACGTCGGTCAGGTCCCGGGCCAGGACCTCGTTGCGGGTGTCCTCGCAGTCGCCGTCCGCGTCGATCCATCCGCCGAACAGCGCGGCCCGGTCGTAGTCGGACATCGTCCCCGCCGCGGCCACGGTCAGCTGCTCCAGGGCCGGCAGCGCACTCCCGGGCGGATCGGCCGTCCGGGCGGGGGTGTCCGCGGGCGCCGGCGTCACCGTGGTGACCGACCCCGGGGTCCTCGTGGCCGTCGGCGACGGGCCGGCACCGGGCGTGGCGCTCGCCGGCGGGGAGGACGTGGCCGGGACCGTGGACACGGTGCCCAGGACGGGCGTCGGGTCGCTGGAGGCCGTGCTCGAGGCGCACCCGGTCAGCAGCCCGAGGGCCAGGACCAGGGACGCGGCCCGGGACCAGGCACCGGGGCCTCGAGTGACGGGGCCTCCGGTGACAGGGCCTGCCACCCGGGCAGGGGCGGACGGGGGGAAGCTGCTCATGGTTCTCCTGGGGGAACGAGGGGGAAGGCGCCTCGAGGAGAGGGTGCGGGCGGGGGAGCGCGCACGAGGCACCCTCCAGTTCTACGGCCGACGGCGCTCGCGTCCGCCGCGGCGCGCCGGGGACGAGGCCCGGGGCACGAGTGTGACCCCCGGTGTCCCGGCCCGGGGACGTCCGCCGGGGGCTCCGTCGCCGGGGGCCCTCTGGGAGTCGTCACGGGGCTCGGGGCGGGGAACAGGTGTCCTGCCGGGAGGCGGCGCGTACCGTGGGCGATGTGATGGACGTCTTCGGGAAGGTGAACCCATGAGCACAGCAGTGCACTTCGGTGCGGGCAACATCGGGCGGGGTTTCGTGGGGCTGCTGCTCCACGAGGCGGGCTACGAACTGGTCTTCGCGGACGTGGCGGCGCCGCTGATCGACGCGCTGGCCTCGACCCCCGCCTATACGGTGCACGAGGCGGGGGAGGGAGGGCGCGACCACGTCGTCGACGGCTACCGGGCGGTCAACTCGGCCACGGACGAGGCGGAGCTCGTGCAGCAGCTGGGCCGGGCCGAGCTGGTCACCACGGCGGTGGGGCCGAACATCCTCAGGTTCGTGGCCCCCGCCATCGCCAAGGGCCTGGCCGCGCGCCCCGCCGGAGCACCGCGCCAGGCGGTGATGGCCTGCGAGAACGCGATCAACGCCACGGACCTGCTGGAGCGGGAGGTGCGGGCCGCCGCCCGGGCCGAGGGCCTCGACGACGCCGCCGTGGACGCGCGGGCGCTGTTCGCCAACACCGCCGTGGACCGCATCGTCCCCAACCAGGAGCCGGGGGCGGGCCTGGACGTGCGGGTGGAGCCGTACCTCGAGTGGGCGATCGAGAGGGGCCCGTTCGGGGACGCCGTCCCGGAGATCCCCGGAGTGACCTGGGTCGACTCGCTGGGCCCCTACATCGAGCGCAAGCTGTTCACGGTCAACACCGGCCACGCGGCCGCCGCGTACTTCGGCCGGGCGGCCGGGAAGCAGAAGCTCTCCGACGCGCTGGCCGACCCGGGCATCCGGGCCAAGGTCGAGGCCGTGCTGCAGGAGACCAAGGCGCTGCTCGTGGCCAAGCACGGCTTCGACCCGGAGGAGCAGGAGGCGTACGTCCAGAAGATCCTCACCCGCTTCGCCAACGCCGAGCTGCCGGACACGGTGGACCGCGTGGGCCGGGCCCCGCTGCGCAAGCTGAGCCGGCACGAGCGGTTCACCGGACCGGCCGCCGAACTCGCCGAGCGCGGCCTGGGCACGGGGGCGCTGCAGGAGGCCATGGCCGCGGCCCTGCGCTTCGACGCCCCCGACGACCCGGAGGCGGTGCGCCTGGGGGAGATGCTCCGCGGGCCGGACCCGGACGAGGCCCTCGCCACGGAGCTCACGGGCCTGGAGCCCGGGCATCCGCTGTTCGACGACGTCGTGGGCATCGTCGCGGACGCCCGGGCCGCCCGGCGCGGCTGAGACCGCCGGGCTCGACAGGGGCGGGCGCACCGGACTCCGGTCCGGGGCGCCCGCCCCTGTCGGACGGCCCGCCCGCCCCCGGATGAGGGGTCAGACAGGACGCTCCCCGGGGTGCGAGGATGCGATGACCGGGCACGTCCGAACAGGGGAGGGCCACGTGCTGACCAGCACCGACAAGACGCTCCTCGGGCTCTGGCTGCTCCCCGTGGCCCTCGGTCTCGCCGTGGGATGGCGCACGGGCGACGACGAGGGCCAGGTGCTGCTCTTCGTCACGGCGCTCGTGGCCGTGCTGTACCTCGTGGTGACGGCCGGCATGCTCCACCACGCCCGGTACCGGCGCCGCTGGGCCGACGTCCTCGGCGCGGGCGGACCGGCGGGCCCCGACCTCGACGAGGACCCGGCGGCGTCGCCCGCCGGTGCCGAGACCCTGGGCGAACGCGGGCGCCGGGTCGCGGTCCGTGCCCTGCCGCTGCTCGTCGTCATCCCCGCCGCCGTCCATCTCGTCGTCGCCGAGGGCGGCTGGACCTTCGTGGTGATCGCGGCGCAGCTCATCACCGTGGTGACCATGGCGGCCCACGTCCACGCGAGCGCCGCGGAGCCCGGGCCCGCCGTCCCGTAGCCGGTCCCGGGCACCGCGGTCACCGAGAGAGCGCCACCCGGCGGGGCCGGGTGGCGCTCTCTCGGTGACGGGCGGTCCGCGCCGGAGCACGACGTGGTGCCCGGGCGCTGTGCGGCCCGCCTGCCCTCGGGCGGGTTCAGTCCTCGCAGTCGGTGCAGTACCGGACGCCGGCGGTGGTGCGGGCGAGCTGGCTGCGGTGGCGGACCAGGAAGCAGGACCCGCAGGTGAACTCGTCGAGCTGCTCCGGGACGACCTGGATCGTCAGTTCCTCGTGCGAGAGGTCGGCGCCGGGCAGGTCGATGCCCTCGGCGGTGTCGAAGTCCTCGGTGTCGATGACCGCGGTCTGGGTGGCGGCGCTGCGCTGGGCCTGGATGGCCTCCAGGGACTCGTTGGCCGGCTCGTCCTCGGGCCGGGTGCGCGGGGCGTCGTAATCGGTGGCCATGGTGGGGTGCATGCTCCTCTGAGCGGGAAGTGGGGTGTTGACATGGTACAGAACCGAGACGCCGCGCCGGCTATTCCGGGGTCTCCGTCACACCGCCCGTTCCTCGTCCGCCCCCGCCCGCACGGCGGCGCCGCCCCCGTCCGGGCGGGGGCGGCGCCGGTCGTGCCGAGCCGGACCGGCTCAGGAGAGCTGGACGTACGTGGCCGAGTGCCCGAAGCCGACGACGTCGTCGCGACCGTCGCCGTTCACGTCACCGAGCTCGCGCGGATAGCGATCCTCCGTCCAGCCGTCGTCGTAGCCGAAGGCGTCCACCTTCAGATAGGTCGGGCCGTACGTGTTGTTCGCGCGGCCGTGGGCCACGTAGACCCCGGCGTTGCCGAAGCCCACGAGGTCCTGGATGCCGTCGACGTTGATGTCGGCGTGCGTGCGCAGGTGCCGGTCGCCGTCCCATCCCTGGGCCTGTCCGAAGTTGCGCGGCTCCAGCTCGACCCCGGTGTACTCGCCGTGGTTGAGCGAGTACGCCGTGTAGACCCCCGCGTAGCCGTAGCCGACGATGTCCGCGGACGCGATGGGCTCGACGGCGTAGATGTTGACGTCGGCCAGCATCCGCGGGTGCTCGCCCACGCGCCACCCCTGGGCGTAGCCGAAGTCGCGGATCTCCAGCTCCGGCTGGGTGAACGTGTCCCCGGGCCGTGAGAAGTACGAGACGTACGTGCCGGCGTGGCCGAAGCCCACGATGTCGGCCGTGCCGTTCCCGTCCATGTCCGCGAGCATCCTCGGGTGCATGTCGGTCCGCCAGCCCCGGTCGTAGCCGAAGCTGTCGATGCGCTTGCCCGTGCCGGTGAACGTCCGGTCGCTCTGGCCGTGGGAGATGTGCACGCCGGAGTGCCCGAAGCCCACGATGTCGGCGGTCAGGTCCCCGTTGAGGTCGGCGAGCTGACGGGGGTGCCGGTCGACGCGCCAGCCCTGGTTCCAGCCGAAGTCGCGGACCTTCAGCACGGGCGCCGTGAAGCTGCCGTCGCCCTGGGAGTAGGAGACGTAGACCCCGGCGTTGCCGAAGCCCACGATGTCGTCGCGCCGGTCGCCGTCGACGTCGGCCAGCGTCCGGATGTGCCGGGCGTTGCTCCAGCCCTGCGCGGCGCCGAAGTCGCGCACGCTCATCATCGGCGGGCCGAAGGTGCCGTCGGCCCGGCCGAGGGCGACCTGGACGCCGGCGTTGCCGAAGCCGACGACGTCCGCGCGGCCGTCGCCGTTGACGTCGGCGAGCTCGCGCACGTGCTGGTCCACGCGCCAGCCCTGGCTGTAGGAGAAGATGGGCTGCGCTGTCGCGGCCTGGGCCGCGCCGCCCATGGCGATCCCGGTGGCGGCCAGCGCGGCCGCCGAGGCGCCGCCGAGGACGCGGGAGGTGAGTGAGTGTTTCATGGTGGGTTCCCCGAAGTGGTGAGAAGGACCGTCGGCACGGGTGCAGGAACGGTGTGCCGCAGACGTCGGTCGGCCCCCAGCCGACCGGTGGACGTTCCCCGGTGTGCGGTGCGCCCCGGGGAACGGACGAGACCGGGAGCGGGCTCCCGGTGCAGCGATGCACGAGAAGAGAACCTCAGTTTACGACTGCAATGAGATGGTCGCCAGGGGCGTCGTCGCCTGTGACGTCTCGTTCCCGCGCCCGGGTCCGTGTCCTGCCGGGCACGGGCGCGAGGGACCTACCCTGGAGCCGGGGGTGGGTGCCGTGTCACGGAGGACCGCGATGATCGTGCTGGGAGCCCTGCTGCTCGCCGCCGGGGTGCTGCTGCTCCTGGAGGCGACCGGTCTCCTGGGGGTCGTCGGGGTGCTGTGGGGACTGCTCTTCGTCGCGGGCGCGGCGGCCTTCTGGTCGCTGTTCGCCACGGACGCGTCGACGTGGTGGGCGGCGATCCCCGGGGGAACGCTGCTGGGCCTCGGCGCGCTCGTGCTGATCGACGAGGCCGGTGTGCCCAGCAGCGAGCAGTGGGGCGGCGCGGTCTTCCTGTGCGGGGGAGGGGCGGGGTTCGCCGCGGTCTACCTGAGCGACCACCGCCGGTGGTGGGCCATCGTCCCGGCCGGTGGGCTGATCACCGTGGCGCTGCACGCCGTGGTCACCGCCGCGCTCCAGGGGGACTCGGCCGCCGCAGCCGTGTTCTTCGCGGGGCTGGCCGTCACGTCCGCGCTGGTCGCCGTGCTGCCGACCGGCCCGGACCGGAACCGGTGGGCGTGGATCCCCGCCGCGGCCCTGGCCGTCCTGGCGGTGCTGATCGCCCTGGAGGCCACCGTGCTGCTGTCCGCGGTCGCCTCCGTGTGGCCCCTGGCGCTGATCGCGGCCGGTGGAATCCTCATCCGGCGCGCGCTCCGGCGCCGGCGCGCCTAGGGCAGCCGGGCCGGGCGCAGCCGGACCGCGTCCCCGGCCCGGTCGGGCTCGAGCGGCACCGGGCTGAGCAGCACGGCCGGTCCTCGGTGCAGGACCCCGTCGGACAGCGGCCGGCAGCGCAGGCCTCCTCGCCCGCGCATCGCGGCGTGCGCTCCGGGGGCCAGCACCCGGTCCATCCAGGCGCAGGGGTGGGCGGGCCGCCCGCCCCGCAGGCGCACCAGCTCACCGTCCGACTCCAGGGCGAACTCCTCGCCCAGCAGCGGGGCCAGCTGGGCGCCCCGCAGCACCACGTTGCGCCGCGCCAGCATCGGGTCGAAGGGACCGGCCCCGAGATCGTCGGCGATGGCCTCGAGCGCCTCGACCGCGAGCAGGGTGACGGCCGCGTCCATGTGCGCGGCCTTTCCGAAGAACCGGTCGCCCACGATCCCCTTGCCGGTGACCAGCTCGGCGCGCTCGGCGTCGGCCGTGGGGACGTCCGCGGCGCCGTCCCGGGCGCGGCCGAAGTAGGCGTGGCCGGGGGAGACGAGCAGGTGCAGGATCTCCACGTCGTACCGGTAGGTCGTGCTCATGCCGCCCGGCCCCTCACCGGCTGCGGGCGGCGTCGTAGCGGTCCCGCGCTGCGAGGACGTCCGGCATGTGCGTGACCGCCCAGTCCTCGAGCGCCCGCAGCGGCTCCTGGAGCGTGTGCCCGGCCTCGGTGAGCTCGTACTCCACCCGCGGCGGGATCTGGGCATACACCGTGCGGGTCACCAGGCCGTCGCGCTCCAGGGCGCGCAGGGTCTGGGTCAGCATCTTCTGGGAGACGCCCTCCACCCGGGCGGCGAGCGCGGAGAACCGCAGCGGCCCGCCGGTCAGCGACCCGATCACCAGGACCGTCCAGCGGTCCCCGATCCGGTCGAGCAGCTGCCGGGACGGACAGTGCCTCTGGTAGGGGTCGGCAGGGTGCTCGCTCATGGGTCTCCTCGTCGGTCACCGGGGGTCGGTCACGCACTTTCCGGTGCCTGCTTCCCGGCAGCGTGTGACTTACCTACAGTAACCAGCGGCGGTTCCGCACGGAATCCTGTCCGTCCCCCTCTCGAGGAGAAGCAGTCCATGGCACGCATCACAGTTCTCGGCGGCACCGGCTACGCTGGCGCGCACATCGTGGCCGAGGCGGTGGCCCGAGGTCACGAGGTGACCTCCGTCAGCCGCAGCACCCCGGCGGAACCGGTCGAGGGCGCCACCTACCGCACCGGCTCGGTGCTCGACGACGCCGTCCTCGCCCGGGCCGTCGGAGACGCCGACGTGGTCGTCGAGACCGTCTCCCCGCGCGGCGAGCTCGAGGGCAGGCTCGAGGGCGTGGTCGACCGGCTGGCCGTGCTGGCCGAGGACGCCGGAGCGCGACTGGGCGTGGTGGGCGGGGCCGGGTCCCTGCTGGTCGCGGAGGGCGGGCCGAAGCTCATGGACACCGAGGGGTTCCCCACCGAGTTCCTGCCCGAGGTCAGGACCGGTGAGGCGCTGCTGGAGGCCCTGCGCGCGGCGCCGGAGAGCCTGGACTGGTTCTACGTCAGCCCCGCCGCCGAGTTCGGCGCGTGGGCCCCCGGGGAGGCCACCGGCACCTTCCGCATCGGCGGCGACGTCCTGCTCACCGACGAGGACGGCCGGTCCTTCGTCTCCGGGGCCGATCTGGCCACGGCGGTCGTCGACGAGATCGAGCGCCCGGCCCACTCCCGGCGGCGGTTCGGCGTCGCCTACTGAGCGACCGCCCCGGCGTCCCTCCGCCCGGCGCTCCTTTTCCGGTGGGCGGAGGGACGCCGGCGCGGACCGTCCTCGTCCCGGCGGGTGTATCGTTCCGAGCGTGACGACCTCCTCGGCCCCGGGCCCGCGCGCCGCCCTGATCGTCGTCGACGTCCAGCGCGGTTTCGACGACGCCGGGTACTGGGGCCGGCGCGACAACCCGTCGTGCGAGGCGAACATCGCCGCCCTGCTGGGCCACTGGCAGGAGACCGGCCGCCCGGTGGTCTTCGTCCGCCACGACTCCGCCACGCCGACCTCGCCGCTGCACCCGGACAATCCCGGCAACGCGTTCAAGGACATCCTCACCGGCACCCCGGACCTGCTGGTGCGCAAGAGCGTCAACTCGAGCTTCCACGGCAGCCCGGACCTGCACGCCTGGCTCCGCGCCCACGACGTCGGGGAACTGGTCGTCTGCGGCATCACGACCAACCACTGCTGCGAGACCACGGCGCGGGTCGGCGGCAACCTCGGCTACCGGGTCCACTTCCCCCTGGACGCCACCCACACCTTCGACCGCACCGGCCCGGACGGCGCGGTCGTGCCCGCGGCCGAACTGTCCCGGATCACCGGGGTCAACCTGCACGGCGAGTTCGCCGGGGTCGTGACGACCGCGCAGCTGCTCGCCCCGTCGCCCTAGCCCGGCGGCGCGCCGCCGGGTCGGGGCCGCGGTGGGCGGCACGACCGGTCGGCGGGGCGGATCTCCCGCGCCGGTCCTAGCCGCCGAGGACCGGTGCGACCGTCTTGACCAGCTGCTGGGCGCCCAGGACGGCGAACAGCAGGGCCGTGAGCCCCAGGGCGATGTTCGAGTGCCACCTGTTGGCCCATTCCCGGGGGATCCGCCGGCCGTTGAGCAGGCCCAGCAGCGTGAGGGCGAGGAACGGCATGAACAGCGAGCCGAGCATGCCGTAGAGCAGGATCAGGCCGATCGGCTGCCCCAGGGCGAAGAGGATCATGGGCGGGAACGTCAGCCACAGCACGTAGAAACGGAAGTACTTCCCGCCCACCCGGGTGTCGGGGTGACCGGACTCCTTGCCGCGGATGTTGCCCCAGAAGTCGGCGAACATGAGGGAGACGCCGTTCCAGACGCCGATGATCGAGGAGAAGGACGCGGCCCAGAATCCGAGGAGGAAGCCGGTGCCGACCACGTCGCCGTACTCGGCGCGCAGCACGGTGTAGAGGTCGAGCAGGCCCTCGTCGCCGGAGCTGAGCGCCAGGCCGGCCGAACGGACCACCTCGGCGCCCACGATGAGCATCGCGATGACGAACAGCCCCGTCACCACGTAGGCCATGGAGTTGTCGATCCGCATGACCCGCATCCACTTGGGCGTGAACCAGCCCTTCTCGCGCAACCAGTAGCCGTAGGCCGCCAGCGTGATGGTGCCGCCCACGCCGCCCGCCAGCGCCAGGGTGTAGAGCACACCGCCCTCGGGGATGAGGGGCACCAGGCCCCGGAGCATCTCGGGGATGTTGGGCGTGGCGATGACGGCCAGTCCCACCACGGTGACGAACATGAGGCCGACCAGTGCGGCGGTGATCTTCTCGAAGGTGGCGTACTTCCCGAACCACACCATGACGAACCCCAGGAGGCCCATGATGATCGCCCAGGCCCAGAGGGGGAGCACCGGGAAGACGGCGGCGAGGGGCAGGGCCGCGGAGGACATCGCCGTGGCGCCGTAGACGAAGCCCCAGATCATGATGTAGGGGCCGAAGTACCAGGTGGTCCACCGGCCCAGGGAGCGCCAGCCCTCGAAGATGGTGCGTCCCGTGGCCAGGGTGAAGCGTCCGGCGCCCTCGACCAGGATGATCTTGAGGATCACGCCGAGGACCACCGCCCACAGCAGCCCGTACCCGTAGCGGGAGCCGGCGACCAGGGTGGCGACCATGTCCGCGGCTCCGACGCCCGTGGCCGCGACCACCAGGCCGGGGCCCACGACCTTCCACTTGGCCGGCGCCCCGCCGTCGTCGTCGATGCGGGCTCGGTGGGCCTCGAAGGAGGCCTCGTTCGTTGTGCTCATGTTCGTCCTTGCGAGATCGATGGTCCGGGGGTCCCGGAACCGGGCGCGGACCGGCAGGGAGACCTGTCCCCGGTGGTCGGTGTTCACCGCCCGATCGTCCCGGACCGCTCGCGCGCACGGGGTCCGGCCGGATGCTCCGAGCAGGGAGCTGCGCCCCGGATCGGGGTTGCTGTGTTCGAAATCACCCTACAGCGGCAGTGCCCGCACCGTTCCCTGCGGGACGTTCCCTGCGGGAAGGTCGAGAACTGGCGCGGTGCCTCCACGTGCTGGTCCGCCGCCGCCGTCCCCTCGATCCTCTCGCTGCCGCAGGGCTGTGGGAAAGTGGGTGCATGCGCGCAGTCGTCATCGATGCTGTCAGAGGCCGGCCCGAGGTGCGGGACGTGGCCGAGCCCATGGCACCGCCGGACGGGGTCGTCGTGCGGGTGATGGCCACGGGTCTGTGCCGCAGCGACTGGCACGCGTGGGCCGGACACGACGAGATCGAGCTGCCCCACGTCCCCGGGCACGAGCTCGCCGGAGTGGTCGTCGCGGTGGGGCCGGGCGTGCGCCGCTGGAGGACCGGCGACCGGGTGACCGTCCCGTTCGTGTGCGGCTGCGGACGGTGCGACTGGTGCCGGTCCGGCGACGCGCAGGTCTGTCCCGACCAGGAGCAACCGGGTTTCACCCACTGGGGGTCCTTCGCCGAGTACGTCGCGCTGCACGGCGCCGACACGAACCTCGTGGCCGTTCCCGAGCACGTGGACTTCGCCACCGCGGCCGGTCTGGGGTGCCGGTTCGCCACGGCGTACCGGGCCCTGGCCCACCGGGGGCGGGTCGCCCCGGGGGAGTGGGTGACCGTGGTCGGTGCCGGCGGGGTGGGGCTCAGCGCGGTGATGGTCGCCCGCGCCCTGGGCGGACGTGTCATCGCGGTCGACCGGAGCCCGGAGGCGCTCGCCGTCGCCCGCGAGCTCGGCGCGGAACACACGCTGCGCGCGGACGGGACCGACATCGCCGCGTCCGTCGCCGACCTCACCGGCGGCGGCTGCCACGTCGCCGTCGACGCCGTCGGCAGCGAGCAGACCTGCGCCGATGCCCTCCTCAGCCTCCGCCGACGAGGGCGTCACGTCCAGATCGGCCTGCTGCCGCCGGTCGACGGCCACCCGCGGGTGCCGATGGCGCGGGTGATCGGCTGGGAGCTCGACCTGCTCGGCAGCCACGGCATGGCAGCGGCCGACTATCCGGCCATGATGTCGCTCATCGCACAGGGCGCTCTGCAGCCACAGAGACTCGTCGAGCGCACCATCGGGCTCGAGGAGGCGGCCGCGCTGCTGCCGGTGTTCGACCGGGCGAAAGTCGCCGGCATGACGATGATCGACCCCCGCCGCTGAACGGGCCGTGACGGGTCCAGGAGGTCCACTTCGGCCGGGCCCGCGGGTCCGACGAGGCCCCGATCGCGACGACCCGACAGCGGGAGGAGTTCGCCTCCGAACGGACGGTCGCGGCCGCGGCCCCGGTGGCCCCACGCCGACCACTGGTCCTGCACCGGTACGGGCAGGCGTGACGCACGTCATCAGGCCCGGACCGCCCGAGTGCCGGATCGTGTTCTACGCTGGTGCCCTGGTCAAGTAGCGGCCCGTGCTCCCCTCTGCCCCCGGACTCACAAAGGTCGCTGCCATGTCCCCCAAGCTTTCCGTGCTCGTCCACGTCGATCCGGACGACCGCCGCGTGATCATCAAGGTCGCCGGCGCGCTCACCACCGTCTCCCAGCAGGGCTTGTACCCGCTGATCCGCCGGGCGCGCGCCCTCACCCCGGGCATCGAGGTCACCGTGGATCTCACGGGACTGACGCGGTTCGAGGCCGCCGGCGCCCGACTGCTGCAAGAAGCCCTCCACCGTGCCGAGCTCACCGGCCGGGGCGCGCACGTGCGGCTGCTGCTTCCCCAGCCCTCGCCCACCGCCATCACCGGTGCGGGTGCTCCGGACGGTGCCGAGGCAGTTCATGGCGCGGCCGCGCGGTTCTCGCCGGCGCAGGTCTCCGTGGCTGAGGTGGCGGCATGAACCGGCCCGCTTTCGCGTACGCTCCCGTGCCCCTGGCGGCCACCGTGGGGCAGGAGCACCACGGCGCCCCGCCGGAGGCCGCTGAGCCCGGGACGCACGTGGCCCCGGCCGAGGACTTCCCGGACGAACTCGCCGAGCTGGCACTGACGCAGCTGCAGGTGCTGCACTCCCGGGTCCGCCTCCAGCTCGACAGCGAACACCTGGGCTCACCGGACGGCGCGCATCCGGTGACCCTGGACCGCCACCAGGACCTGGTGGCCGAACTCGCCACCCGCCGGAACCGTCCTGCCGGGCCGGCTCATGAGTGAGTCCGGCGACCCCGGCCGGCGGCTGTCGGCGCAGGAGCTGTTCCCGGGTCGGCTCGTCGAGGTCCGGGACCGGGAAGGGTTCTCCTTCCGGGCCCAGGTGGAGGAGTGCGCCCCGCATCTGCAGGTGGTGTGGGTGCGTGAGTCCGGGCTGGGCCAGCGGAGACTGGTCCCCGTGACCCAGTGCCGACACCCCGCTTCGGGAATCCCGGTGACACCCGGCGGGTGAGCCGGGTCGGCGCGCCCGCCGGCGGAGGAGCTGCCGCGGTCCGGGCACGGCCGCCCTCCTGTCCGCACCGCGCCGGATCCGCCCGACCCGATCCCTCCACCGCAGGAGAAGTCCTCCGGGGCGGGCACCGCCCGGCCTTCTCCGCTGGACGGGATGCCCGTAGAGTGCTCAGCATGCTGATGGGTCCTTCCTCGAGGGTCCGTGGCCCCGCAGCATCGGATCCCGAGACGATCTCCGGGACACGGACCGGAACAGGAGCGCATCACATGACCCCTCTCGTATCCCGTGAACAGGTCGAGGTGGACGGCACGCAGCTGTCCTACCTGGCCGCCGGCGGCCCCGGGGACCGGCCCCTGCTGCTCCTGCACGGCACCTTCTGGAGCCGGGTGTGGCAGCCGGTCCTGCCCGCGCTGGGCGGGGTCGCCCGGTGCATCGCCCTGGACCTGCCCGGGTTCGGCGCCAGCGGCGGTGAGCTCGACGTCGAGCACGCCACCGTCCCGGCCCTGGCACGGACGGTGCTGGCCGCGGCGGACGCCCTGGGCCTGGACGAGTTCGACCTGGCCGGCCACGACATCGGCGGCGGGGTCGCCCAGCACGTCGCCACCAGCGGCCGGGTGCGCAGGCTGGTGCTGATGAACTCCGTCATGTTCGACTCCTGGCCGGTGCCGGCGGTCGAGCGCTTCCGGGACCCGCAGGTGCGGGCGGCCACCACCGTGGAGGACATGCTCGGAGCCCGGGCCACCGCCACGCGCGGCAGCGTGCTGCGGGAGCTCGGGGAGGAGGAGCTCGCCGACTACCTCTCGCCCTGGCACGATCCGGCCCGGGTCCGCTCCTGGACGGCGCTGGCCGCCGCCGCGGACCCGAAGTACACGCTGGACCTGGTGCCCGCCCTGCAGGAGGCAGCGCTGCCCACCCGCCTGGTGTGGGGCCGGGACGACGACTTCCAGAAGATCGGCAACGCCCACCGCTACGTCGAGGAGATCCCGGGGGCGGACCTCGTCGAGGTGGACGGCAAGCACATCCCCACGGAGGACTCGCCCGCGGCGGTCGCCGTGGCGATCGTCGACCACCTCGCCGACTGACACCTCGCCGACCAGGTCGTTCCGGCCCGGGGGCGCCGGTCCTTCCCGACGACCTTCTTCCCCGGCCTGCACCAGCAGCCCCACATCTTCTTTCCACACCGTTCCGGAGGCAATTCTCATGGACCTGAACCACCGCTCGATCCTGCTCACCGGCGCCGGCACCGGCATCGGCCGCGCCATGGCCCTGGAACTGGCCCGGTACGCACCGCGACTGGCGCTGGTGGGCCGGCGCTCCGAGCCCCTCGAGGAGGTCGCTGCCCTGGTGCGGGAGAAGGGCGGTGAGGCAGTGGTCGTCCCTGCCGATCTGACCGCCGACGGCGCCCCCGCCCAGGTCGTGGCCGCGGCCCGGGACCGGCTGGGCGGGATCGACGTGCTGATCAACAATGCCGGCAACGTCCGCGCCGGCCGCCTGGAGGCGATCGAGGAGTCCGAGGTGCTGGCGCAGCTCGCGCTGAACCTCACCGCCCCGATCCTGCTCACCCGTGCGGCGCTGCCGGCGCTGCGGGCCTCGGGCGAGGCGCTGGTCGTGAACGTCTCCTCCGGGTTCGGTCTGCTCGGGAGTCCCTTCTACGCCACCTACGGTGCGACCAAGGCCGGGATCGCCCACTTCGGGGAGGCGCTGCGCCGGGAGCTCCACGGGGAGGGCGTGCACGTGCTCAACGTCTTCCCCGGGGCCACCGACACCCCGATGATGGCCAGCTCCGACGCCCGGGCCGAGCACGGCTTCGACTACGAGAGCCCCGAAGAGGTGGCGGCCGCCGCGGTGGCGGGCATGATCGGCGATGAGATCAGCGTGGTGCGCGGCGCGTCCATGGACCGGATGCTCACCCGCAACCGGGAGGACCCGGCCGCGGTGGACCAGATGCTGGCCGCGGGCAAGGACGAGCTGGAGAAGGTCGTGGCCGGCCACTCGAGCCTCTGACCCCGCAGCAGGCAGAGGAGCCGTAGCGCCGCACCAGAGGGAAAGTCGCCAGGGGACGGGTGTCGCCGCAGGTCACACGGGGCATACTGTCCACAGAACCGCTCCGGTGCGGCGGACGCGCAGTCGCTGCGCTTCCTGCGCACGGGATGTCACGAACGGGGGGCGGGGCCATGTCCGCGACGTCGATGGTGGCCGCAGCCGGGGTGCTCGCGGTGACGACCGCGCTGGCCTGGTGGGCGGTCCGGTGGACGCGCCGGTGGCGGACGACGGCACGGCTGCGCCGGATCCTCGCCTACCACTCCAGCCTGCGGGCCGAGCTGCAGATGAGCTACGAGCGGATCTACACCCGGTGCGCCGACCAGCCCGCCTGGAGCACGCAGAAGCTGGCGGACATGGAATGGGCGCTCGCCCAGGTCGACGGCGTCCTGGAGAAACGGCGGCTGGACGACCTGGCCGACGTCGGACGCACCGTCCCGGCCGTGGCCCCGCCCGTGGTGCCGGTCGTGCTCGGCGGGCTGGGGGCCGCAGCGCTGGTGGCCGCCGCCCTGATGGATCTCTGACCCGTGGCGTCGAGCCGGTGCCCGGGCGATCAGCTGCCGCGTCGGAGGGTCCGCACGCCGAAGACCACCGCGGCGAGGACGAACAGGACGCCCAGCAGCTGGAGGCCCGGCGAGTCGTCGCCCTCGCCGTAGACGATGCCGGCGGCACCGATCACGAGACCGACGGGGACGAGCAGGAGGGGAAGGAGGTGTTTCACGGAGTGTCCTTTCGCGGGGGTGGAGCGGCCGCGGATCGTGGCGGCGGGCGGGTGCACGCGGTCGGGGTCCTGCCGGGGAGGGCGGTTCAGTCCTCGACCCACTCGAGCAGGTCCCCGGGCTGGCAGCCGAGCACCCGGCACATGGCCTCCAGGGTGGAGAAGCGCACGGCCTTTGCCCGGCCGTTCTTGAGCACGGCGACGTTCGCGGGGGTGAGCCCGACGCGTTCGGCGAACTCGCCCACGCTCATCTTGCGCTTGGCCAGCTCGACGTCGATGCGCACGACGATGGGCATCAGATCACCGCTTCCATGTCGCTGCGCAGGGTCGTGGCCTGGCGCAGCAGCGCCCGCATCACCACCATCAGCAGACCCAGCACCGTGACGCCCGTCAGCATCAGGAACAGCAGCAGCGGCAGCCCGGGGTCGTCCGCGTTGAAGCCGACGTAGAGGAACACCCCCAGCAGCACCGCCCACGCGGCCCCGATGGCCCAGACGATGGCATCGACCCACACCAGGGACGCGGTGCTGAAGATGCGGTCGTTCTTGACCAGGGTGAGCAGTTTCCAGGTGGCCACGATCACCACCTGCGCGCAGAGCACCCAGAACACCGTCACCGCCGTCAGCGGCCACCTCAGATACGCCATCTCCGGGGACTCCTGGGCCATGTGCGCGAACTGCCCGGGCAGCGACATCACCTGGAACAGCACCAGGATCCCGAACAGCAGCACGAGGAAGACCCTGAGGGGAGCGACTGCCCGATGTTCAACACTCATGGATCGAGTCTCACTCGATACCTATCGAATGTCAATATTCATCGGATGTCCTCCCGGGTCGTGACAGGGCCCCTCGACCCGGTTGCCGCGACAGCGGACAGCCGGTCGATTTCCCCTCGTTGATCAGGCTCTTTATCCTGGAGGCGGACAACGATGTCGAGCCCCCAATCGGCACCGAGGTCCACCCGGGACTGTCGGTGCACCCGCTCCCAGGAGATCCCCCGCCATGACTGCTCCCCATCCGGTCCCCGCCCCGGTCCGCCCCGAGACCGCGGCACACGTCCCCGACGCGGACGCCGCCGCCCCGGTCACCGCCCGGGCCACTCCCCGGTTGTCGCGCTACCGGATGCACACCGACCGCCCCGGCCTCCGTCTCCGGGCGGGCGAGGTGATCCTCGGCACCCCCTACGAGCCGGCCGACTCCACCATGGTGGTGCTGGTGCGCTGCGAGACCGACGGGCACAACCCCGGCGCCCTGCTGTCGACCGACGAGCTCGAGGACCTCGGACCGACCGACCAGCTGCTGGGGCCCTGCTCCTGGGGCAATCCCGGCGTCCGGCACTGACCCGCGGCCACCGCAGCGCACGTCGGGGTTCTCGAATGTGCTGTACTCGGTCGCATGAGCGGCGAACTTCTGCCCGACACCCCGACTGCGGCCGACTTCCGGGCGCTGGCGGCCAGCGCGCCGTGGCGGTTCACCACCGTGCACCTCACCCATCGGCGGCAGCAGGACAGCGGGAGCACTCCGGACGGTGAGCCGGTCGAGGCCTGGCTGGACCGGCGCATCGGACGGGTGACCGTGCGGACCGCCGCAGGCGTCGAGGTGGCCGAGGGCGTGCCCTGCAGCGGCTCCGTCGACCTGGTGGGCCGCAGCGGCGAGGGCACGGTGTGCGCTGCCGCCCCACCTGCGGAGACGGGCCCCGTGCTGCGCCCGGACGGACTGGTCGGCCGGCGCCCGGAGGGCTGGCACTACGACCACGGCGATCCGATGTGGCAGGACTACCGGTGGACGGCCATGCTCGATCCGGTCGAGCTCAGCCGGGGGGTGGACGTCAGCGATGTCCTGGCCACGACGCTGCGGGGCCGGCTCACCTGGTCGGCCACGTGCCGGCCGCTGCTCGGCGACGACGACGCGGGGGAGGAGGGCTACATCCCACGGTGCGGCTGCTGCCCGCTGCTGGACAGCCCCGCCAGCCGGATCCGCGAGTACGGCCCGGAGGACCCGACCCTCACCGGTGGCGACCTCGCCACGGTGTACTGCGTGCATCTCGACGTGCGGACGGGCATCGTCGTGGACGTCACCCCGCTGGACGGGACCGCAGGCAGCGGCCTCACCAACGAGCTCCACGCCGTCGACGAACCCCTCGACCCACCGCCGGGCGAAAGGCGTCGAGCCGGCCGGTGACCGGGTCGGCTCGGCGCGGTCCCGGGGGCGCGGCGACGGCCGACCCCGCCTCCCGGGGGCGTGTTCCTCCACTCCTGCGGTCCGCGCGACGGCCACCGGCGGAGCCCCCTGCGTCCTGTCCGGCACGGCCGCTCAGCCGCGCAGCCGCGCGTTGAGCCGTGCGGCCTGTCGCACGAGGTGGTCGCGTTCGGGGAGGTCGGCCGCCGACCGGGCGGCGTCGGCGTAGAGCCGTGCCGCGGTCGCGAGGTCACCGGCACGCTCGTGCAGGTACGCCGTGGCGGCGGCGAGGCGGGGCAGGGAGGGGTCGAGCCCGGCCAGGGCGGCCAGGCCGGCCCGCGGGCCTCGCCGAGCGCGACGGCGCGGTTGAGGCGGACCACCGGGCTGCCGGTGAACCGGAGCAGCGGGCGGCGTCGAGGAACGTGCGCCAGGCCACGGCGACCAGCCAGCCCGTCGGGTCCCGCGGCGGATCGTCCGGCCACACGCGCACCGCTTCGACCAGGGCGTCCTGCACGGCGTCCTCTGCCGCCGCGAAGTCGGCTCCGCGGCGGCAGAGGATCCCGATCACCGTGGGGGTGAGGGCCCGCAGCAGGGCCTCGTCCACCGTGCGTCACTCCGTGATGGCCGGAGGCGCGGCCAGGAACGGGCGCACCTCGAGCCACTCGTGGATCGGTCTCCCGCCCGCGCCCGGGGCCGCCGACAGTTCACCGGCCAGCTCCAGGGCCCGCTCGTCGTCCTCGACGTCGATCACCATCCAGCCGGCGATCAGATCCTTGGTCTCCGCGAACGGGCCGTCCGTGACCGGCGGCCTCCCCTCGCCGTCGTAGCGGACGAACGTGCCCTCCGGGGAGAGCGCCTGCTCGTCGACGAACTCGCCGGTGCCCTCGAGCCGGGCGGCGAAGTCGTTCATGTACTGCACGTGCGCCGGGGCCGGGGCCGGGGCGCGGCGCAGCGGTCCCGGGGCTCGTTCCGGCGCCGGCGCCCGCCGGGGGCGGCAGGTGTCATCCGTCACAGCGCGTCGGGGGCAACCCGTGTACAGTGGAGTCCAGTTGTTGAAGTTTCGTTTTTCGCATTTCAAGCAGTTCGCCCGATCCGGGCGCAGCA
>NZ_JAVHZE010000056.1:0-954 GCF_040981185.1 Kocuria sabuli
TGGACCGGCACGGGCGCCGGGCCACGGATCTGCGGCTGTCGGTGATCGACAAGTGCAATCTGCGCTGCACCTACTGCATGCCCGCGGCCGGGCTGCCCTGGCTGCCCGCCGCGCAGCTGATGAGCCCGGCGGAGATCACCCGGATCGTGGACGTGGGCGTGAGCCGGCTGGGGGTCACCGAGCTGCGCCTGACCGGCGGGGAACCCCTGGTCCGGGCGGACCTGGAACAGATCATCGCCGGGGTGCGCTCCACCCACCCGGGGCTGCCGATCTCGCTAACCACCAACGGCATCGGCCTCACCCCCCGGGCGGAGGGGTTGGCCGCGGCCGGGCTGGACCGGATCAACGTGTCCCTGGACAGCCTCGACGCCGACACCTTCCGCACCCTGGCCCGCCGGGACCGGCTGGGCGAGGTGCTGGCCGGGGCCGAGGCGGCGGCTGCGGCGGGGCTGGTGCCGGTGAAGATCAACGCGGTGCTGATGCGCGGGGTCAACGACCACGAGGCCCCCGAGCTGCTGGGCTGGGCGCTGGAGCGCGGGTTCGCGCTGCGCTTCATCGAGCAGATGCCCCTGGACGCCGATCACGGCTGGACCCGGGCGGAGATGGTCACCGCCGCCGAGATCCGCCACCGGCTCACCACCGACTACCGGCTCACCCCGCACCCGGGGGCCCGCGACGGGGCCCCGGCCCAGCTGTGGGAGGTCCGCCCGGCCGGGGGCGGGGACGTGCTGGGCACGGTGGGGATCATCGCCTCGGTGACCGAGCCCTTCTGCGGCGAGTGCAAGCGCACCCGGATCACCGCCGAGGGCCGGATCCGGTCCTGCCTGTTCTCCCACGAGGAGACCGACCTGCTGGGGCTGCTGCGCACCGGGGCCACCGATGCGGAACTGGCCGAGCGGTGGCGGGCGGGGATGTGGGGGAAACCGGCCGCCCACGGGATGGAGCGGCCCGGGC
>NZ_JAVHZE010000017.1:0-72646 GCF_040981185.1 Kocuria sabuli
ACACCGCCGGACCACACCACGGGTCGAGCCCCCGCACCACCACGGTGCGGGGGCTCCCCACATTAACCACCACCACAGCACAGGCCCCCACCAACACCGGTGCCGGGCCCTTGCCGTGCCCGGACCCACCAAGGGTGCCCGCACCAGGGACACGACCCCCACCGGACACGGTGCGGGGCCCTTTGCATGCCACGGGGGCTCCCCACATTAACCACCACCACCACAGCGCCCCTGCGGGGCACATTCCGCAGCACAGGCCCCCACCGACCCCGGTGCGGGGCCCTTGCCGTGCCCGGACCCACCGGAGGCGCCCGCACCAGGACACGAAACCCCACCGTTGTCCCTGTCCCGACCACGGCATATGGTCGGAGGACGCGGATCCGATGACCTCGAGGAGGAGCGATGCGGCAGAGCGTCCTGGTGGCGGCAGCAACGGGAGCGGCGGTCCTGGCCCTGACCGCGTGCGGCGACGGGGGCGAGGGCGCCGTCGTCGAGGAGAGCACGGCGGCCGCGGAGGGCGGCGCGGGCTCGCGCGCGGTGCTCCGTGACCCGGAGGGGGCCGAGGTCGGCACCGTGCAGTTCGCGGAGGTCGCCGCCGGCACGGAGGTCCGGGCCGAGGTGCAGGGGCTCGAGCCGGGCTTCTACGGCCTGCACGTCCACGGGGCCGGCCTGTGCGAGGCGGACAGCGCGGCGCCGGGAGATCCGGGGACGACCGGGGACTTCCTCTCCGCCGGCGGGCACCTCGGGAGCGACTCCGGGGACCACCCGGAGCACATGGGCGACCTCACCAGCCTCTACGTCACCGAGGGCGGCCTGGGCTTCCTCACCACCGTGACGGACCGTTTCGCGGTGGAGGACCTCGTCGCGGACGACGACGGCAGCGCGGTGATGCTCCACGCCGGTCCCGACAACTTCGGCAACGTCCCGGAACGGTATGCGCCCGAGGGCCCGGACGAGACCACGCTGGCCACGGGCGACGCCGGATCGCGGCTGGCCTGCGGCGTGGTCGAATGACGAGTCGCCGGAGTCGGTGACGCCGGGGGCCCTGTCCGGCCGGGCGGGGTTGGCTACGCTGGAGGAACCGTAGCTGCCCATCAGCCGAAGGAGTTCTCCGTCGTGCGCGACGTCCGTTCAGCCACTGCCCGGATCGACGACGTCACCCTGACCTACACCGACCGGGGCGAGGGGCCCGTGCTGCTCCTGCTGCACGGGCACGCCTACGACCGGAGCATGTGGACCCGGCAGACCGAGGTGTTCTCGGCACTCGGCTGGCGGGTGCTCGCTCCGGATCTGCGCGGTTTCGGGGACTCCGAGGTCACCGAGGGAATCGTCTACACGGAGGAGTTCGCCGCCGACGTCGCCGGCCTGCTCGCCCACCTCGGCGTGACGGAGGCGGTGGTGGTCGGCTTCTCGATGTCCGGGCAGATCGCCATGGAGCTGCTCCACCGCCACCCGGACCGGGTGCGCGCCCTCGTCGTCGTCGACACGGTCCCGGAGGCGGAGGACGTCGTCGGCAGGCGCCGCCGGCACACCACGGCGGACGCGATCCTGGCCGGCGGGATGGAGTCCTACGGGCGCAGCGTGCTCGGCGGGATGGTCGCCGAGTCGACCGTGGAGTTCCAGCCCGGGGTGGCGGCGGAGGTGCTCGCGATGCTGCAGAACGCACCCGCGAAGGGTGCGGCCGCGGCGATGCGCGGCCGTGCCGAGCGCCGCGACTTCACCGAGGTGCTGCGAGGCGCCCGGGTCCCCGTGCTCGTCGTGGCGGGTGCGGACGACGTCTTCGACGGAGGCGCCGGCCGGCGGATGGCGGAGCTGGCGCCGGGTGCGGAGCTCGTCGTCATCGACGCCGCCGGCCACACGCCGAGCATCGAGCAGCCCACCGCGTTCGACGACGTTCTCGGTGCCTTCCTGCACCGGCTCACCCTCTGAGCGGCGGAAAACTCCCGGCCGAGCCGGAAGTTCTGTTCTCCCTGGGAGAACACCTGTCGGAGCGACCGGTTACTCAGTATGCTGATCTAACATCAGTGCACGACGAAAGGAGTGGACATGAGTGAGACGAACAACGGCACCCCCCAGGACGCCGACCAGGAGTCGACGGACCAGCTCACCTTCCAGGACCCGGTGACGCGCTACCCCGTCCTGTCCCCGCCCGTGCAGGACCAGCCCGAGCCGGGCCTGGACGTGGAGCTCGAGCCGAAGACCGACCGCGGCGAGTTCTCCTACCGCGGTACGGGCCGGCTGGAAGGCCGCAAGGCCCTCGTCACCGGCGCGGACTCGGGCATCGGCGCCGCCGTGGCCATCGCGTTCGCCAAGGAGGGCGCCGACGTCGCCCTGAACTACCTGCCGGACGAGGAGCCCGACGCGCAGGTCGTGAAGGGCATCATCGAGAAGGCGGGCCGCACCGCCGTGCTGCTGCCCGGTGACCTGAAGGACAAGGACTTCTGCGAGGCCCTGGTCGAGAACGCCGTGAACGGTCTCGGCGGACTGGACATCCTCGTCAACAACGCCGGCAAGCAGGTCGCGGTCGAGAGCCTCGAGGACCTGAGCGACGAGCAGCTGACCGACACCTTCACGGTCAACATCGTGGCGATGTTCCGGATCACCAAGGCGGCCCTGAAGCACCTGGCGGCCGGTTCCTCGATCATCAACACGACGTCGATCCAGGCCTACCAGCCCTCGCCCGAGCTGCTCGACTACGCGTCGACCAAGGCGGCGATCAACAACTTCACCAAGGGCCTCGGCCAGCAGCTGGCGCCCAAGGGCATCCGGGTCAACGCCGTGGCGCCGGGTCCGTTCTGGACCCCCCTCCAGGTCACGGACGGGCAGCCGAAGGAGGCCCTCCCGGAGTTCGGGCAGTCGACGCCCCTCGGCCGCGCCGGTCAGCCGACCGAGCTCGCCCCGGCCTACGTCTTCCTGGCCTCCTCCGAGTCCAGCTACGTGATCGGGGAGACCCTCAACGTCAACGGCGGCAGCCCGTCGCCGTGAGTCCCGCTCCCGCGGGAAGGGCTGCGGCGCGAGCCGCGCCACCCGCGGAAGTGCTTGGCGAGCCCGGCCTTGCGACATAGTCTGGGAACAGCTCGCATACTCAGCGAACTTATTAAGTGCTGTAGAAAGGCGGAATCATGACCACCAACCCGTATGACGGTACGGCGAGCCACGCGGCCGACACCAACACCACCTCCAAGAAGGACGTCGCCGCGGAGAAGGGCAAGGCCGAGGCGCAGCAGCTCAAGAACGAGGCGGCCGGCTCCGGCCAGCGCGTCAAGGAGACCGCCAAGGACCAGGCCGCCAACGTCAAGGACGAGGCGGTCCACCAGGCCCAGGACCTGCTCGGTCAGCTCCGGAGCGGGCTCAAGGAGCAGGTGGGTCCCCAGCAGGACCGCATCGCCTCCACCGTGCGCTCCTTCAGCGACGAGATCACCGCGCTGTCCCGCGGCGAGAAGCCCGAGTCCGACTACGTGAGCGGGCTCCTGGGCAACGTGTCCGGCCGGGTCGACTCGTTCGCCTCCTCGCTCGAGAACAAGGACGCCAAGGACCTGCTCGAGGACGTCCGGCGCTTCGCGGCCCGCCGCCCCGGCACCTTCCTGGCCGTGGCTGCCGGCATCGGCCTCCTGGCCGGCCGCACCACCCGCGGCGTGAAGGACAGCGACGAGGTCTCCACCGACCGCCAGGGCGCCAAGGAGTACTTCGGCGTCAGCGGGCAGCAGGACCAGGGCGCCGGCACCACCCAGGGCGGCCGGGGCACCACGTCCGGCGTCGCGACCGGCGCTGTCTACGACCAGGGCTACGACCGCAACCTCACGCCGACCGAGACCTCCGGCTACACCCCGGGCGACCCCTACGCCTACCGCTCGGACGAGCAGGGCGAGGCCGCCCGCACCTACACGGACCGCGTGCCCGGCACCGTCTACCCGGATCAGGAGGGCGACCGTCGATGAGCCACCCCATTCCCCCCTCGGACGCCGAGAACAGGGCGGAGCACGAGTCGCTCGGTGAGATGTTCAAGTCGCTGAGCAGCAACCTCTCCACCCTCATCCAGCAGGAGATCGCCCTCGCGAAGGCCGAGACGAGCCAGACGGTGCAGGAGGCCAAGCAGTCCGCCAAGGACGCGGGCAAGGGCGCCGGCATGCTCGCCGGGGCCGGTGTTGCCGGTCACTTCGTCCTCCTCTTCCTGTCCATCGCCCTCATGTGGGGGCTGGGCAACCTGGTCGGTCTGACCTGGGCCGCCGTCATCGTGGCGGTCGTCTGGGCCATCATCGCCGGCATCCTCGCCGCTGTGGGCAAGAAGAATCTCAACGAGGGCAAGCGGGAGATGGCCGAGGCCACCGAGGATCCCCTGCCCCTGACCCGCGAGACCGTCACCGAGATCCCGGAGGCCGTGAAGCCTTCCAAGAAGGAGAACCGATGAGCCAGCAGAACCCCGAACAGATCCGTGCCGACATCGAGGCGACCCGTGCCCGCCTCAACTCCGACGTCGACGCGGTCGCGGAGAAGGTGACCCCGGACCGCGTCGTCGAGCGTCAGAAGGACAAGGTCCGCGGGAAGGTCCAGGACAAGGTCCAGGGAGTGCGGGAGCGTGTCATGGGAGCGTCCGACGACGCGTCCGAGCACGGCCGCCACCTCAAGGAGGGCGTGCAGGATCGCGCAGGCGACCTCCGGGACGGCGTGCAGGATCGCGCCGGTGACCTCCGGGAGGGGGTGCAGCACGCCCCGGCCGCCGCCAAGGCGAAGACCCGCGGCAACCCGCTGGCCGCAGGCCTGATCGCGCTCGGTGCCGGCTGGCTCGTGGGCTCGCTGCTGCCCTCCACGCAGAAGGAGCAGGAGCTCGTCGCCAACGCTGCGGACCGGGTCCAGCCCCACGCCCAGCAGGCGGTCGAGTCGGCCAAGGACATGGCCCAGGAGGTCGCTCAGGACCTCAAGGAGCCGGCCAAGGACGCGGCGCAGTCCGTGAAGGAGACCGCCCAGTCCGGCGCGCAGGAGGTCAAGTCGCAGGGCCAGGACGAGGCCCAGCAGCTGAAGTCCTCCGCCCAGGGCTCCGCGCAGTCCGTCAAGGACGAGACGAAGAACTCGTGACACCGTGCCCGGCCGCGGTGCGGCCGGGCACGGCACCACGACGAAGGCCCCGGATCGGCGACGATCCGGGGCCTTCGTCGCTGCCCCGGCACGGGTCCCGTGCCGGGGCAGCGGGGTGTCAGTGCCGCGCCAGGTGCCCGAGGCGGATCTCGTCCTTGAGCGCCTTGTAGTAGCCGAAGAGGTAGCCGCGCTCGGTGGGGTGCAGGTTGTTCGGGTCCCCGGGGGCGGCGGGGTCGTAGTAGATCCACGGGTCCCCCGAGTCGACGGCGTGGCCCTCGAAGCGGGGCGCGACGTCCACGAACTCGGCGGCGTCGTCCTGCTCCACCGCCTCCTCGAGGGCGTCGTTGAGCTCCTCCGTCAGGTCGTTGAGCTGCTCGGCCCGCTGTGCGGAGATCAGTGGGCTCTTCGGGTCCTCCGAGAACAGTTCCGGATAGCCCAGCACCACGACCTGTCCGCGGGTCCTGGCATCGACGGCCGCGACCGTCTCGCCGGCGGACGCCGCGGCGGCCTCGATGCGCTGGGGCGCGTCGGCGATGAGGCCGTCGCACACCGGAGCGCTGCCCTGCAGGCTGCAGGCCCGGATGATCTCGATCCAGCCGACGTCGTTGCCGCCCAGGGTCAGGGTCACGAGCTCGGCCTCCGCCAGGGCTGCCGTGACGGCCGGCGAGGAGACGATCTGCCGGATCCCGCTCGTGGTGGCCCCCGCGCAGGCGGCGTCGAGCAGCAGGTCCACGCGCTTCTTCGCGTCCAGTGCGGAGACGTGGTCCGGGCCGTCCCCCTGGTAGCACCCGGATCCCGGGGGTGATTCCACGACGCCACCGGTGCCGATGGCGGCCGAGTAGGAGTCGCCGAGGTTGACGTAGTCGATCTGCTTCGGATGCCCGTGCCCGTGCCCGTGCCTGTGGTGCTCGGTGCCGTGACCGTGGTGCCCTGCACCGTGGGCCTGGTGCGCGGTGGCCGGTGCGGCCCCGAGCAGGGCCAGGGCCGCGGCCGTGGCGACGGCGGATGCGGCGCGGCGGGGAAGAGAGGCTGACATGGCGGGTCCTTCCGGGAACCGTGAACCGGCCCGGCCGCCGTCGGCGGGCGGGTCCGGCGCGGGCCTCCACGACGGGACCCGCTGGGCCAGAAACTACAGCCGCGGAGCCGCCGGCGGAAGGTCCGGAGCGCCCTCCGGCGCCCAGGCCTCCGCCAGGAGCGCCATGGAGCGTAACACCTGGTCCGCGGTGGGGGAGGCGGGGGCGATCATCAGCTCGTCGGCATCCGCCGTCTCGGCGAAGCGCTCGAGATAGCCGCGGGCCTCGTCGCCCGTGCCGGCGACGGACCAGTGGAGCATGTGCAGGATCTGCTGGCCGGCGGGGCTGTCCATCACCATGTCCAGCTCCGCCTCGCTCAGCTCGCGCCCGCGGCCGACCATGGCCCGCACCCGCTCGCGCCGGGCGGTCTCCAGCTGCGCGGCGGCGTCGTCGGCGGTGTCCGCGGCGATGACGTTGGCCGCCGCGATGACGTAGGGCTCCGCGAGCTGCTCGGAGGGCTGGAACCGCGCGCGGTAGGCGGCCACCGCGTCCACGAGGGCGTCCGGCGCGAAGTGCGAGGCGAACGCGTAGGGCAGCCCGTAGGCCGCGGCGAGCTGCGCGCCGAACAGGGAGGACCCGAGGATCGTGAGCGGCACGTTCGTCCCGGCGCCCGGGACGGCGCTGACGCCGGGGACGACGGAGCGGCCGCTGAGGTAGCCCTGCAGCTCCCGGACGTCCTGCGGGAACTGCTCGGCGGCGGAGGGGTCCCGGCGCATGGCCCGCACCGTCCGCATGTCGGTGCCGGGTGCCCGGCCCAGGCCCAGGTCGATCCGCCCGGGGTGCAGCTCCGCCAGGGTGCCGAACTGCTCGGCGACGACCAGGGGCGAGTGGTTGGGGAGCATCACGCCGCCGGAGCCGAGGCGGATCGTGGAGGTGTGCGCCGCGACGTGGGCGATCAGCACGGCCGGGGCCGAGGAGGCGATCGTGGGCATGTTGTGGTGCTCCGAGTACCAGACACGCCGGTAGCCCAGCCGCTCGGCGTGCTGGGCGAGCCGGACGGAGTCGGCGAAGCTCTCGCCGATGCTCGCGCCCTGGCGGACGGTGGCGAAGTCGATGACGGACAGCGGCAGGGGCACAGCAGACCTTTCACAGGAGTCGGGGGAGGGCCTCCACGCTACTCCTGTCCGCCGGACGGCGCCGTGGCGGGGCGCACACCCGGCGCCGCCCCTTCCCGGGCCCGGGCCGGTCGGGGCTGTCGGCGGTCGGGGCTACGCTCGGCACCATGACCGATCCCTCGACTCCGTTCGGGGTGCCCGAGCTCTTCGAGCTGCCGCGGGAGCGCGCCGAGATCGCGCCGGGTGCCGTCCACGTGCCGGGATGGCTCGGCCTCGAGCAGCAGCGTGAACTGGTGCTCCGGTGCCGGGAGTGGGCCACCGGACCGGCCCCGCTGCGCCAGGTCGTGCTGCCCGGGGGCGGACGGATGTCCGTGCGCTCCACCACGCTGGGCTGGGACTGGGCGCCCTACCGGTACCTGCGCACCGGGGAGCACAAGCGTGCTCCGGACATGCCGCCGTGGCTGGCCGAGCTGGGCCGCCGGGCGGTGGCGGAGGCCTACGGACCGGGCGGCGCGGAGGTCCTGGACTACCGGCCGGACACGGCCCTGGTGAACTTCTACGACGCCGCGGCCCGGATGGGCATGCACCAGGACAGGGACGAGTTCTCGGCCGCCCCGGTCGTCTCCCTCTCCCTCGGGGACGCCTGCGTCTTCCGGTTCGGCAACACGCAGACCCGCGCGGCGCCGTACCGGGACGTGGAGCTGCGCAGCGGCGACCTCTTCGTCTTCGGCGGGCCCTCCCGCTACGCCTTCCACGGCGTGCCGCGGATCCACCCGGGCACCGCGGCACCGGAGCTGGGGATGAGGGGCGGGCGGCTGAACCTCACCCTGCGGATGACGGGCCGGGCCGCGCCGGGCCGCTGAGCGCCGTGCCACACTGGCGGCATGGAGCTTCCCGACGCCGCACCGGCCCACCTGATCGACCCGGCGGCCGTGGACGCCGAGGACGCCGGCGCCTACCGGCTGCTCGCCGCGGACATCGCCTCCGGGGTGGCGGTCGTGGCCGCCCGGCACCGGCGGCGCGACGTCGCCGCGACCGTGACCGGCTTCCTCGACGTGTCCTACGACCCGCCCACCATGCTCGTGAGCCTGTTCGAGGAGGGCCGGATCTGCGACGCCGTGGAGTCGTCCGGCGCGTGGACGCTCTCCGTGCTGCGCCGGGACCAGGAGGGGACCGCCAACTGGCTCGCGAGCCCGGGCAACCCCGTGGAGGGTCTGCTGGACCGGGTGCCCTTCCGCCGTGCACCCGGCTCGGGGGCCGCCGTGCTGGACGGGGCACTCGCGTGGTTCGAGCTCTCCACCGTGGCGGTCCACACCGCGGCGACGCACCGGATCGTCGTCGGGGAGGTGACCGCGATGGGCCGCGGTGTCACCGAGGCGCAGGCGGACGACCCGCTGGTGCACTACGCCCGCGGCTACCGGGGTCTCACCCGGTGATCCCCGGGCACGGGACCGGCGCCCGTGCAAGACTGTGACGTCAGGTGTCCCCGGACCGTCACCGGCGGAATGGTTCGCCGTCCGCCCCGGTTGAGGTCTTAGCGTGGGTGCGCGGCACCGCCTCCGGCGGCACCGCTCCCACGGCTCTCCACGGAAGGATTCTCATGGCGGCCCAGCACCACGAACGCGGACCCCGCCGGGTGCCCGGCGACGACGCGCCCACCGGCGGAACCGCGGAGCAGTCCGTGGAGGAGCCCCGTCTCAGCGCCGTCCCGCGGTCCGGGACACCGGCCGAGCGCGCGGCCGCGGAGGTCGCCGACCTCGAGGTGCCCGCCGACCACCTCCCGGATCTGGACCACGTGGGGGGCGCGTTCAAGGCCGCGTTCGCCGATCACCCCGCGGGGGTCGCCATCATCACCGCCCGCGGTCCCGAGGGGCCGGTGGGCCTCACGGCGTCCTCCGTGTCCTCCGTGTCGGTCGTCCCGCCCATCCTCGGCTTCTCGCTGCAGGCCCGGCAGGGCTCCGCCGCGCTGCTGGCCGAGGCCGACTCCTTCCTCGTGCACCTGCTGGACGCACAGAACCTGGCGCTCGCCCGGTCCTTCGCCGTCTCCGGGGCCCCCCGCTTCGGGGCCGACATGCCGTGGGAGTACCTGGCGACCGGGGAGCCCCTGCTGCTCGGCGTGGGGCGCGTCCTCCGCGCCGTCCCGCTGGCCCGGATCAAGGCCGGTCCCGCCCTGGTGTTCAACGCCGTCGTGGTCGACGTCCTCGGCGACGAGGGCACGGGCGTCCCGCTCGTCTACCACCGCCGTCGCTTCCACGGGCTCAACGACCGTTCCGCGCTCGACCCCGGGGACTGAGCACGCCGCAGCGCCGCCCTCCGGCTCCCGGGACGGGCGGTCTCCTCCGGATCCCGCTACCGACCGGGAAGATTCTCCACCATGGTTGTTGACACATCACCAAGGTGTTCGTAGAGTAGTTGACGAAGCAACCACCTGCTCGCCCCACACCACGAGGAGAACACCATGTCGCAGTTCAACGGTCTCGTCCCCGGCTCCTGGACCTTCGACCCCGCCCACTCGGAGGTCGCCTTCACCGTCCGCCACGCCGGCATCTCCAAGGTCCGCGGCACCTTCCGGGACGTCGACGCCCAGCTCCGGGTCGCCGAGCCGATCGAGGACTCGGTCCTGGAGGCCACCGTGCAGATGGCCTCCATCGACACCAAGAACGCCGACCGCGACGGCCACGTGCGCAGCGCGGACTTCTTCGACGTCGAGCAGCACCCCACCATGACCTTCCGCTCGACCTCCGTGGCCTTCGAGGGCGAGGAGGGCACGATCACCGGTGAGCTGACGATCAAGGACGTCACCCGCACCGTGGAGTTCGCGACCGAGTTCAACGGCGTGGTCGTCGACGCCTTCGGCGTGACCCGCGGCGGCTTCTCCGCCGAGACCACGATCTCCCGCAAGGACTTCGGCATCACCTGGAACGCGGCCATGGAGGCCGGCGGGGTGCTGGTCTCCGACAAGGTGGCGATCACCCTGGACGTGGCCTTCACCGCCCCGCAGGACGACCCCCAGGAGACCGTCGAGGGCCAGGAGGCCGTCTCGGCCGACGCCTGATCCCGGCGCGGCTGCCGGGGCGGGCGCTCCGGCAGCCCACGACGACGGCCCGCACCCCTCGGGGTGCGGGCCGTCGTCGTGGGTCGTCGCCTCGCGGGCTAGGTGAGCCGCTGCACCAGGAACCAGACGGCGGGCACGGCGACCAGCAGCAGCAGCGCCCACCGGCGCAGCCGCACCTCGAACGTCGCGGGGTTGATCCGCCCGCGGCGCTGGGGCCGCGACCCGGCGATCTCGTCCTTCAGGGGCTGCGGAGGGCTGTCGCCGGGCTCCTCCGGATCGGTGCTGGAATGGGACACGTTTCCTCCGTGGTCGTCGGGATCGGCTCCCATCCTCTCGGCAGCCGGGGCGGACCGCGCGCCGCGTCAGGGCGTCACGGGGTCCGGGCCGTCGTCAGCGCCACCTCGTGGTCATGACCAGTCCCACCATCATCAGGGCCAGTCCGACGCCGATGTTCCACGTCCCGATCCCGGGCACGGGGTAGGCGCCCTGGAACAGGTAGTAGACGATCAGCCACAGCAGCCCGACGACCAGCAGGCCCAGCATGATGACCTTGTACCAGGTGGGGGTGGGGGCGTGGCTCTCCGGGGAGCCGTGCCGGGAGCGCTCGGTCAGCTCCTGTGCCACCGCTGCGGCGGTGGCGTCCGGGTCGAACGCGGTGGACCCGCCGGGCAGTCCCTCCGCGGCCAGCCGTACGAGTTCCTCGTCGACCGGCGGGGCGGCGGACGGCGCCGTCCGGCCGGACCCGCCCGGACGGCGGGCGGGCTTCTTGCGGCGGTTCCTGGACTCGGGCACTGATCCTCCTGATCACCAAGCGGGCCGTGTTCACGGCGGGGGGTCCGAGGTCCCAGTCTAGCCGTCCGGTGCGGGCCTTCCTCCCGCGGGCGCGTAAGCTGGACGGGCGCACGCGCCGAAGAGGCACCCCACTCCCAGGAGATCCCGTGACCGTCAAGATCCTCGTCGTGGACAACTACGACAGCTTCGTCTACACCCTCGTCGGCTACCTCGAGCAGCTCGGCGCCCGGACCACGGTCATCCGCAACGACGACCTCGACGAGGCCGCGGCGTGCTCCCTCGCCGACGAGCACGACGGCGTCCTGCTCTCGCCGGGCCCCGGTGCCCCTGCCGACGCCGGCGTCTGCACCCCCCTGATCCGGCACGCCGAGCGGACCCGGCAGCCGCTGCTGGGCGTCTGCCTCGGCCACCAGGCGCTCGCGGAGGCCTACGGCGGGACCGTGACCCACGCGGAGGAGCTCATGCACGGGAAGACCTCCCGCGTGGAGCACAACGGGTCCAGCGTCTTCGGCGGGGTGCCCAGCCCGTTCACCGCGACCCGCTACCACTCGCTGGCCGTGGTCGACCGGTCGGTCCCCGACGTCCTCGAGGTCACGGCGCGCACCCCGAACGGGGTCATCATGGGCCTGCGCCACCGCAGCGCCCCGCTGCACGGCGTGCAGTTCCACCCCGAGTCCGTTCTCACGGAGGGCGGCTACCTCATGCTCGGCAACTGGCTGGAACTCGTGGGCCTCAGGGACGCGGCGCGGGCCGCCGCGTCCCTGTCCCCGCTGATCACGGCCTGAGCAGGGACGCGGTCACTCGTCGCGCCGGGCCTCGCGCTCGGCGGCCCGCTCCTCGTTCTCGCGGGCCTGCTCGGCAGCCCGTTCCTCGTCCTCGCGGGCCTGCTCGGCTGACCGCTCCCGGGCCTCACGGGCCTGCTCGGCCGCCCGCTGCTCGTCCTCCGAGGCTTCCTCCGCGGAGTCCCCCTGGTCCTGGGCGTCCTCGGTCGGCTCCTGCGTCTCCTCGGGCTCCTGGGTCTCCTCGGGGGACGGCGACGGCGTGGGCGAGGGGGTCGGCTCCGGGGCCGGCTCGGGCTCCGGGGCCACCGCCACCGTGAGGGTGACCGTGGACCCCTGGGGGGCGGACTGGCCGGCGTCGACGCTCTGGTCCACCACCTGTCCGGGCCGGACCCCGTCCTGTGGGGTCGTGACGACCTCGGCGGAGAGGCGGACCTCGTCGGCGCCGAGGGCGGCGACGGCCTGCTGGCGGCTCAGCCCCACGAGCTGTGGCACGGTCACCCGGCCCGTGGACACGACGAGCTGCACCTCGGACCCGCTGGGGACGGTGGTCCCGGCTGCGGGGTCGGTGGCGACCACCATCCCCCGGGGCACCCAGGAGCTGTTCGCCGGGCGGGTGGACCCGGCCTCGAGCCCGGCCGACTCCAGGGCCTCCCGCACGTCGTCCTCCGGGCGGCCGGCGAGGTCGCCCGGGACCTCCACCTCGGCGGGGCCCCGGGAGACGTCGAGGACCACCGTGGTGCCCTCCGCCACCTGGGTGTCGGCCGCGGGGTCGGTGCCCACCACGTCGCCCTCGGGCACCTCGTCGTCGAAGACCTCCTCGCGCTCCGGCACGAGCTGCGCGTTGCGCAGCGCCGTCTCCGCCACCGACGCGTCCATCCCGGCGACGTAGGGCACCGCGACGAGGGCGGGCCCGCTGCGCTGGCTCTGCACCCACTGGAGGGCGACGATCCCCAGCACGGCCAGCAGGGCGAGGGCGAGCAGGGCGAGCAGGGCCGTGCGCAGGGGATGCCGCCGCCGCCGTGCCGGCACCGAGCCGTGGCCCGCCGGGTCCGCGGGCACGGCCGGGGGAGGAGCCCCGGGCCCTGCCGCGGCAGCGCCGTCGGTCTCCGGCCGGGCCGCCGCCGCGAGGACGGGCACGGGCACGGGCGGGAGCGTCTTCGTGTCCTCGTCCCGGCCCGGCACCGCCCGCAGGGGCTGGGTGGCCTCGAGGTCGTCCGGCACGGCGGGGCGCAGCTCGCGCAGGGCGCGGCGCATCTGGCCGGCGTCCTGGAAGCGGGCCGAGGGGTCCTTGGCGAGGGCCCTGGCCATGAACTCGTCCACCCGGTGCCCGATCCGGGGATCCACCTCGGAGGGGGCGGGCGGGCGGTCCCGCACGTGCTGGGCGGCGATGTCCACGGAGGACTCGCCGACGAACGGCGCGCGCCCGGTGAGCATCTCGAAGAGCACGCACGCGGTGGAGTAGAGGTCGGATCGGGCGTCCACGGACTCCCCCCGCGCCTGCTCGGGGGACAGGTACTGGGCGGTGCCCAGGACGGTCTGGGCCTGGGTGAGCGCGGGCGAGGTGTCCTCCACGGCCCGGGCGATCCCGAAGTCCATGACCTTGACCTGCCGCTCCGGGGTCATGATCACGTTGGCCGGCTTGATGTCCCGGTGGACGATGCCGGCCCGGTGGCTGTACTCGAGGGCGTCGAGGACGCCCAGCGTGATGTCCACGGCGTCCCGGGGTGTGACGGCGTCCTCGTGGATCAGCTCGCGGAGGGTGCGGCCGGGCACGTACTCCATCACGATGAACGGGCGGTCCACGCCCTCGTCGGTCCGGGCGAGGATCTCGCCCGTGTCGTAGACGGAGACGATCGAGTGGTGGTTGAGGGCCGCCACGGACTGCGCCTCGCGCTTGAAGCGCTCGTGGAAGGTCGCGTCCCGGGCCAGCTCGGGCCGGAGCACCTTGATGGCCACCCGCCGGCCGAGCCGCAGGTCCCGCCCGACGTGGACCGTGGCCATCCCGCCCCGCCCGATGGTCTCGCCCACCTCGTAGCGGTCGTTGATCAGGCGGGGGACCACGTTCCGGCCCGGCACGGCTCAGCTCTCCTCGCCGGTTCCGGTCGGCGTCCCGGCGGGCGTCTCGGCGGGCGTCGCCGCGGGCGTCCCCGACGGCTCGGCGGTCGGGACGCTCTCCGGCGCCACGGCCACCCACATCTCGATGGTGTCGCCGGGGCGGACGGTCGAGCCGCCCAACGGTTCCGTGCGCAGCACCGTCCCCGGCTCCGCGTCCTCGGTGGGCTCGTCGTACCGGATGATGTTGACGCCGAGCAGCCGGATCTCGTCGATCAGGGGGTCCGCCTGCTGCCCGACCATCCCGGAGGGCAGCTCCACGGTGTCCGGGCCGGTCGAGAAGGACACCGTGACGGTCGAACCCCGCTCCACCTGTCCCACGGGGGCCAGGGACAGGACCGTGTTCTCCTCCTCGTCGGAGATCTGGCCCTGCCGCTCCACCAGGAAGCCGAGGTCGGAGAGCTCCTGCGCGACCTCCTCGACGGGACGGCCCTCGTACCGGGCCGCGAGCAGCTCCACGGTTCCCGCCCCGTCCGCCGCCGGGGGCGTCGGCTCCCCGGGCACGACGGACGTGGAGACGGTGCCCGTGGGGGAGGGCTCCCGGCTCACGGGGGTGGTCTCCCGGAGGAGGAAGAACCACAGGAGCCCGGCGAGCACGAGCAGCGTCAGCAGCACCGGCAGCAGCCAGGCCCACACCGAGCGCCGCCCGGGGCGCGGGCCCTCCGGCGGCACCGGGTCCGTGGCGTAGCGCGTGCGGTCGTCCTCGGGCCCGCGGGGGTCCTCCACGGCGTCCATCTCGGCCGTGATCGGGCGTGCGGAACCGGTTGCCGCGCCGGCGGCGCCGGCCGCCGCCGCACCGGCCGCCGCGGTCCGTGCGGTGTCACCGCGCTCCAGCAGCCGGGTCGGCTCGTCGCGCACCGGCTCGAAGGCCTGGGTGTCGTCGTCGTCGGGGAGGTCGAGGAAGGGCCGCATCCCGGGCACGGCGGAGACCGCGGCGGCCTCGTCCCCCCGGCGGATCGCGTCCACAGCGGTGGCGAGGGCGCCGGCGGTGGCCGGGCGGTCCTTCGGATCCTTGGCGAGCATCGACATCACGAGGGCCTGCACCGGGTCCGGCACGTCCGCGGGCAGGGACGGCGGCGGGTCGTTGACCTGGGCGAGGGCGATCGCGATCTGCGACTCGCCGGTGAACGGCCGGCGCCCGGCCAGGCACTCGTAGCCGATGATGCCCAGCGAGTAGATGTCCGAGGAGCCCGTGGCGGTCTGTCCCGTGGCCTGCTCGGGCGCGAGGTACTGGGCGGTGCCCATCACCTGACCGGTGGCGGTGAGCGGCACCTGGTCCGCGAGGCGGGCGATCCCGAAGTCGGTGACCTTCACCCGGTTGTCCGGGGTGATGATCAGGTTGCCGGGCTTCACGTCGCGGTGCACCAGGCCCTGCGCGTGTGCGGCCGCGAGGGCCCGGGCCGTCTGCCCGATGTAGTTGAGCACCGTGTCCGAGTCCAGCGTCTTCTGCCGCTCGATGATGTTGGACAGGGGCTCGCCGGGCACGAGCTCCATGACGAGGAAGGCCGAGCCATCCTCCTCGCCGTAGTCGAAGACGTTCGCGACACCGGGGTGGTTCAGCAGGGCGGTGTGCCGCGCCTCGGCGCGGAAGCGCTGCAGGAAGTTCGGGTCCCCTGTGTACTCCTCCTTGAGGATCTTCACGGCGACGATCCGGCCCAGGACCCCGTCCTTGGCCTTCCACACCTCTCCCATGCCGCCGATCGCGATCCGATCGGTCAGTCCGTAGCGCCCGCCCAGGACGGTGCTCGACGATGGTCTCACTTGTTCAACACCGCCTCGAAGAGTTGCTTGGCGCTCGTGGTGGTCAGGCTGGAACCGGTCGCCACGTCCACGTCCTCGAAGACGACGGCGACGGCGACGCGGGGATCGTCGGCCGGGGCGAAGCCGGTGAACCAGGAGTCGTTCAGGCCCTCGTCCGAGCCGATCTCGGCGGTGCCCGTCTTGCCGGCCACCTCGACGCCGGGCACGGCCGCCCCCCGGGCGATCCCGTCGTCGACGACCGAGACCATGAGGTCGGTGACGACGTCGGCGACGTCCGCGCTCGTGGAGCGGCGCAGCTGCTCCGGGGTGAACTCGTCGATCACGGACAGGTCGGCGGAGCGCACGGTCTCCACGAGCTGCGGCTTCATCATCACACCGTTGTTGGCGATCGCGGCGCTCATCATCGCGACCTGCAGGGGCGTGGTGCGCACGTCGTACTGGCCGATGGAGGACAGCGCGAGCTGTGCGTCGTTGAGCTCCCCGGGGAAGACCGACGGGGTCACCTTCAGGGGGACCGACAGGGGCTCCCCGTAGCCGAAGTTCTGGGCGGTCCGGCGGATCGTGTCCTCCCCGAGGTCCAGGGCGATCGAGGCGAAGGGGGTGTTGCAGGACTGCTCGAGCGCGAACTCGAGGTCCGCCTCCGCACGTGCGGTGCACCCGCCGTTCACGTAGTTGGGCAGGGTCACGTCGGTGCCGGGCAGGGGAAGCTCCTGCGGGTTGGGGATCGAGGACTCCGTGGTGTACTCGCCGGACTCCAGTGCCGCCACGGTGTCGATGATCTTGAACGTCGAGGCGGGCGCGTAGAGGTCGCCGGAGATCGCGCGGTTGACGAGCGGCTCCGCGGGGTCCGCGTTGAGCCGCTCCGCGGCGGCGATCACGGAGGCGGAGTCGTGGGAGGCGAGCTCGTTCGGGTCGTAGCCGGGGCTCGAGACCATGGCCAGGATCGCGCCGGTCTCCGGGTCCAGGGCGACGATCGCGCCCTGGCGTCCCTCCAGCAGCTGGTGGGCGGTCTGCTGGAGGACCGGGTCGATGGTGAGCTCGACCGACGCGCCGGTGGGCTGGTTGCCGGAGAACATGGAGACCACACGGTCGTAGAACTGCTCGTCGGAGGCGCCGGAGAGCTCCTCGCCCATGGCCGCCTCGAGGCCGGTGGCCCCGTAGACGAGCGAGAAGTATCCCGTCAGGTGCCCGTACATGAGCGGGTCCGCGTAGACCCGCTGGTACTCGAAGTCGTCGTCGGAGGGGGCGGAGACCGCCTTGGCGTCGCCGCCCACGAGGATCGCGCCGCGGTCCGCGCCGAACTGGTCGTAGAGGCTGCGGTTGTTCCACGGGTGGGCCTCGAGGGTGCGCGCCGCGAAGAACTGCACGTAGGTCAGGGCCAGGAGCAGCACGGTGAAGATCGCCACGCCGGCCACCCAGGTGTGTCGGATCGCCCGGTTCACGATGCTCCTCCGTTCTCGGTGCTCCGGGAACCGCCGGGGCCCCGGCGGTCCTGGTCGGTGAGGCGGGACATGGCCTCGGTGGGGGTGCCGCCGTCCGCGGGACCGTCCTCGTGCTCCCGGCGCCCGCCCGGGCCGGTGGCCGCGATCGGCTCGGTGGCCGCGGTGTCGTCGGGCACCGCCGGAGTGCGAGCCGTGTCCGGGCGCACGGCCCGCTGCTCGACGGTGCGGCCGCCGGCGGGCTCCGCGGCGCCGGGCTCGGCGCTCGCGGCCGGCCCGCGACGGCGCTCGAGGCGCTCGGCGCGCTCCTGGTCGTCCCGCAGCGAGGACTCCCGCAGCGCGGCCTCGTACGCGGCGATCTCGGCGAGGTCCGCCTCGGTGGCCGGCCCGGTGACCACGGGCCGGCGGGCCGTGTGCGAGATCGCCAGGATGATCGCCGCGATGATCCAGTTGGACAGCAGCGAGGAGCCGCCGGCGGACATGAACGGGGTGGTGAGACCGGTCAGCGGGATGAGCCGTGTGACACCGCCCACGACCACGAACAGCTGCAGGACGATGACCGCAGACAGGCCCGCGGCGAGCAGCTTGCCGAAGGCGTCACGGGTGCCCAGCGCGGCGCGGAAGCCGCGGCTGACGAGGAGGAAGAAGAGCATCAGGACCGCGGCCAGCCCGATCAGGCCGAGCTCCTCGCCGAACGCGGTGATGATCATGTCCGAGTTGGCGTAGGAGACGAGGTCCGGCCGTCCCTGCCCGAGGCCCTGACCGAACAGCCCGCCCGAGGAGAGGCCGAACAGGCCCTGCACGATCTGGCCCGATCCGCCGGGGGCCCGGTTGTAGACCTCCGGGTCGAACGCGTTGAGCCAGGAGTCCAGGCGGGCCGCCACATGGCCGAACACCCGGCTCGCGAAGAAACCGCCGACGGCCACGAGCAGCAGGCCGATGACGATCCAGCTCAGCCGGCTCGTGGCGAGGTAGATCATGGCCAGGAACAGGCCGAAGAACAGGATCGCGGAGCCGAGGTCCCGCTGGAACACGAGCACGCCGATGGCCACGAGCCACGCGGCGAACATGGGGGCCATATCGCGGAACCGTGGCAGGCGCACGGGGCCGAGCTTCTTGCCGGCCAGGAGGATGAGGTCCCGGTTGGTCGAGAGGTAGCCGGCGAAGAAGACCGCGAGGGTGATCTTCGCGACCTCGCCCGGCTGGAACGTGCGCCCGCCCACGGAGATCCAGATCCGTGCGCCGTTCAGCTCCAGGCCGAGTCCCGGCAGGAGCGGCAGGAGCAGGAGCAGGCCGCTGAGCAGCAGGGAGATGTAGGTGATCCGCCGCAGCACCCGGTGGTCCTTGAGGAACCAGAGCACGAGGCCGGCGGCCGTCATCGCGACCGCCGTCCACAGCACCTGGGAGTCCGCGGCGCTCTGGTCCGTGGTGAGGTCGATGCGGTGGATCATGGCGATGCCGAGGCCGTTGAGGGCGACCACGATGGGCAGGACGTAGGGGTCCGCGTACTTGGCCCGCAGATGGACCACCAGGTGCAGGAGCAGGGCGCCGATGCCCAGGACCAGCCCGGAGACGAGGATGTGCGGGTTCCCGGAGCCGAGCTGGTCCGGGTCCACGAGGATGTTGGCGCCCACGCCGATGCCCACGGCGAGCACCAGGAGCAGCAGCTCGGTGAGCCGGCGCGGCTTCTGACGGGGCTCCGCGAGCTCCTCGGGGGCCGGGGTTCCGGTGGTGGAGCTCATCCGTCACCTCCAGGGCTCGCGGTGGGGGAGGCCGTGGGGGACGTGGCGGGCGACGAGGTCGCCCACCGGACGGTCCCGGTGGGGCGGGGCTCCGGCTCGGACCCGGCCTCCGGGGCGGACTCGCGCAGCTCGCGCACGATCCGCTCCGCCTCCTCCAGGCTCCCGGCCGGAATGGCGTTGCGCACCCGCTCCTGGGCGAAACCGGGGAGGTCCTCGACCCGCAGGTCGGTGGTCCGCTCGAGGTCGCTGAGGCTGATGGGACCGAGCGACTGCGAGACGCCGCTGTAGATCGCCACGGTGCCCTGCTGCTCGCCCACGTAGTACTGCGAGCCGATCCAGTTGCTGGTCAGCCATCCGCCGGCCACCAGGAGGAGGCCGACCGTGGCGAGCGCGAGCACGGTGAGCGCGCGCTTCCGGCGGCGCCGGTGCGGGGAGGGGGCGGTGGCCTCCGCCCGGTGCAGGGCCGACTCGACCTCCTGGGGGTCGGCCAGGGTGTCCGGCGCGGAGGTCTGCAGCAGGGTCGCCCGGCGCTGCAGGATGCTGTCGCTGACGGTGGGGATGCGCCCGGTCTGGGTCGCGTTGGCGGCGGCGCCCACGAGCAGGTGCGGGCGGGCTGCGAGGTCGCGGCGCAGCACCGCGGCCGAGGACTCCGACGACTCCGGGCCGGACGCGGCGGCCTCCGGCGCGGCGTCGCCCGTGATCTCGTCCGAGGTCCGGGCGAAGCCGGGGTCCGGGACCTCGCCGTGCTCCTCGCCGGCCGCAACGGCGGCCGGGGCGTCCTCGTCGGTCTCGAAGACCTGCACGACGACCACGGTGACGTTGTCCGGCGCGCCGCGGTCCAGGGTCAGCTCCACGAGGGTGTCGACGATCTCGTTGAGGTCGTCGCCGGAGCGCAGCACCGACTCGATGGTCTCGGGCCGGACGACGGCGTTGAGCCCGTCCGAGCACAGCAGCCACCGCTCGCCGATCTCGGGGCGGACGGTCTCCACCTCGATCTCGGGGGAGGCGTCGACGTCCCCGAGCACGCGCATCAGCACGTTCTTGTGCGGGTGGGACTCCGCCTCGTCCGGGCGCAGCCGCCCTTCGTCGATGAGCCGCTGCACGAACGTGTGGTCCCGGGTGACCTGGAGGAACTCGTCCTCCCGCAGGCGGTAGGCCCGGGAGTCGCCGATGTGGGCGACGACGATCTCGTCCTCGTCGGCCAGCAGGGCCGTGACCGTGGTGCCCATGCCGCCCAGACGGGGGTTGCCCACGACCAGCCGGGCCAGGTTCTGGTTGGCGTTCTGGATCTCGTCCGCGAGCACAGTGGCACCGTCCCCGTGGTGGCCGGGCCGGTCCAGGGCGGTGAGGTCCATGACCGCGGACGCCGACGCGACGTCACCGCCCACGTGCCCTCCCATGCCGTCGGCCACCACGGCGAGGTGACGACCTGCGTAGGCGGAGTCGTCGTTCTTCGAGCGCACCCTGCCCACGTCGGAGCGCGCGGCGTAGCGGAAAGCGATCGCCATGCGTCAGGACCTCAGTTCCAGGACGGTCTTGCCCACCCGGAACGGGGTCCCGGCGTCGAGGGGCACAGCCCTGGTGAGCTGCTGCTGGCCCACGAAGGTGCCGTTGGTGGAGCCGAGGTCCTCGAGGAACCAGCGGGAGCCCTGGGGGAACAGCCGGGCGTGGCGCCCCGAGGCGTAGTCGTCGCCGAGCGGGACCGTGGTCTCGGGTGAGCGGCCCAGCAGGACGGGCGCGTTGCCCAGGGCGTAGGTGTGGCCCCGGAGCGGGCCGTCGAGCACGACCAGGGTCTGGGGGCGGGAGCGCTGGCCCGTGGTGGGGCCGGCCGCGGGCGGCACGGTCGGCTCGGACGCCGGCGCCGGGGTGCGCCGCTCGGGCCGGGAGCGGCCGGGGACGGTCGGGAGCTTCCCGCCGACGGCGAGGTCGCGGCCCTGGCTGGCCACGATGCTGAAGATGAAGATCCAGAGCAGGGCCAGGAAGCCGAAGCGGAGGAGGGTGACGGTGAGCTCGGACATTCAGCGGTTCCCCTTCGGGGTCAGGAGGCGGAACGTGATCCGGGTCCGTCCCATGGTGATCACGGAACCGTTGACCAGCTCGGAGCGGCCGATCACCCGCTCCCCGTCCACGTAGGAACCGTTGGTCGAGCCGAGGTCCACGGCCAGGAAGCGCTCGCCCTGCCGGCGGATCTCGAGGTGCTTGCGGGACACCCCGGTGTCCTCCACGGTGATGTCCGCCTCGGCGGAGCGGCCCAGCACGATCGAGTCCGCGTTGATGGAGAACCGCTCGCCCTCGACGTCGAGCACCGGGATCCAGTGCTGTGCCGGCGCGGCCTGCGTCGGCTCGTCCGCCTCGTCGCGGTGCCCGCGCGCGATGCGGTGCCCGCTCGGCGTGGCCGGCGTGTTCGGGGACTCCGCGGTGCGCTGCGCCGAGGAGTGCACCCGGAACTCCCCGGCCTCGACCTCGGGATTGCGGGTGAAGGAGACCTTCACCGCTCCCTGCAGCGTGTAGGCCTGGCTGCGCGCGTGCTTGATCACGACGTCGCACAGCTCCTCCGCCAGCGGCGTGCCCCAGTCCTGGGCACGGGGGAAGTCCTCGTCCGAGAACTCCACGACGAAGACGTTGGGGGCCATGGTGCGCCCGGCGGAGATGGTGAACGCCTCCTGGTCGAGCTCGCGCCGCAGCGCGCTGGCGATCTCGACCGCCTCCACCCGCTTGCGGGAGCCCGTGGAGAAGGCGGTGCGGACGGCCTTCTCGATGTTCTTCTCGAGGCTCTCGAGGAATCCCATACCGCCTCCTTCCTGGCATCGATCGCGGTGCGCATGCACCCCGGTCCGGGGTCAGGCGTTCTCCAGGATAGTAGACGCGGGGCCTGTGAGCCGCGTGGGCGGAGGCAGGCGCGGCGGGAGACCTCTTGCCAGGACGCTGTCCCGGGGGAAGAATTCGGGTATGAAGCACACTGATCAAAAAACCCTTTCCCTGGCCGCTCTCACGCTCTCGGCCCTGCTCCTGGCAGGATGCGGCAACGGCAGCACGGGGGGTGCGGAGAACACGGGCGGAGCCGAGCCCACCACGGCGGCCGAGCCCACCGGCACCCCGGCCGAACCCACCGGCACCGAGGATGCGACCGCCGGCACCGAGGACGCGACCGCCGGCGGGAGTCCCAGCGCGTCGCCGACGGACGGCGCGACCGCCGGTGAGAGCCCCTCGGGCACCGCCACCGCCGGCGAGAGCGCGTCCCCGACGAGCACCGGGACCTCGAGCGCCTCCCCGGGCACGGGGAGCGAGGCCGCCGCCGTGGCGGGTGCGGTCGTCGCCGCCGAGGAGGCCGTCACAGGAGGCCAGGCGTTCGAGATCGACCGCAAGGACAGCGAGGGCGGCTGGGAGGTCAAGCTCGCCGTCGGTGACCGGGAGAAGGAGGTCGACGTCTCGGAGGACGGCTCCGAGGTCACCCCGCAGGACGGCGACGACCAGCTGGACCAGGAGGACCGCGAGCTGATCGCCCAGGTGCAGGTCTCGCTGGAGGAGGCCGTCCGGACCGCGCTGAACGAGGTGGACGGCACGCTCGACGGCGCCCAGCTCGACACGGAGGACGGCACCACCGTGTGGGAGGTCGACATCGACGACACCGAGGGCACCTCGGTGGACGTGTACGTCAACGTGGACAACGGCTCCGTCGTCAAGGTCGATCGCTGACCCGGTGACCGGGGTTCCGGGGCGTTCCCAGCAGCAGCAGCAGCTGCGGCTCACGTTCCTGGGGCTGCTCATGGCGGTGCTGCTGGCCGCCCTCGACCAGACGATCGTGGCCACGGCCCTGCCCTCGATCGTCGGGGACCTCGACGGACTGGACCGCATCTCCTGGGTGGTCACGGCGTACGTGCTCGCGGCCACCGTGGGCCTGCCGGTCTACGGGAAGCTGGGCGACCTCTACGGGCGCAAGCGGATCTTCCTCGCGGCCGTGCTGGTCTTCCTCCTGGGATCGGTCCTCGCCGGCGCCGCCCAGGGCATGACGCAGCTCATCGTCTTCCGCGCGGTGCAGGGCCTGGGCGGAGGAGGCCTGCTGATCGGCGCGCAGGCGATCATCGCGGACCTCGTCCCCCCGCGCGAGCGCGGCAGGTACATGGGCGTGATCGGGGCGGCCTTCGGCCTCGCCTCGGTGAGCGGGCCGCTCCTCGGCGGTCTCCTCACCGACCTCGTGAGCTGGCGGTGGGTGTTCTACATCAACCTGCCGCTGGGCCTGGTCACGCTCGTGTTCATCCCGCGCTTCCTGCACCTGCCGCACGTGCCGCGCGGGCGGGTGCGGCTGGACCTGCTCGGGGCCGCGCTGCTGGCCCTGGGCAGTGTCGCCTTCGTGCTGCTGACCACGTGGGCCGGAACCGCGCACGCCTGGACGAGCCCGCCGATCCTCGGGCTGGCCGGGGCGGTCGCCGTGCTGGCGGGTCTGTTCGTGCTGGCCGAGCGGCGCGCCGCGGAGCCGATCATCCCGCTGCACCTGTTCCGGGTGCGCAACGTCGTGGTGCCCACCGCGGCGGCCGTCGGGATGGGCGTGATCATGTTCTCGACGATCACCTACCTGCCCACGTACCTGCAGATGGTGGAGGGCGCCTCGGCCACGGCGGCCGGGCTGATGATGATCCCCGTGACGGTGGGGATGCTCGTCGGCACGATCGGCACCGGGCGCCGCATCGCGCACACGGGGCGCTACCGGCTGTGGCCGGTACTGGGCTCGGCGGTGATGGCCGCGGGCCTCGTGCTGCTCTCGGGCATCGACGAGACCACCCCCTACGCCCTGACGGCCGCGGGCATGGTCGTGACCGGCTTCGGGATCGGCTGCCTCCTGCAGAACCTCGTGCTGATCGTGCGGAACGCCGTGCCGCCCGCGGACGTGGGGGTCGCGACGTCGTCGTCGAACTACTTCCGGCAGACCGGTGCCTCCTTCGGGATCGCCGTGTTCGGCTCGGTGTTCGTCGCCCGGCTCGACGGTGCCCTCGGGGCGGCCCTGCCCCCGGGCAGCCCCGCGTCCGCCCTCGACGTCCACGTCCTGAGCCCGCAGGTGCTCGCGTCCCTGCCCGTCCCGGTGCAGGAGGCTGTCGCGCAGGCCTTCGCCCAGGCGCTGCCCCCGATCTTCCTGTGGGGGCTGCCCGTGGCGGCGGCGTGCCTGGTCCTGTCCCTGCTGATCGAGGAGATCCCGCTGGGGACGAGCGCGGGCGGCGCGGTCGAGGGGGCTGCGGGGTCCTCCCCGGAGCGCGCCGGGGGCCGGTCCCTGGACGCCGCTGGCTAGGCTGGTCCCGGGAGCGCCACCGAAGACCGAGGAGCAGCAGATGACCGATCCGCGCCCGTTCACCACGGCCGACCTCTACGACGAGCGCGGGGAGCAGCTGATGTCCTGCCCGCGCCAGTTCCTCGACCTCGGCGGTGTCCGCGCGTTCAGCGGCCCGGTGCGCACGGTGCGCTGCTTCCAGGACAACGGCCTCGTCAAGTCGGTGCTCAACTCCCCGGGGGACGGCGCGGTCCTCGTGGTGGACGGCCACGGCTCGATGGGCACCGCCCTCATGGGGGACATGATCGCGGAGGCGGCCGTGCGCAACGGCTGGGCCGGCGTCATCATCAACGGGCCGGTCCGGGACCGCGTGGCGCTCGCCGGGCTGGCCCTGGGGGTCAAGGCCCTGGGCTCCAATCCGCGCAAGTCCGCCAAGGACGGCGCCGGGGAGCAGGACGTGCCGGTCGTCATCGAGGGCGTGACCTTCCGTCCCGGCCGGACGGTGTGGGCGGACGAGGACGGGATCCTGGTCGAGGGCTGAACGGCCCACCGCGCACCGGCACGTGCGGGACGCCGTCCGCGAGGAGCGTCTTCCCGGTGCGCACGGAGCCGGACCGCCCGTACCGGCTCTCGAGGTGGCCTGGGCGCCGAGGACGACCGGAGCCGGCCCGCAGCGCTCGACGGGCCGGCCACGGGGCGGCAGCCCACCCGCTCAGCCGGCCCGGTGCGTGGGCCGGCCGGCGCGGTAGGTGGCGCGGACGCCGATGTGCTCCACCGAGTCCCCGCGCCGGTGCACCTCGACCGGGTCCCGCTCCAGCACCACCAGGTCCGCCTGCTTGCCGACGGTGAGGGAGCCGATCCGGTCGGACATGCCCAGGGCCCGCGCGGCCTCGGACGTGTAGGCGGCCAGGGCCTCCACGACGTCCAGCCGTTCCGCGGCGGGGCCGAAGCGCACCCCGTCCCCGTCCAGGCGGTCGGTCCAGGCCTGGACCGAGCGCAGCACGTCGCCGTCGGCGACCGGGCGGTCGGAGCTGCCCGCGATCCGCACGCCCGCGTCGAGGAAGCTGCGGCCCCGGTAGGTCCAGTCCGTGCGCTGCGGGCCCAGGAGCCGGCGGAACTGCGCGGCCATGGGGCGCAGGAAGCCGATCTGCGGGGTGACGCAGATCCCGGCGGCCGCGAGCCGCGGGAGCTGGTCCGGGCGGGTGATGCTCGCGTGCTCGATCCGGTTGGGGAAGCGGCGGCGCCCGTGCTCGTCCTGGCACCCGGTGATCACGTCGATCGCGAAGTCGATGGCGCGGTCCCCGATGGCGTGGGCGGCCACCGACCAGCCCGCCCGGTACGCCTCCCGGATCGCCGCCGCCATCTGCTCGGGGTTCTCCTGGAAGTACCCGGTGGAGTGGCCGCCGCAGAAGGCCTCGGTCACCGCGGCGGTCTCCCCGAGCAGCGAGCCGTCGACGAAGACCTTGACCGGCCCGAGCACGAGCTCGTCGTCGCCGAAGCCGGTGCGCAGCCCCAGGTCGAGCCCGCGGGCGGAGCCGTCCCCGAGTCCGCCGATCTCGTGCAGGACGTCCAGCACGGGCATGACCTGCGCACGGGCGTGCAGGACCCCCTCGTCGCGGGCCCGCTGGTAGGCCAGCAGCTCCGACGGGTTGTGCCCGATCCAGCCGCCGCCCACCCCGGCCTCGGCGAACGTGGTGATGCCCTCGGCCGCGTAGCGGGCGGTGGCACGCTCGATCGCGGCCACGATCCTGGTCAGCGGGTAGGGGCGGAAGAGCTCCTGCACCATCGCCTGGGCCGTCTCCTCGACGAGGCCGGTGGCGCGCCCGGCGTGGTCGCGCACCACCCGGCCGCCCACCGGGTCCGGGGTGCCGGGGGTGAGGATCCCGGCCCGGCGCAGCGCCTCGGAGTTCACCACCGCGGCGTGGCCGGACGTGAGGCGCACGAACAGCGGTGTGCTGCCGGTGAGCCGGTCCAGGACGTCGATGTCGGGCAGGGTCCCGCCCACCGTGGCCGGGTAGAAACCGGTCGCCATGAGCCACTCCTCGTCCCGCGGCCTGGCGGCCATGCCGCGCTCCAGGGCGTCGTAGAGCTCGTCCAGGGAGGCGCACCGGGACAGGTCCACCTCCGCGAGGCCCAGCCCGAACCACGTGGTGTGGCAGTGCGCGTCCACGAAGCCGGGCAGCACCGTGGCCCCGCCCAGGTCCACGGTCTCGGCCGCCGGAGCACCGGGGTCGTCGAGAACCACGATCCGTCCGCCGTGCACCCCGAGGCTGGACGCCCGCGGGCGGGCGGGGTCCATCGTGCGGACCGTGGCGTTGAGGAGCAGGAGGTCGAGCTGCATGAGGGTCCTTTCCTCGGTTCGGTCCCATCGTGGCACCCGGGGCCCGTCGCCGCACGGTCCCGGAGGCCGGGGCGGGGCGGCTCAGCCCAGGGCGGCGACGAGCTCCGTGGCCTGGCGGATCGCCCGCTTGGCATCCAGCTCGGCCGCCACGTCCGCGCCGCCGACGAGGTGCACCGGGACGGCGTCCGTGTCGTGGCCGGAGGCGAGCAGCGCGTCGTGCAGCTCCCGCAGCGGCTCCTGGCCCGTGCACAGCACCACGGTGTCCACCGCGAGCACCTGGTCGGCCGGCCCCGCGCCGTCGGGGCCGGCCACGGTGAGGTGCAGCCCGTCGTCGTCGATCCTGCGGTAGGTCACGCCGCTGAGCGTGCGCACGCCCCCGGCCTTGAGCGAGGCCCGGTGGATCCAGCCGGTGGTGCGGCCCAGGCCGGCCCCGGGCTTGCCGGGGGAGCGCTGCAGCAGGGTCACCTCGCGGGCCGGGCGCGGCGGTGCGGGCGCGGCCAGGCCGCCGCGGGCGGAGAGCGTCGTGTCCACGCCCCAGGCCCGGTAGAAGTCCACCTCGGTGCCCGGGGCGTGCAGGAGGAACTCGGCGACGTCGAAGCCGATGCCCCCGGCGCCCAGGACGGCGACCCTCCGGCCGACGGGGGCGTCGTGGTGCAGGACGTCCCGGTAGCCCACGACCGAGGGGTGGTCCACGCCCTCGACGGCGGGCACGCGCGGCTCCACGCCGGTGGCGAGCACCACGCGGTCGAAGCCGCCCAGGTGCGCGGGCGTGGCGGTGGTGCCCAGGCGCACGTCCACCCCCAGCTCGGCCAGTCGCACGCCGTAGTAGCGCAGGGTCTCGGCGTACTCCTCCTTGCCGGGGATGCGCAGGGCCATGCAGAACTGCCCGCCGATCCGCTCCTCGGCCTCGAACAGCGTCACGGCGTGACCGGCCTCCGCGGCGGCGACCGCGAAGGCGAGGCCGGCGGGGCCCGCCCCGACCACGCCGATCCGCTCGGCCCGGCGGGTGGGACCCAGGCGCAGCAGGGTCTCGTGGCCCGCTCGCGGGTTGACCAGGCAGGACGCGGTCCGGCCCGCGAAGGTGTGGTCCAGGCACGCCTGGTTGCAGGCGATGCAGGTGTTGATCGCGTCGGCGCGGCCCCGTGCGGCCTTGGCCACGAACTCCGGGTCCGCGAGCAGCGGCCGGGCGAGGGAGACCATGTCGGCGTCGCCGGAGGCCAGGATCCGCTCGGCCGTCTCCGGGGTGTTGATGCGGTTGACCGCCACCAGGGGGATCCCGACCTCGCCCTTCAGGCGGCGGGTCACCCAGGAGAAGCCGCCGCGGGGGACGGCGGTGGCGATGGTGGGGATCCTGGCCTCGTGCCAGCCGATGCCCGTGTTGAGCAGCGTGGCCCCGGCGGCCTCGACCGCCCGGGCCAGCGCCACGACCTCCTCGAGCGTGGAGCCGCCCGGGACCAGGTCCAGCATGGACAGGCGGTAGATCAGGATGGTCTCGGGGCCGGTGCGCTCGCGGACGCGGCGGACGATCTCCACGGGCAGGCGCATCCGGTTCGCGTAGCACCCGCCCCACTCGTCGGTGCGGTGGTTGGTCTCGGCGGCGACGAACTCGTTGACGAGGTAGCCCTCGGAGCCCATGATCTCCACGCCGTCGTAGCCGGCCTCCCGGGCGAGGGAGGCGGTGCGGGCGAAGTCCTCGATGGTCCGCTCGATCTCCTCGGCCGTGAGCTCGTGCGGGACCACCGGGCTGATGGGGGCGCGTAGGGCGCTCGGGGCCACGGCGTCGGGCGTCATGGCGTAGCGGCCCGAGTGCAGGATCTGCAGCGCGATCCGCCCGCCCTCGGCGTGCACGGCCTCGGTCACCAGGCGGTGCCGTGCCACCTCCTCGGGGGTGCGCAGGAGGGCCCCGCCGGCGCGGGTGGCGCCCTCGGGGCTGGGGCCGACGCCGCCCGTGACGATGAGCCCGACGCCGCCGCGCACCCGCTCCGCGTAGAACTCGGCCAGGCGCTCGAACCCGCCGGGCTGCTCCTCGAGGCCGGTGTGCATCGAGCCCATGAGCACCCGGTTCGGCAGGACGACGGGACCGAGCTCCAGGGGCGCCAGCAGGTGCGGATAGGGCAGGGTCATCCGATACTCCTCGTCTCAGGTACTTGGGTCACCGTAGGCGAGAAGTGAGCCAGGCCACAAGACGGGCGTGCGGGGTGGACCCGGAGCCCGCCCCGCACGCCGGTCCTTCCGGAGGGCGCGCCGGTGCTCGGCGGCTCCGCGTGCTCACGGAGCCCGGGGTGGCGGCGGAGCACCGCCGCCCCGGGTGCGGCTCAGTCCCCGGCCGCGGGGCCGGGGCCGCCCGCCCCCTTGCCGAAGTCCGGGTCGGCGGGGTCGTCGGCGTTGCCCGCGCTCGGCGCGCGCTGGCCGGCGTTGGTCTGGCCCAGCGGGTCCTGGGCCGTCTCGAGGTCGCGGGCCGGGGTGTCGGGCACGCCGACGTCGTCGGCCAGGTGCGGGTCGTCGGGGAGCTGGCTGCCGGAGGCGGGAGTCGTGTCCATGGGCCCAGCCAAGCAGTGGCTCCCGGCCCTGGCAAGGGTCGGGGCCGGGGAATCGGCGGGAGAACCGGCAGGGGGCGCGGGGGCGGCGGATATCGCGCTCAGCGAATGGACAGGGTGCTGACAGTCTGTGGAGGCCGTGCCATAGTGGTGAGGAGAGGCCCGCTCCGGCGAGCCGTTCACCGTTGTCGATCAAGGCCGCCGCCCGGCGGCGGCCGGAACAAGGAGACGATCCCATGGCCACCCCGAACCAGCGCACCGCCCCCTACACCGTGCCCGGTCTGTCCACCGAGAACGGTCACGAGGTCGCCCAGACCCTGCAGCAGCGGCTGCACGCGCTGAACGACCTGCAGCTGACCCTCAAGCACGCGCACTGGAACGTGGTCGGGCCCAACTTCATCTCCGTCCACGAGATGCTGGACCCGCAGATCGAGCTCGTGCGCGGCTTCGTCGACGAGCTCGCCGAGCGCATGGCGACCATGGGCGTGGGGCCGAGCGGCCTGCCCGGCGACCTCGTGCAGGCCCGCACCTGGGACGACTACTCGGTCAACCGTGCCACCGGCGTGGAGCACCTCGCGGCCCTGGACCTCGTCTACAACGGCATCATCGAGGACCACCGCGACGCCGTCCAGAAGGTCGGCGAGCTCGACCCCATCACCGAGGACATCCTCATCGGCCAGGTCAAGGAGCTCGAGCTGTTCCAGTGGTTCATGCGCGCCCACCTCGAGAACAGCGGCGGCGACCTGCAGCACGGCGGTGCCCGCACGGAGCGGGACGCGGCCGAGTCCGCCGCGCAGTAGCCCGCGCGGCAGATCCCGCCGCCGTCGTGGCAGCCCCTGATCGCCCCGGCCCCGCCGACCTCCGTGGTCCGCGGGGCCGGGGCGTGCTCACGGCCATGACCTTCAACGTCCGGCGCCCCCTGCCGCGGTACCGCCGGGGCGACCCGGACGCGTGGTTCACGCGCGCGCCGGCGGTGCAGGCGCTGCTGCACGCGCACCGGCCCGGCCTGGCCGCGCTCCAGGAGGTCCAGCCGGAGCAGCTGCACCTGCTCCGCGAGGCGCTGGGCCCGGAGCACGTCCTGCTGGGCACGGGGCGGAACGCGGACGGTCACGGCGAACGGTGCCTGCTGGCCGTGGACACCGGCCGCTTCGCGGTGGACGGGTGGCGGCAGCGGTGGCTGTCCCGCACCCCGGAGGTTCCCGGCTCGCGGGGCTCCGGGGACGCCTTTCCGCGCACCGCGGTCCTCGCCGACCTCACGGACCGGCGCACCGGGGTGGCCTGGCGGGCCGTCGCGACCCACCTCGACCCGTGGCCGGAGAGCGCCCGGCTGCGCCAGCTCGCGGCGCTGCAGTGCCTGCTCCTCGGCTGGGACGGGCCGCGGCTGCTCCTCGCGGACTGGAACGCGGCCGCCGGGCGGTCCCGGACGTGGGACGCCGCCCTCGCCGGCGGCCTGCGCGACACCCTCCCGCCGGAGGCCCCCGGAACCTTCCACCGCTACCGGGAGCCGGGGGCGAGGACCCCGCGGCTGGACTGGATCCTGCACGGCGGTCCGGTCCGCGTCCTCGGCGCCCGGGTGCTGACCGAGCGGCCGCGCGGCGTGTGGGCCTCGGACCACTTCCCGGTGCTGGCCGAGCTCGAGCACGACGGCGGCCCCGCCGGCTGAGGACGGGGCCGCCGTGCGGGGCGGTGGGCGGTCAGTACACGATGCTGAACACCCAGACCCCGAGGGTCATCGTCAGGAGCGTGATCAGGACGATGCCGATGAGGTTCAGCCACACGCCGCCCTTGATCATCTGCCCGATGGTCACGTATCCGGAGCCGAAGGCGATCGCGTTGGGCGGCGTCGCCACCGGCAGCATGAACGCGCAGGTGGCCGCGAGGGCCACGGGGATGGCCAGCAGCATGGGGTCCAGCCCCAGGCCGAGGGCCACGCCGCCGGAGACCGGCAGGAACGTGGCCGCCGTGGCCGTGTTGCTGGTCAGCTCGGTGAGGAACAGGATGCCGGCCGCGAAGATCGCCACGACCAGCACCACCGGCACCGCCCCCAGGGCGGCGGCGCCCTGGCCGATCCAGTCGGTCAGCCCGGAGGAGGAGAACTGGGAGGACAGGGCCAGCCCGCCGCCGAAGAGCAGGAGCACGCCCCAGGGCAGCTTGACGGCGGTCTCCCAGTCCAGCAGCCGGACCCCGCGCTGGGCGCCGGCGGGCAGCAGGAACAGCAGCAGCCCCACGACCATGGCGATGCCGGCGTCGCTGATCGGCGGGGAGTCGAAGAGGATGGGCACGAACACCCAGCTGAGCGCGGCCAGCACGAAGACGGCGAGCACGAGCTTCTCGCCGGTGGCCATGGGGCCGAGCTTGTCCAGCTCCGCGGTGATCAGCTTCCGGCCGCCGGGGATCTCGTCGATCTCGGGCTTGAACAGCACCTTGGTGAGCAGGAGCCAGGCGATCGCGAGCATGACGACGGACAGCGGGACGCCCACGAGCATCCACTGGCCGAAGCCCACGGTGATGCCGTGGGCCTCCTGCAGGTAGCCGACCATCAGCGTGTTGGGCGGGGTGCCGATGATCGTGCTCAGGGAGCCGATCGACGCGGCGTAGGCGATGCCCAGCATCAGGGCGGTCCCGAAGTTGGACTTGATGACCGCCTCCTTGACCTCCGTGCTCTGGGGGTCGGCGCCCTCCAGGGCGGGATCCGCCGAGGCGTCCTCCGCCGCGCCACCGGGGCCCGGGTCGGCGCCCTCCAGCAGCTTCGGCAGCAGCAGCAGGACGGACACGCCGATGGGCAGCATCATCACCGCGGTGGCGGTGTTGGAGACCCACATGCTGAGGAAGGCGGTGGCCACCATGAACCCGGCCACCATCTGCGCCGGCTTCGTCCCCATGACCCGGACGGTGCGCAGGGCGATCCGGCGGTGCAGGTTCCAGCGCTGCATCGCCAGGGCCAGCAGGAACCCGCCCATGAACAGGAAGATGATGTTGCTGCCGTAGGACGCCCCGACGTCGTCCACCGCGACGTCCTCCCCGAGCACGGGGAAGACGACCAGCGGGAGCAGGGCGGTGGCGGGGATCGGGATGGCCTCGGTCATCCACCACGCGCCCATCAGGACGGCCGTGGCGGCGGTGAGCTTCGCGGGGTGGGCCAGGTCCGCGGGCATGGCGAAGTAGACGGCCAGGGCGAGGACCAGGCCGACGACGAGCCCCGTCCACCGGATCCGGTGCGTCTTCGGCGGCTCCGCGGGGGCCTGCTCCCCGGGGGACCGGAGATCGGCGTCCTCCCGGTCCCGCGGCGTGGGGTCGTAGTCCTTCAGGTGCGCTCCGGGGACGGAGGGTCTGTCGCTCATCTTCGCTCCAGGTGTGGTCGGGTCGGTCGTGCTCCGGATCAGGGGTCGCGGCGGCCGGCGTCCCACGGCGCGGTGCGCGTCGAGGTGGTGCGCGTCGAGCCGGTGTGTGCCGGGCCGGTGCGCGCGGCGTCAGCGGACGGGGCCTCCGTGGGCCGGGCGCCCGTGCGCGACGACGCCTGCACCTCCGGCAACCGGATGCAGGCGGCGACGTGCTCCCGGGCCGTGTGCTCCCCGGTGGCGTGCCGGGGCCCCGTCGGGGCGCCCCGGGGGCCCGGGGGCGGCACCGGGACGGGCACGGTGCGGGCGCACTCGTCGGCCGCCCACGGGCAGCGCGTGCGGAACACGCAGCCGGAGGGCGGGTCGAGGGGGGACGGGACCTCTCCCTCGAGCGGAGCGGTCCGCCGCTGCCGCTCCGCCACGGGGTCCGCGGACGGGGCCGAGGCGAGCAGGGCCTTCGTGTAGGGGTGGGCGGGGTTCTCGAAGACGTCCTGCACGTCCCCGTCCTCCATGAGCCGGCCCAGGTACATCACCAGCACGTGGTCGCTCATGTGCTCCACGACGGCGAGGTCGTGGGCGATGAACAGGTACGTGAGCCCCAGCTCGTCCTGCAGCCGGTTGAGCAGGTTCATGATCTGGGCCTGCACCGAGACGTCGAGGGAGGCGGTCGCCTCGTCGAGGACGACGAGGTCCGGCTCGCCCGCCAGGGCCCGGGCGATGGACACCCGCTGGCGCTGCCCGCCGGAGAGCTCGTGGGGATACCGGTCGAGGAACCGCTGGGACAGTCCCACGAGGTCGAACAGCTCGGCGACCCGGCGGCGGCGCCCGGCCTTGTCCCCGCCGAGGCCGTGCACCTCGAGGGGCTCCGCCACGGCGCGGGAGACGTGCTGGCGGGGGTCCAGGGACGCGAACGGGTCCTGGAACACCATGGCGATCCGGCGGCGCAGCGCCGTGAGGTCCTTGCCCCGGACCGAGGTGATGTCCCGGTCGTCGAGCAGCACGGTCCCCGCGCTGGGCTCCACGAGGTGCATCAGGGCGTTGGCGACCGTGGACTTGCCGGAGCCGGACTCGCCCACCAGGGACACCGTCTGCCCACGGTGGATGTCGAAGTCGATCCCGGCCACCGCGTGCACCACGCCCTTGCCGCGGTCGGTGGTGACGGGGAAGCGGACCTGCAGGTCCCGCACGCTCAGCAGCGGGCGCTCGTCGCCGGTCATCGGGCTCCTCCTCGCCGGTCGGTCCGGTCCGGACCGCAGAAGGTGCGGACCACGTGCTCCGGACCCACCGGGGTCTCCGGCGGGCGCTCGGTCTCGCAGCGGGGGTCCCCGCGGACCGGGCAGCGGTCCCAGAACAGGCAGCCCTCGGGCAGGTGCTTGGGGTCCGGGGGGCTGCCGGGGATCACGGAGAGCTCGCCCTTGCGGTGGGCCGTCTGCGGCCGGGAGGCCATGAGCCCCCGGGTGTAGGGGTGCCGGGGGTCGGTGAAGAGCTCCTCGAGGGGCGCGGACTCCACGATCTGCCCGCCGTAGAGGACCGCCACCCGGTCCGCGATCCCCGAGACCACCCCGAGGTCGTGGCTGATCCAGATGACGCTCATCCCGCGGGAGGCCTGCAGCTGCTTGACCTGCTCGAGGATCTGGGCCTGGGTGGTGACGTCGAGCGCCGTGGTCGGCTCGTCCGCCACGAGCAGCTCCGGGTCGCAGGCCAGGGCCACCGCGATCATCACGCGCTGCTTCATCCCGCCCGAGAGCTGGTGGGGGTACGAGGACAGGCGGGACTGCGGGTCCGGGATGCCGACCGCCTCGAGCAGCTCGAGGGCGCGGCGGCGGGCCTCGCGGCGCGTCACGCCGAGGTGGAAGCGCGGGGCCTCCGTGAGCTGCTGCTCGATGGTCAGCACGGGGTTCAGGGAGGTGGAGGGGTCCTGGAAGACGAAGCCGACCCGCTTGCCGTGGACCCCGCGCAGCCGGCGGGGGTCCACGGCCACGATGTCCTGGCCGTCCAGCAGGGACTGCCCGCTCACACGGGCGGGCGGGGAGTCGATCAGGCCGGTGGCCGCGAGCACCGTCATGGACTTCCCGGAGCCGGACTCGCCCACGATCCCCAGGGTGCCGCCGCGGGGGACGGAGAAGGACACGCCGTTGACGATCTCGGCGGGGCCGATGCGCACGGAGAGGTCCCGCACGTCCAGCAGCACGTCCTGCCCGGAGGACGTCGGCGGGGTGGTGCGGCGGTGCTCGGTCGTGCTCATCAGGCGCTCCTGCGGATCTCGTCGGCGGTGCGCTGGCGCGGGTCCAGGACGTCGCGCATGCCGTCGCCCACGAGGTTGAACGCCAGCACGGTGAAGAAGATCGCCAGGCCCGGGAACACGCTCATCCACCAGGCGTCGTAGATGAAGGCCTGCGCGTCGTAGAGCATCCGCCCCCAGGACGGCTCCGGCGGCTGGACGCCCAGCCCCAGGAAGGACAGCGCGGCCTCGGAGAGGATCGCGAAGGCCAGCGAGAGGGAGGTCTGGACGGTGATGGGGCCCATGATGTTCGGCAGCACGTGCCGGCGCAGGATCAGCCCGTTGGACGCCCCGACGGACACGGAGGCCTTGACGTAGAGCTCCTCGCGCACGGCGAGCGTGGAGGCGCGGGTGATCCGGGCGAAGATCGGGGTGTAGACCACCCCGATCGCGATCATCGCCGTGGTCAGCCCGGGCCCGAGCACGGCCACGATCGCCATGGCCAGCAGCAGGATGGGGAACGCGAAGAGCACGTCCGCGCTGCGCATGATCACCGTGTCCAGCCAGCCGCCGAAGAACCCGGCCACCAGGCCCACGGCCACCCCGACCACCAGGGCGATGCCCACCGCCACCAGTCCCACCAGCAGCGAGATCCGGGCCGAGAGCACCACGCGGGAGAACACGTCCCGGCCCAGCTCGTCGGTGCCGAACAGGTGCGCGCCCGAGGGCGGCTGCAGGGCGTTGACCACGTCGATGTCGTTGGCCCCGTAGGGCGCGATCCAGCGCCCGAGCAGCGCGAGCAGGACCACGACGAGCAGGATGACCAGCCCGGCCGCCGTGACCCTGTTGGAGACCAGCATCCGCAGGGTGCCGGTGCGGCTGACCTCCTCGGGCGTCTCCGCGGGCTCGGGCACGGGGCCGGTGCGGGCGTCCCCGGCGCCCGGGGCGCGGCGGTCGGGCGAGGGCGTCTGGGAGGCGCTCATGACACACGGATCCTCGGGTCGACGACGGCGTACAGGATGTCCACCAACAGGTTGATGAGCAGGAACATGAGGGCGATCAGCAGCACCGTGCCCTGGACCACCGGGTAGTCGCGGGCCGCGACGGCGTCGAACACGAGCCGGCCCAGCCCCGGCCAGGCGAAGACCACCTCGATCACGATGAGCCCGCCGAGCATCGTGGCGGCCTGCACGCCCGCCACGGTGAGGATCGGCACGAGGGCGTTGCGCATCACGTGCCGCCCGACGACCGCGCGCCGGGGCAGGCCCTTGGACCGGGCGGTCCGGACGTAGTTGGAGCCGACGACGTCGAGCACCGCGGAGCGCACGTAGCGGGTCATGATCGACCCGGAGACCACGCCCACGGCCAGGCCCGGCAGGACCACCCGCTGGAGCCAGCCCCACGGGTCCTCCGTGAAGGGCACGTAGCCGGAGGGCGGCAGCAGCCCGAGCATCGTCGAGAACACGATGATCAGCATCAGGCCGAGCCAGAAGTCGGGGACCGAGACGCCGAACTGGCTCACGGCCCGGATCCCCCCGTCCGCCGCGGAGCCCCGGCGCAGGGCGGCCCAGGTGCCGAGCGGGAACGCGATGAGCAGCGCCACGGCGATCCCGGCCAGCGCCAGGGACACCGTGGCCGGCAGCCGGTCGAGCAGGACGAGGGTCACCGGCTCCCCGCTGCGGAAGCTCACGCCCAGGTTCCCGGTGAGGGCGTTGCCGATGTAGGAGAAGAACTGGATCAGCAGGGGCCGGTCCAGCCCGGAGGCCTCCCGCAGGGCGTCGTAGGACTCCTGGGTGAACCGGGTGCCCAGGGCCACCCGCACGGGGTCGCCCGGGACGAGCTGGAGGAGCGCGAAGACCACGATCAGCACCCCGAACAGCACCACCACGGTGTGCAGCAGGCGCTTGACGAGGAATCTCAGGAGTGGGCTCTTCATTCCGGGTCCTCCTCGAGCCGGACGTCGTTGAACCGGACGGCGCGGTCCGGCCGGGGCTCGTAGCCCTGCAGCTCGGGGACCCACGCCTGGACCACGTCGGGGTTGTACAGGTACACGTAGCTGGCGTCGTCCACGATCTGCTCGGCGGCCCGGTCGTAGAGCTCCTTGCGGGCGTCCTGGTCGGTCTCGGTCCGTCCCGCGTCCAGCAGCCGGTCGACCTCGGGACTGCTGTAGCCCTGGGCGTTGTTCGAGCCCTCCGAGTGGTGCTGGTTGTAGTAGTAGTCGTTCACGTCCACGTTGCCGAGCCAGCCCAGGAGCAGCATGTCGAAGTTCCCCTGGGCCTGCTCGTCGAGCCAGGTGGCGAAGTCCAGGGTCCGGATGTCCGTGGAGACCCCGATCTCCGAGAGGTTGGCGGCGATCACCTGGGCCGCCGTGACCGTCTCCGGGAACTCGTTGGTGACCATGAGCTCGACGGTCTCCCCGGCCAGCCCCGAGCCCTCGGCGAGTGCGCGGGCCCGGTCCACGTCCTGCTCGAAGGGCGCGTACTCGTGGTACCAGACGGACGTCTCCGGCACCGCCGTCTGGTTCACCGTGGCGTTGCCGTACCAGGTGACCTGGGCGATGGCCTCGCGGTCGATGGCGTGGGCGACGGCGAGGCGCGCGTCGAGGGAGTCGAAGGGCGGGCGCCCCTCGTTCATGGTCAAGTACCAGTAGTCGGTGGACGGGACGCCGGCGACCTCCACGTCGGGGTTCTGCCGCAGGGAGTTCACCCGCTGCGGCGGGATCGAGTCGGTCCAGTGCACCTCGCCGGCGGTGAGGTCCGCGAGCGCCGTGGTCCCCTCCGAGATGAACCGGTAGACCACCCCCGGCACGTGCGGGCCCTCGCCCCAGTAGTCCTCGTTGGCGCGCAGGGTCACGGCCGTGCTCGCGGAGTTGCCCACCACCTCGAACGGTCCGGTGCCCACCGGGTCGAGCTGGACGTCCCCGCTCTCCACGTTCTGCTGCTCGACGATGGCCATTCCCTTGTACCCGCCGATCGCGGCGAGCAGGTGCGGGGTCGGCTGGGCCACGTCGATGCGCACCGTGTGCTCGTCGACCGCCACGACGTCCTCGACGGCGGCCAGCCGGTAGGCGTTGGCGAGCTGCTCGTCGACGATCCGGTCGTAGGAGTACACGACGTCCTCGGCGGTGAACGGGGAGCCGTCGTGGAAGGTGACGCCCTCCCGCAGGCGGAACGTCCAGGACAGCTGGTCCTCGCTGACCTCCCAGGACTCCGCGAGGGCGGGCTCCATGACGAGGTTCTCGTCGGGCTGGACCAGGGTGTCGTAGACGTTCTCGAGGATCTGGAAGGAGAAGTAGGCGCTGGTGTTGTGGGGGTCCAGCTGGTCGGGCTCGCCGGCGATCGCGACCCTGAGGTAGTCGTCGGTGTCCACCTCGCCCGCCCCCGCGAGGTCCACGCCCTCGCCCACCGAGCAGGCGCTCAGCACCAGGCCCGCGGCGGCGGCCAGTCCGACGATCCGTGCTCCGCGTGCCATTCGCCGCCTCCCGGTGGTAGGAATGAGCCGTCCGCCCCGTGGGCTCCGGCAGGCCGGGTCCGGCCGCCCTGCCGGTGCACACCTGGTCGTCGGTGTCCTCCCACCCTATGCACGCGGGACGGTCCCGACCACACCTGCCGCCCCGGGCGTGCCGGGCGGTCCCGGTGCCGTCCCAGGTCGGGGCGGCAACCACACGGAGAAGATGAAGCGGCCGTCCCGACGATGACGGCCAGGAGGTGCTCGTGACGTACACCGTGATCGCCCGGAGCGCGGACTCCCGCCTCCTCGGCGCCGCCACCGCGAGCTGCTCGCTCGCCGTGGGCAACGCCGTGCCCGCCCTCGTGCCCACCGCCGGGGTGGTGGCCTCGCAGGCGTGGACCAACCGGCGGCTGCGCTTCGAGATGCTGCGCACCCTGCACCACGGCGGCACGGCCGAGGAGGCGCTCGCGGGACTGGCCGACGCCGACCGCGATCTGGCGCTGCGCCAGGTCGCGGTCCTGCCGGTGGAGGGCCCCGGAGCGCACCTCACCGGGAGCCTGTGCACCCCCTGGGCCGGTGGGGTGGCCGGCACCGACTTCGTGGTGATCGGCAACTTCCTGACCGGCCCGGAGGTGGTCGAGGCCATGCGCGCCTCGGTGGTCGAGGCGCTCGCCGCGCCGGGGCTGACCAGCACGGAGATGGCCCGGGCGCTGGTGGCCTGCCTGCGCGCGGGGCAGGACGCCGGCGGGGACAGCCGCGGCCGGCAGAGCGCCGCCGTGGTCGTGGCCGACACCCTCGCCGGGTTCCAGTATCCCGTGCTCCTCGACGTCGACCTCCGGGCCGACAACTCGCCCACCCCCCTGGAGGACCTCGCGGAGATGCTCGAGCTCAAGGGCCGCGCCCACGCGGCGCCCGCCGAGCTCGTGCCCAGCACGGAGGTGCCCCACCGCCCCGAGGACGAGGGCCTGTGGTCCACGGTCCTGTCCTGACCGCCCGCCGGTGACCTACCCTCGGTCCATGAGATCCCGACCCCTGTCCCGGCCCGTGCGCCGCGGTGCCGCGGCGGCGCTGGTCACGGCGCTGCTCGCCGCGGGACCCGTCCTGACCGGCTGCTCCGCCCCCGAGGGGCCGGAGCCCGCACCGGGGGAGGGCCCGTCGTCGTCCGCCGGCGGAGGCGCCACCGCGGGGGCGAGCCCGTCCGGTGCCGCCGCGCCGGACGAGGTGGAGGTCGTGGTCACCGGCGACGTCCTGCTGCACCCGGGCCTGTGGGCCCAGGCCGAGGCCGACGGGAACGGGGAGCTGGACTTCGGCCCGCTCGTGGCGGGCCTGCGCCCGTTCACGCAGGACGCCGACCTGGCGATCTGCGACATGGAGACCCCGCTGGCCGAGCCCGGCGGCCCGTACTCCGGCTATCCCGCGTTCGAGGTGCCGCCGCAGATCGTGCCGGCGCTCGCGGAGATCGGCTACGACGCGTGCACCACCGCCACGAACCACACCCTCGACGCCGGGGCGGAGGGGCTCGAGCGGACCCTCGGCGTCCTGGACGAGGCCGGGATCGCCAGCACCGGCTCGTACCGCACCGCGGCGGAGGCCGCCGAGCCCCTGGTCCTGGACGCGAACGGGGTGCGCGTGGGCCTGGTGACCGGCACCTACGGCCTCAACGGCAACGTCCCGGACGCCCCCTGGCGGGTGGACCTGCTGGACGTGCCGGAGATGGTCGAGAAGGCCCGCCGGGCCCGGGCGGCGGGGGCCGAGATCGTGCTCGCGGCGGTGCACGCCGGGGACGAGTACTCCTCCGCGCCCAACCAGCAGCAGCTCGAGGTCACGCACGCGCTGGCCGACAGCGGCGAGTTCGACTTCGTCTACGGCCACCACACGCACTCGGTGCTGCCCCTCGAGAAGCACGGGGACACCTGGATCGTCCACGGCCTGGGCAACAGTCTCTCCGAGCACGCCACGCGGGTGCCGGTCAACAACGAGGGCCTGACGGTCAGCATGACCTTCACCCGCGAGGACGGGCAGTGGGTGGCCGGGGACCCCGTGTGGACCCCGCACATCCTCACCCTCGACCCGATCCGGTGGTGCGCCCTGCCCGCCGAGCAGGGGTGCCGGTCCCCGGAGGAGGACGCGGCGTCCCTGGCCCGCACGGCAGGGACCGTGGGGGCCATGGGGGCCGAGGCCGACGGCGCCCGCCCGTGGCGCACCCTCACCCTCGGCCCCGCCGGGCCGTAGCGCTCAGCCCCGGTCGACGGAGACGAGCACCTGCACCGGGGTGTGGTCGCTCGGGTGGCCCCCGGCGAAGCGTGCGGGATTGATCGCGCTGCGCCGCACCCGGACGTCGGGGCTGGCCAGCACCCAGTCGATGCGGTCGTCGCCACGGACGGGCTCGCCGTAGTCCGGGAACGTGCCCCACTCCGGGGTGAGCCGCTGCTCGGCGGTCGCCCAGGTGTCGTCCAGCACTCCCGAGCCCACGAGCGCGTCGTACGGCCTGGAGCTGCCCGCTTCCGCGTTGAAGTCCCCGGTGACCACGGTGGGGGTGTGCGGGCGGAAGCTGTGCACGAGCTCCATCACGGCGTCCGCGCTGCGCTCGCGGGCGGCCTCGGAGTCGTGGTCGAAGTGCGTGTTCACGTGCACGAGCTCGCAGCCGGTGCCGCGGTCCAGGAAACGGCCCCAGGTCACGATGCGGGGGACGTCGTTGCCCCAGGTGGTCGAGCCGATGAGCTCCGGGGTGTCGGAGAGCCAGAACTGGTCCCACTCGAGGGCCTCCAGGCGGCGCGCGTCGTAGAAGATCGCGGAGTACTCGCCCTTGCTCCCGCCGGCGCGGCCGTAGCCGAGCATCCCGTAGCCGGCGGGCAGGGCCCGCTCCACCGCCGGCAGCTGGTGGTGGAGGGCCTCCTGCACGCCGAGCAGGGTCGGCTGCTCCAGCTGCAGCAGCCGTGCCAGCCGGGGCGCCCGGTCGGGCCAGTGGTCGGGCTCGCCCGGCCGGCTGTGCTCGTGGTGGAAGCGGATGTTGTAGCTCATCACGTGCAGGGCCCGGCCCGTGGCGGGGCCGATGACCGGCACGTCGGGATCCGGCGCCCCGACGGTCGTGCTGCGGTCGCGGAGGGCGGGCTCTGCTGACATCACTGCTCCAGGGTGGGCGTGGGCGGGGGCGTCGTCGTCCCATGGTGGACCGGGCGGACCCGCCCCGGTCGGACCGCGGGAGAACCCGCGGTGACCAGGAGATGAAATCGCGCTGTCCGCATCCGTGCCGTCAGGCCGGTCAGCAGCCCGGCCGGCGCCCGGCTCGCCCGTCGCGGACCGCGGCGGGGGCGGGTCGGCGTCGTCGCCCGCGCAGGAGCCCTCCTCGGGGCCCGGGGCCGCTCCCGCGGCGCCGGGCGCGAGCAGGACCGCCCCGTCGCCGCTCCTGACGTGGCCCGCCGGCTGCTCCTGGACGCCGCTCATGCGGTCATTGTGCCACCTGCCTCCGTCATGGGACGGAGGCAGGTGCGGGCGGGTCTCAGTTGATGGTGCTCAGGCGGATGGTCTCCGGCAGGCCCAGGATCTGCTCGATGACCTCGCGGGTCACGCCGTTGGCGGCGTCCGTGACGAGGTAGCCGGTGTCCCCGTGGGTGGACAGCTGCTGGCGGTCGATGTTGATCCCGTGGTCGCCCAGGACGCTGTTGACGGTCGCGAGCACGCCCGGCACGTTGCGGTGCAGGTGGAGCATGCGGGTGCCGTTGACGGCGTTGTCGAGCTGGACCTGCGGCATGTTCACCGACAGGGTCGTGGAGCCCGAGGTCACGAAGGACGAGAGCTTCCCGGCCACGAACCGGCCGATGTCCACCTGGGCCTCCTGCGTGGAGCCGCCGATGTGCGGGGTGAGGATCACATTGGGCAGGCCCTGCAGCACCGAGCTGAACGGGTCGCCGGCGACCTTGGGCTCGTTCGGGAAGACGTCCACGGACGCCCCGGCGATGTGCCCGCTGACGAGGGCGTCGCGCAGGGCGTTGTAGTCCACCACCATGCCGCGGCACAGGTTGAGGAACAGGGACCGGGGGCGCATCCGCTCGAACTGCTCCCGGCCGAAGAGGCTGTCGTTGCCGGCCCGCCCGTCCACGTGCAGCGAGACGGTCTCGACCCGCTCCAGCAGCTCCTCGAGGGTGTCGCAGCGCTGGGCGTTGCCCAGCGGCAGACGGTCCACGATGTCGTAGTAGTACACGCGCATGCCGAGCGTCTCGGCGAGCACGGACAGCTGGGAGCCGATGTTGCCGTAGCCCACGATGCCGAGGGTGCGGCCGCGGACCTCGTGGGCGCCCTTGGCGGACTTGTCCCACACACCCTCGTGCATGGCCTTGTTCTTGTCGGTCAGGTGCCGGGCCATCGAGATGATCTCGGCGATCGCCAGCTCCACCACGGACCGGGTGTTGGAGTACGGGGCGTTGAAGCAGGCCACAGCGTGCTCCGTGGCGGCCGCCAGGTCGATCTGGTTGGTGCCGATGCAGAACGCGCCCACGGACAGCAGCTGCGGGTGGGCGTCGAACACCTCCCGGGTCACGTGGGTCTTCGACCGGATCCCGAGCAGCTCGACGCCGCCGAGGGCGTCGATGAGCTCTCCGGTGTCGAGGGCTCCCTTGCGGGTCTCGACCTCGATGCCCTTCTCGGTGAGGATGCGTTCGGCCTCGGGGTGGACGTTCTCCAGCAGAAGTGCTTTCACAGTGGTCCAGTCTATGGCTCCGGTGCGGAGGACGACGACGCGCTCCGCGACCTCCGCACCGGGTGTGGTGCACGTCACCGCACGATGGCGGGCTCCCGGGCCTCCTCCGCGGGCGCCCCGGCCGGTGCGGGCTCCTCCGGTGCCGTCCCGTGCGAGCGCTCGAGGGACTGGCCCTCGACGTCGACGTCGGGCAGAACCCGGTCCAGCCAGCCGGGGAGCCACCACGCCCGGTCCCCGAGCAGGTGCATGGCCGCGGGGACCAGGGTCATCCGCACCACGAACGCGTCGACGAGCACCCCGAAGGCGAGCCCGAAGCCGAGGGGCCGGACCATGGCCATGTGGGAGAACACGAAGCCGGTGAACACCGAGATCATGATGATCGCCGCGGCCGTGACCACGGCCCGGCCCGCGTTCAGGCCCTCGCGCACGGCGGCGCGGGCCGGGTGCCCGTGGACGTAGGCCTCCCGCATCCCGGAGACGAGGAACAGCTGGTAGTCCATGGCCAGCCCGAACAGCACACCCACCAGCAGCGTGGGCAGGAAGCTGAGCACGGGTCCCGGGTCGTGGACGCCGAACACGGCGCCCAGCCAGCCCCACTGGTAGATGGCCACCACCGCTCCGAAGGCCGCGAAGAGCGAGAGCATGAACCCGCCGGTGGCGATCAGCGGGACCAGGATCGAGCGGAACACCAGCACCATCAGCACCAGGGACAGGCCCAGCACCACCGCGAGGTACAGGGGCAGGGCGTCGGCGAGCTTCTGGGACACGTCGATGTTGCCGCCGGTCAGCCCGGTGACGCCGATGCCGACGCCGTACTCGTCCTCCAGGGCGGGGGAGAGGGCCCGCAGGTCGTCGACAAGGTTCTCGGTGGACTCGGCCGCAGGGCCGTCGGTGGGGGTGACCTGGAAGACCGCGGTCCGCCGGTCCTCGGAGAGCCCCGCCGGAACGACCGAGACGACGTCCTCGCGGGCCATCAGCTCCTCGCCGACGGCCACCTGCAGATCGGCGGCCCCGGTCCCGTCGGTGCCCTCGGGCAGGTCCGCGACCACCAGGACGGGCCCGTTGGCGCCGGCCCCGAACTCCTCGTCGATGATCCGGTAGGCCTGGTACTGGGTGGAGCCGGCCGGCTCCGAGGAGGCGTCCGGCAGGCCCAGGCGCATCGAGGCGGCCGGCAGGGCGATGAGCGCGAGGGCCGCCACCCCGGCCACCAGGGTCAGGACCGGGTGGCGGGTGGCCACGCCCTCGCGGCGCTCGCCGCGGTGTGCCGGGGTGCGGGCGGACCGCTCCCGGGCCCGGGCCGAGAGCAGCCGCGGGCCGGTCAGGGACAGCAGGGCCGGGGTGAGGGTGACGGCGATGAGCACGGCCACGGCCACGCACACCGCCGCCGCGGTGCCCATCATGCCCAGGAACCCGATGCCGGTGACGTTCAGGGCGGCCAGGGCGATGATGACGGTCAGCCCGGCGAAGACCACCGCGTTGCCGGAGGTGCCGGTGGCCAGCCCGATCGACTCGTGCAGCGGCACGCCCCGCAGCAACTGCTGACGGTGGCGGTTGAGGATGAACAGCGAGTAGTCGATGCCCACGGCCAGGCCCAGCATGAGCCCGAGCATGGGGGTCACCGAGGTCATCTGCACGACCCCGGAGAAGGACAGTGTCGCCAGGGCGCCGACCCCCACCCCGACCAGCGCCATGAGGATGGGCAGGCCCGCCGCGACCAGCGTGCCGAGCATCACCAGCAGCACCACGGCCGCGATCACGACGCCGATCACTTCGGCGGGGCCGAACAGCTGGGAGATGTCCTGGGCGATCTCGACGGAGTACCCGACCTGCACGCCGTCGATCGTCACCCCGCCCACGGCGGCCTGCAGCGCCTCCTTGTCCTCGGCGGTGACCGCCTGCTGCTCCGCGGTGAAGGTCACCACGGCCATCGCCGCGGTCCCGTCCGCGGAGACCGTGCGGGTCTCCTCGGCCAGCGCCAGCAGCCGCTCGCCGCGGTCCACCTCCGGGGCACGGGCCTCGAGCTCGTCCGCACCGGTCCCGAGCTGCGCCCGGTTGCGCTCCAGCTCCGCGCGCGCGTCGTCGAGGGCCTCCTGGCGCTCGTCGAGCTCGTCGAGCACCGGGTCCGGGGCGTTCGCCCGCTCCGCCCGCTCGCGGGCGGCGTCGAGCTCGTCCTGGTTCTCCTCGAGGGCGGACTCGGCGTCCTCCAGCTGCGCGCGCCCGTCCTCGAGCTGGGCACGGCCGTCGGCCAGCTGCTCGCGGCCGTCGGCGAGCTGCTGCTCCTGCTCCTCGCGCTCCTCCTGGGCGGTGAACGGGTTGAGCACGCGGTCGACCCCGGCGGAGTCGCCGGCCGCCGTCAGCGCCTCGTCGATCTGCTCGCGCTGCTCCGGGGTGAACGGCTCTCCGCTCTCCGTCCGGAACACGATGCGCCCGGTGCCGTGCCCGGCATCGGGCAGCTCGCTCTGGAGTCGGTCGGACAGGCGCTGGGTCTCGGTGCCGGGGATCGTGATCGCGCTGGTCAGCTCGCCGCCGGCCACGGCGAAGGCGCCGCCGGCGACGACGAGGACGGTCGTCCAGGCCGCGATCACGGCCCAGGCGCGGCGGGCGGCGAGGCGCCCGAGTCGGTACAGGAGTTGGGCCATGGCTCTTCTCTGTCGGTCGATCCCGGGTCGGGCCCGGGGGGAAGGAACGGGAACGGAAAACGTGTGGGGGCGGCGGGGCCGCTCAGCCGGCGAAGCCGTGCCGCAGGTGCTCGACCGCCGTGCGCAGCAGTCGTTGCCAGACGCGCCGGCTGCCGGGTGTGTCGGCCGCGCCCGTCTCCCTCTCCCACTGCTCGAAGGTGACGATCATCGCGTTGATCAGGGAGCCGGCCAGCAGGGCCACGGTGAACGGATCGGACTGCGGGTTGCGCCGGGTGACCTCGGCCGTCAGACGGGCCGTGACGCTCTGCAGCACCTCGTGGCGCCACAGCACCGTGGCGGGGTGGTCCTCGCTGGTGCCCACCAGCCGGGCGATGTGGGACAGGGACCGGACCAGCGCGGTCCGCTCGATCACGTCCGCCAGCTGCTCGAAGACCGCCCCCGTGCTCGGGGTCGCGGGGAGAGGGGTGGCGTCGGCGATCTCGACGAAGTCGTCGACGACGACCCCCAGCAGCTCGCTGAGCCGGGCGTAGACGGCGTCGTCGACGGAGGCGAAGTGGTTGAAGATCGTCCGCCGCGAGACGCCGGCGCGCTCGGCGAGGTCCTTGACGGTGAAGTGGCCGAGGCCCCGCTCCTCGGCGAGGGCGGCGGCGGCGTCCAGGATGGCGCGGCGGTTGGCGGACTTGACCTGGCGCCGGCGGTCGTCTGATTCGAGCACTTGATGACACTAAGTGCAACGTTGCACTCCGTGCAATTTCTTGGCCGACCGTTCGGCGCACCGTCCGGAGGGCGGCCGGGGACACGCCCGCGCCTCGGTCCTGCGAAGCGCCAAAATGATGCAAATGCAAATACGCTGGTCGCATGAAGGAGTTCCGTCTGGTCGCGCTCGTCGCAGTCGCCGCCCTGGCCATCGGAGGCATCGGCGTCGCCGACGGCCTCTCCGACAAGAGGGCCGCCGAGCAGGTCGCCGCGGCGGCGTCCGGCTCCTCGCCACGGTGCGCCGCCGTCCCCCGGGACGAGCTGGTGCCTGCGGACGGCGCGCTGTTCGGCGTGAACCTCGACCTGGGGAGCCGGTCCCTGGCGGACTACGCGCAGGACCTCGGGCACCGGGCGGCGGTGAGCGTCTCCTTCACCGGCTTCCCCTACGACTCACGCGGTCACGACTACCTGCTGCAGGCCGCCGAGCAGATCCGTGCCAGCGGGCGGACGATGCTGCTCACCCTCGAGCCCGAGGAGGGGCTGGGCGCCGTCACCGACGAGGCGGCACGGACCCTGGCGGCGGACCTGCACGAGATCAACGAGACCGGGGTGCCGGTGGTCGTGCGCTTCGCCCACGAGATGAACGGCTCCTGGTACGCGTGGGGCCAGCAGCCGACCGCCTACGTGCAGACCTTCCGCAGGGTGGCCGACGCGGTGCACGAGCACGCCCCGGGCTCGGCCATGATGTGGGCGCCCAACTACGGCGGTGGCTACCCGTTCTCCGGCGGGCAGTACGAGGCGGAGCCGGGCAGCGCCGACTTCGCGGCGCTGGACACCGACGGGGACGGCGCCCTGAGCATGGCCGACGACTCCTACGCCCCCTACTATCCCGGTGACGACGCCGTCGACTGGGTCGGGATGTCCCTGTACCACTGGGGCTCGGCGCACCCCTGGGGCGAGAACGAGCTCTCCGAGCCGGACAAGTTCGCCGACCAGCTCACGGGCGTCTACGACGGATCCGGCGGTGACGACACCGGGGTCCCCGACTTCTACGCGACCTACGGGGAGGAGCACGGCAAGCCCGTGGCGATCCCGGAGACGGCTGCGCTGTGGGTGCCGGACGGGGGCGGGGTGGACGAGCTCGAGGTCAAGCGCTCGTGGTGGGACCAGGTGTTCGACCCCGCACTGCCGGAGCGGTTCCCGCAGCTGAAGATGATCAACTGGTTCGAGTGGGACAAGCACGAGGTGGAGGTCGACGGCCGCGTGGACTGGACCACCACCACCGACGACACCGTGCGGACGGAGTTCGTCCGGGCCCTGCCGGAGTGGCTGCACTTCGCCCCGGAGGGCGGCTGCTGAGAGCCCCGGCGGGCGGTTGCCGCGGTCGGCCACGCCCCGTGCGGGTGCTCCGTCCGTGGACGATCCGTGCGCGGGGGCTGCCCTACTGAGCAGTATTTCCGGTGTTGCGCCCCGGGTCGTGACGCGTGTGTGCATTCGTGATTAGCATCACGAGCACCCCCGCTCCGGCGCCGCCCACCACAGGGCCGCACCGGCAGCACCGTTCACCCCCCTCCGGAGGACCTGCACGTGATCCCACAGCACCGTGACCCCACGACCCCCCGCTCCTCGGACCGCCCGCGACACCGGCGCCGGCTCGCGGCGGCGGTGCTCGCCGTCGCCCTTCCCCTCGGCGCCGCCGCCCCCGCCGCCGCGGACGTCAGCTTCCCCTCCACGGAGGGGCGGACCAGCATCTCGAGCATCCTCACCTCCGACGACGTGGTGCGGGAGCTGCAGAAGCTCGAGCGGACCAGCCGCTACGGCGTGGACGCCTTCACCCTGGCGGAGGCCGGCATGGAGGTGTCCACCTCCGAGCAGGGCCGGGACCTGTGGGTCGCGACCGTCGGCTCCGGGGAGGAGCACGTGTGGCTCCAGGGCCGCATCCACGGCAACGAGCCCTACGGCACCGACTCCCTGCTGAGCCTGCTCAAGGATCTCGGCACCAACGGCTCCGCCGAGTACGAGCTGCTGCGCGAGAAGTTCACCTTCCACGTCATCCCGATGTACAACCCGGACGGCGCCGAGGCCAACATCCGGCACACCGTCCTGTGGGACCAGGTCTCCGGCGGGCCGGAGGGCGGTGCGCCCCAGCGCATCGACCTCAACCGCGACTGGACGGCCGAGGGCTTCGCGGCCGACGAGTCCCGTGCGTTCTACGAGTACTGGACGACCGTCGACCCGGCCTGGGGCGTCGACATCCACCACCAGGGCCTGAAGAAGGAGTACGGGACCGGCGACGACGTCACCCTCTCCCTCGGCATCTCGCTCGCCCCCGGCGGACCGACCCTGCCGGGGCTCGAGGACGGCGCCTACGACAGGCTCACCCGCCAGATGCACGTGCACGTCTACGACGAGCTCTCGAAGTACGGCTACGTCAACATGGACCGCTACCAGGTGGGCGGCAGCCAGGAGATCGACATCAAGGGCGGTGTCGTCTCCGCGATGATGCTCGGCCTGGACCACGACGGGCTGAACCCCGAGGGCCACTCCCACCCGGTGGTGTTCTTCGAGACCTCCGGCAACACCTCCGACGGCAGTCTCGGCCAGAAGGCCCGGGGCCGCAGCGTGCAGCAGAACGTGCTCGCCATGAAGGAGCTGCTGCTCGGCCTGGCCACGGGGGAGGTCCAGCAGGAGGACCCGGAGCGGTGGGACGAGATCCCGCACGCACCGGTCACCGGCTACCAGACCGACTACGCCGGCGTGATCCCGGTCGGCTGAGCCCGGTCGCCGGCGCCCTGCCCGGGCGCCGACGGGGCGGGAACGAGAAAGAGCGGGACACCCGTCGGATGTCCCGCTCTTTCTCCTGTGCGGTGCGCGAGGGGGGAGTTGAACCCCCACGCCCTTTCGGGCACACGGACCTGAACCGTGCGCGTCTGCCTATTCCGCCACTCGCGCTCGTCGAACCCGGCGGTGGACCGCCGTGAGCAACGACGACAATGTTACCCACACTCGGTGCGGAAAGGCGAATCGGCGCCGCGCGGGTCCATCAGTAAGCTTGCCGCATCCCGGACCGGGACCGACGACGTCACACAGGGGGCACGGATGGAACCCGACAGCGAGAATCTCGAGGAGAAGCGCAAGGAGCTGGGCCGGACGGACGAGCCGCTCGAGGACGAACTGGTCGAAGGGTTCGAGAACACCGTCACCGAGGGCGCGGAACGACTGAGCCGCACGTGGCGGGCCCTGACCATCACGGGACTCTTCGGCGGCATCGACGTGGGCGTGGGCATCCTCGCCTTCCTGGCGGTCAAGGAGGCCACCGGGTCGGACCTGCTGGCCGGCGCGGCGTTCGGCTTCGGTCTGCTCGCCCTCCAGCTCGCCCACTCGGAGCTGTTCACGGAGAACTTCCTGGTGCCCATCTACGCCGTCGTCTCCCGGCACAGCACCTGGTTGCAGCTGGCACGGTTCTGGGTGGTGACCCTGCTGACCAACCTCCTGGGCGGATGGCTGTTCACCTGGTTCGTGGTGGCGGGGTTCCCGCAGTTCCACGACGTCCTGGAGGAGTCGGCGACCAAGTACATGGAGGGCGGGCTGACGGTGGAGTCGGCCGCCCTGGCGCTGCTGGCCGGCAGCACCATCACGCTCGGGACGCGGATGAGCCAGGGGTCGAGCAACGAGGTGGTGCACGCCGTCATCGCCGTCTTCGACGGCCTGCTGGTGGTCGGGCTGGGCATGCTGCACGGAGCGCTGAACTCGGCCATCATCTTCGGTGCGATGCACGCGGGCGCGGCCATCTCCTACACGGACTGGCTCGTGTGGATGCTGTGGGTCATCCCGCTGAACATGGCGGGCGGGCTCCTCATCATCACCCTGCCGCGGCTGGTCCGCACCCTCGAGCTGATCAAGAAGGAGCGCGCGGCGCAGGAGAGCCGGCACGCCGACGACGGGCGGGTGGTCTGAGGGGTCAGGCGACCGCCAGCCCGGTGGTCAGGGCGAACGCGCCCCACAGGCCCGTCAGCGCGAAGACGGTGATCGGGGCGAGCACCACGATCTCCGTGACCGAGCCCGCGTTGCCGAGCAGCGGGACCGTCAGGAAGGACCTGTTCCGGTACAGGGCGCGCGGCAGGGGCAGGGGCGCCCGCAGGGGATAGAGCAGGTGGATCCCGCGCGTGGTCACCAGGTCCCCGGCCAGGTGGGCGACCACACCCGTGCCCACCGCCGCGGCGAACCACCACTCGTGGGCGGGCGGGTGCAGGCCCACGACGACGCCGAGCCCGATCCCCACGACCCAGTTGAGCTTCGCCACCCGCTCCGGCAGGAAGGCGAGCACCTGCACGGCGAAGGCGATGAGCAGCACGGACATGACCGCCGCCAGCGGCCAGACCCGGCCGAGGTCCCCGGCCGGGACGCCGATCCGCTGCGCGGTCGCCGCGAGGCCGGTGAACGCCGCCACCCCCAGCAGCGAGTGGGTGCCCCGCCGGTGCCCGCCCGAGATCCGGCAGACCCCGCGGGCCAGCCACGTGGACAGGGGCGGCAGGGACCGCGCCACGGTCCCGCCCGGGTGGTCCAGGTCCGGCAGCAGGGCCGCGCCCGCGGTGACGAGGGCGCCGGTGAGGACCCCGGCGTCGCCGACGTCGAGGAGCCCCCATCCGATCGGAATGCTGAGGTCCTGCAGGTGCAGCTGGTAGTCGGCGGTCAGCGCCACCCACGCGGCCGCCCCGCAGGCCGCGTGGCTCGGTCCCATCATGGAAAAGACGTCCTCCTCGGATCTCCGGTGCGGTGGGGCCGGGCCGACCCCACCAGCGGAAACACTAGGGCCCGGGACGGACAGCGCGGCGCAGCGGCCTCGTGGCGGGCGTCCCCGGTGGCACGGCACCCACCCCGTCCGTAGGCTGACGGCCAGGACCCCGCCCGAGGAAGGACAGCGCCGTGCTCCGATCCACCCGCTCCGGCACGGGGGCGCCCACCGTGCTGCTGCTCCCCGGGCTGCTCTGCACCCAGCAGCTGTGGGACCGGGCGCGTCCTCTGCTCGAGGCCTTCCACGACGTCCTCACGGTGGACCTGCCGGGGGTCGGCGGCGGGGAGCTCCCGGAGGGCGCCGTGGACCTCGGGGCGTACGCGGACCTGGTGTGCGAGGTGCTCGACGCCGAGGGGATCGAGCGCTGCGTGTGGGTGGGGCACTCGCTCGGCGGCTACGTGCTGGCGGCGGCCCTGGAGCGCCACGCCCGGCGGATCAGCCACGCGGTCCTGGCCTACAGCACCACCGAGCCCGACGACGAGGCAGCTCGCGCGGGCCGGGACAAGGGCGTCTCCGCCGTGCGGGAGAAGGGCGTCGCGGCCTACGCGCGCCGGCAGATGCCCAGGACGTTCCGGGAGGACGCCCGCGCCGAGGACGTCGAGGCCGCGATCCGGCAGGCGCAGGACTGGCCGGAGGACGCGGTGGTCCGGGCGCTGGAGGCCATGCGGGACCGGCCCGACCGCACGCCCCTGCTGCTCGAGCACTCCGAGCTGCCGGTGCTGCTCGTCCAGGGGGACGACGACCCCGCGATCGACGCCCTCGACCCGCAGGAGCGCCACGTCACCCGGATCGTCACGGACACCGCGCACATGGGGGTGCTCACCGACCCGCACACCTTCGCGGGCATCGTCCACGGCTGGCTGGCCGACGAGCTGGAGCGGTCCTCCTGACCGACGTGCTCCCGGATCAGGGCGCGGGCACCCGCCGCCAGCCGGCGGAGTCCACCTCGACGACGACGGGGACACCGCCCCCCACGCCGCGCCGCCGCAGCGCCGAGACGACGTCCGCGGCCGGGGCCGCGACCACGAACGTCTCCCCGCGGAACAGGTCGGCCGTGTCCTCGACCAGCCGGACCAGCTCGCCGGGCCCGGAGCCCGTGAACCGATCGGCCACGCGCAGCCGGTCCAGCCATGGCGGGTCCGGGGCCCCGTCGTCGAGCAGGACGGCCGTCGCGGGACACTGCAGGTCGGTCATGGCACGAGTCTTCCCCCGGCGCGGCGGCAGCGGAAGACTGGGGGCATGACCGACCCCGTGGACCCCATCACCGTCGCCGCCGCCCGGGCGCGCATGGCCGCGGACGCGCACCGCGGTGCGGAGACCGAGCCCTGGATCGCCGGGATCGCCGCGTCCGGCGGACCGCACCGCCCGGGGGCGCCGAGGACCTCCGCCGCGGACGTCCTCTCCGGGCGCGACGACGCCCACACCGTCTCGACCGAGAGCGACCGCCGCTCCGTCGAGTGGATCCGGGACCTCGCCGACCGCGGCGGCTGAGCGCCCCGGCCGCGGCGCGGGCTCAGTCCAGGGACTTCGGCCGCCACGGCAGCTGCTGGTCGCAGCCCGGGGTGAGCCAGGCCTTGACGAAGCCGCCGGACTGGTAGGCGAACTCCCGCAGCAGCCCCCTCGGCACGGACGGGTAGTCGAAGGCGAGCACGTCCAGCTCACCGGCGTAGCAGCGCGTCAGGAGCAGCCGGGAGCGGGCGACGTGCTGGCGGTAGGTGAGCACGCTGACGTGCTCCCACCCCCGCTGCTCGCCGAGCTCCCGCAGCCGCACGGCCTCGCCCTGGGTGGTGGACGGGTCCGGCCGGAAGCAGATCACCTCGTAGCCCGGGTCCGCCGCGCAGGTCTGTTCGGCGCGCGTGTAGTGGGCCTCTCCCGGGTCGTCGCCGAGGTCCCCGGTGCCGGGGGTGGCGACGACGAGCACCGGTGCCAGCCCGGCGTCCATGAGCCGCAGCGCCTCGGCCATGCGGGTCCGGTCCGGCGGGCCGAGCACGAGCAGGGCGTCCGAGCGGGCCGGCTGCTCCGTGCGGGGGTGCTGGAACACGATCCAGCCGACGAGCAGCCAGACCACGCCGAGGGCGACCACCGAGGCGGCGCTCCACGCCGCCCACCGTGCCCGGAGCCCGGTGCGGGTGGTTCCGGTCATGGCGCCGCTCCTTGCTCGTCCTGCTCCTCGGGAGGACCCGTGGTCCGCGCCCATTCTCGCACCCGGGCCGTTGCACCGGCCCGGGTGGGGTCGGTCCCCGCGCGGCGCGGGCCTACGATGGGGACGCCCGCGGGGCGGCGGCCGATGCCCGTCCTGCCGCCGGAGACCGGGCCCGACGACCGAGGAGGACGGACCGCATGACGGTGGAGGAAGAGACCGGGGTGCTGTGCCGGGTGCCCATGCGCTGGGGCGACATGGACCCGTACGGGCACGTGAACAACGTCGAGGTCGTGCGCCTGCTCGAGGAGGCGCGGATCGCGGCGCTCGGGGTGCCCGTGGGCACCGGGGACCAGGTGGATCCCCCGCTGATCCCCTTCTTCTCCGCGCTGCCCGGGGGCACCCAGGCGCTGATCACGGAGAACCGGATCAAGTACCTGCGGGCCCTCGAGTACCGCAACACCCCGGTGGAGGTCCGCGTGTGGGTCGTCTCGGCCCGCGGCGGGGCGCTCACGCTGGGCTTCGAGATCACGGATGTGGTGACCCGCCGGGCGTGCGTGCGGGCCGAGACCCAGCTGGCGTTCTTCGTGCCCGCCACCGGGACGGTCCTGCGCATCACCCCGGAGCAGCAGGAGGTGCTCGCGCCCTACGCCGGTCCGCCGCTCTTCCGCTGACCGGTCCGGCAGGCCGCCGGGCCCTTCCGCCGGCTGCTCACCGCCGGGCGGGGTTCAGGGCACCGGGGCGCCGCGCGCGGCGGTGAGCAGGGCGTACCAGTCCTCGTGGCCGAGCCGGGGCGCCAGGGCCGCAGCCTCGGCGCACGCGGCGATCCGGCGCGGGTCGGTGGTGCCCAGCACCGGGCGGATGCCGCCCGGGTGGCGCATCAGCCACGCGAGCACCACGGCCTCCCCGGACACCCCGTGCGCGTCGGCGACCCGCCGGACCGTCTCCGCCGTGGCGGCGGCGTGCTGGTCCTCCGGCGGGATCGGCGCGCCGGTGTACAGTCCCCGGGCCAGGGCGCCCCAGGCCTGCACCTCGATGCCGTTGGCCGTGCAGTACTCCAGGACCCCCTCGGGGAACGAGTGCTGGGCGCCCTCGGGGTGGTTGGCGAGGATCTGCTGCTCCACGAAGCCGCGGTGCCGCAGGCTCAGCTCCAGCTGCAGGGCCGTGACGGGCGTGGCCAGCAGCTGCTGGTAGTGGGCGACCTGGAGCGTGGACATGTTGGACAGGCCCACGGAGCGGATGAGCCCCTCCTTGCGCAGCTCGTCCAGGATCTCCGCGACCTCGTGCGGGTCGGCGAGCGGATCCGGGCGGTGCAGCATGAGCCGCTCCACCGAGTCCACGCGGAGCCGGCGCAGGGAGCCCTCCAGCCCGGCCCGGATCGTGTCCCGGTCCAGCCGGTAGTGGACCGGGGCGCCGGAGGCGGCGGTGTTGCCGGGCAGGCGGACGCCGCACTTGGTCTGGAGGCGGACCCGGCCCGCGAGCCGCGGGTCCTCCGCGAGCAGCTCCCCGAAGACCGTCTCGGACTTCCCGTTGGCGTAGATGTCGGCGTGGTCGAAGTCGGTGATGCCGGCGTCGAGGGCGGTGTGCACCGCCGTGCGGGCGCGGTCGACGGTCCCGGCGTCCGGCGGGGCGTCGTCCCACGAACCGCCGATGGTCATGCAGCCGTAGATCAGGGGCGAGCTCACGGGCGGTCCTCGCCCTCGGGGACACCGGCGTCCCGGGCGGGATCCGCGCTCTCCACGCGCTGCTGCTCGGCGGCCCAGCGCAGCCGGGCCGCCGCCGCGTAGGCCGACCCGGACTCCTTCATCCGGCCCGCGTGCTCGTACAGCCGCCCCAGGGCGGTGAAGCACTCCGCCTGGTCCGCGGTGGTGGCCTCGGTCTCCTGGTAGAAGTCCAGGGCCCGGTTGTACGCGGTGATGGCCTGGGTGCGGCGCTCGCCGAGCTCGTAGACCCGGCCGAGGTTGACGTGGCACTGTGCCTGGTCGTGGGCGTCGTGGGGGGTGTCGAGGTACTGCCCCAGCGCGTCCAGCAGGTGCTCCTCGGCGTCGTGGCCGCGCTCCAGCTCCAGCAGCAGGCTGCCCAGGATCAGGTGCGTGCGGGCCTTGTGCTTGCCGCTGCCGGGGATGCGGTGGAAGAGCCGCAGGGCCTCCTCGTAGGCGGTGAGGGCCCGGTCCGGCCGGTTCATCGTCAGGTACAGGTGGCCCAGGTTGTAGTGGCAGGCGGCCTGCTCCTGCAGGGAGTCGCCCGCCTCCTCGAAGAGCACGATGGCCTGCTGGTAGGCGGTCTCGGCCTCGTCGAGCCGCCCGCGGTCCTCGGCGTCGATGGCCCGGGTGAAGAACCCGTGCCCGTCCTGGGAGTAGCTCATGCGGGTTCCTTTCTCGGCCGGGTCCTCCGCGGGGGACGGAGGCGACTACGCGGGGTGCGCGTCGTGGGCGCCCGGCGCGCGGCGGCCCAGTACGAACCACAGGCCGGCGCCGGCCACGGGGAACGCGAGGATCACGAGCAGCCAGAGCAGCCGCAGGACCGGGTCCTGGGCCGGGGTGCGCAGCAGGGAGGCGGACGCGGCGACCATCAGCACGACGACGACCGCGCCGGCCGCCGTCGCGCCGCTCTCCCACGCCCCCGTCCGCACGGCCTCGGCGCCGCCGGCCGCGAGGGCGGTCCAGGTGCTCATGCTCCGATACTGGCACCGCGGGGGCGGACGGACAAGGGCGGGCGCCGAGGCGTGTCCCGAGCCGGTCCCCCGTAGAGTGGGCTGCAGCACCACTCAGCACGCTGATAAAATCCGACCACCACAGCAACCCTGAGGAGAGTTCACGATGTCCACCTCCGACGACCGCCCGTACGACCAGGAATCTGCCCGCCCGGAGTCCGCCGGGCCGCGCGCCGACCGGCCGCGCGACGTGGACGACATGGGCGTGGAGCGCCACGCCCCCAGCTCGTCGACCGAGCTGTGGGACCACAACGCCTACGGGCGGGAGGGCCGCGACGTCGGCGGCCGCGCGACCTCCGGGCCCACCGACACGCGCGACCCGCGCGGCGGGGCGCCCGCCTACAACATCGACGCCGGGGACGACGACGCCCTTCGGCACGGCGACGACGCCGGGGACGACGACGGCACGAACGTGCGCCGGACCGGGGAGCCCCTCGAGGGCGCCGACGCCACGGCCGGACGCGCCCGGGAGGGCGTCGCGGACGAGCGGCACGACCGGTCCGCCGACGACCGGGAGCGGACCTTCGACCAGGAGCAGGCCTCCGGCCTCGGACGGGCCTTCGACCAGGAGGCGGCCGGTCCGGGGGCCGCCGACCGGCCCGTGCGCCACGGGGCCGGCGAGGACGGCGGCGCCGTGATCCGGCACGAGGAGCGGCTGCGGGTCGGCACGGAGCGGGTCGAGTCCGGGCGGCTGCGGCTGCGCAAGTACGTGGTCGAGGAACCGGTGCGCGCCGAGCAGACCCTCGCCTCCGAGGACGTCGAGGAGGTCCGCACCCCGATCACCGAGGAGGAGCGCGAGGCCTTCCTCGCCGGCCGGGAGCTGCCGGTGGGCGAGGACGAGGTCATCCTCTACCGCGAGGTGCCCGTGGTGCGGACCGTGCGCGTGCCTTACGAGCGGGTGCGCCTGGCGGTGCGCCGCACCGAGCGCACCGAGGTGATCGAGGAGACGGTGCGCCAGGAGCGGATCGACGTCGAGGAGGACTGAGACCCCCGACGGGTCCGCTCGACCTCCACGGACTCCCTCGACCCCGCGCTCGAGGGGGTCCGTCGCGCCGCCGGGAGATGGCTCCCTCCGGCCGCCGTCGCCTGTTCACCCAGGGCGGAGGCCCGGCTGAGGGCTTGTGCCACGCATCACGGGAGTGAATCAATGGTCAGCGAGCTGGTCGTTCCGGTCCGTGCGGGCCGGGACAGGCCGGTGCCGACCGCATTTCGACGACCCGGAGGACCACATGCGCAAGAGGCTGAACAGGATGAGGCAGCGGGCGGGCGAGCAGGCGCCCCTGCCCCCGGGGGTCCCCGGCAGCGAGACCGCTCCGGTCGAGGAGCCCACCGAGCCCCGTCCGCCGCTGCCGCCGAAGCCCGACCAGGGCACACCGGCGCCGGTCACTCCCACCGGGCGGGACACCGGGACGGACCCGACCCTCAACGCCCAGGGCGGGGAGTACCTGACCACCGCCCACGGTGCCCGGCGCGCCGACACGGACCACTCGCTGAAGGCCGGCCGGCGCGGGCCCGTGCTCCTGCAGGACCACCACTTCCGCGAGAAGATCAGCCACTTCGACCACGAGCGCATCCCGGAGCGGGTGGTCCACGCCCGCGGCGCCGGCGCCCACGGCGTGTTCCGCTCCTACGGCACCGCGAGCAGGATCTCCTCCGCCGCGGTGTTCGGCAAGGACGTGGAGACGCCCGTCTTCGTGCGCTTCTCCACCGTCCTCGGCTCCCGCGGCTCCGCCGACCTCGCCCGGGACACCCGCGGCTTCGCCACGAAGTTCTACACCTCCGAGGGCACCTGGGACCTCGTGGGCAACAACATCCCCGTGTTCTTCATCCAGGACGCGATCAAGTTCCCGGACGTCATCCACGCGGGCAAGCCGCACCCGGACCGGGAGATCCCGCAGGCCCAGTCGGCCCACGACACCTTCTGGGACTTCGTCTCGCTGCACACCGAGGCGCAGCACCACACGATCTGGAACATGTCCGACCGTGCGATCCCGCGCTCCTACCGGACGATGGAGGGCTTCGGCGTCCACACGTTCCGGCTCCTGGACGACGACGGCGGCAGCGTGCTCGTGAAGTTCCACTGGAAGCCCAAGCTGGGCGTGCACTCCGTGCTGTGGGAGGAGGCGCAGATCGCGATGGGCATGGACCCCGACGTCCACCGCCGCGATCTCGCCGACGCCATCGAGGCCGGGGCCCACCCCGAGTGGGAGCTCGGCGTGCAGGTCTTCGAGGACAACGAGGAGCAGATGTTCCAGGGCATCGACCTGCTCGACCCCACCAAGATCGTCCCGGAGGAGCTCGCCCCCGTCGAGCCGGTGGGGCTGATGACGCTCGACCGCAACCCGTCGAACTACTTCGCCGAGACCGAGCAGGTCGCCTTCAACCCCAACAACCTGGTCCGCGGCATCGACGTCACCAACGACCCGCTGCTGCAGGGCCGGCTGTTCTCCTACCTGGACACCCAGCTCAGCCGGCTGGGCGGGCCCAACTGGACGCAGCTGCCGATCAACCGCCCGCACGCCCCCGTCAACGACATGCTCCGGGACGGGATGCACCAGACCGCCGTGCACAGCGGGGTCGCGCCCTACCACCCGAACTCGATGGACGGGAACAACCCCTTCCCCGCCGACGAGCCGGCCCGCCCCTTCATCGACCACCCGGCCCCGGTCGCGGAGTCGGTCAAGGAGCGCGGGAACCCCGTGAGCTTCGAGGACCACTACAGCCAGACCCGGCTGTTCTGGCTGTCGATGAGCGACGTCGAGAAGGAGCACATCGCGCAGGCCTACACCTTCGAGCTCGGCAAGTGCTGGGAGCAGTCGGTCAAGGAGCGCCAGCTGCAGGCCCTCGCCAACATCGACGAGAAGCTGTGCGCCGTGGTCGCCCAGGGACTGGGCCTGCCGGCGCCGAGGCCGACCGTCAAGCACGGGAAGATCAAGCCCAGCCCGGCCCTGTCCCAGGTGGGCGGGCAGTGGCCGCTCGACGGCCGGCAGGTCGGCATCGTGGTCGGGCCCGACCCGGACGAGGCCGACCTCCTGGCCGTGGTGGAGGCGGTCGACGCCGCGGGGATGGTCCCGCTGGTCGTCGCCCCGCACGGGGGACCGGTCGGCAGCAGCGGGAACGTCGTGGCGCAGCGCACCTACCTCACGGCGCGCTCCGTCGAGTTCGACTCGGTGCTCGTGGCCGGTGCCGTCCCACCGGCCCCGGACGCCCAGCAGGGCCTCGACGCGAAGGCCGGAGCCGTCACCAGCGGCGGCGTGGACCCGCGCGTGCACCTGCTGCTCGGCGAGGTGTTCCGCCAGGCCAAGGCCATCGGCACCTGGGGCGCCAAGGGCCAGGTGCTCGCCGCGGCGGGCCTGCCCGAGGGCGCGCCCGGCGTGGTCGCCGGCAAGGACTCCGCCGCCGTGGTGGAGCAGGTGGTCACGCTCATGAAGAGCCACCGGGCCTGGGAGCGGTTCCCGGCCTCCGGGCGGTTCTGAGCCCGGCGCCGCACCGGCGCGCAGGACCCCGCCCGGCCCGGCCGGGCGGGGTCCTGCGCGTCCGCCATCAGAAGCGGCCGAGCTCCTCCCGCAGCGCGGAGCCGAGGTCGGGGTGCCGGAAGCGGTAGCCGCGGTCGATGGCGCGGTCGGCCGAGACGCGCTGGTCCGCGAGCGCCATCAGCTCCGCGCCCTCGGCGCCGAGGACCAGCTTCGGCCCGAACCCCGGCGTGGGCAGCAGGGCCGGGCGGCCGAGGACCTTGCCGAGGGTCCGGGCGTAGTCGCGGCCCGTGACCGGCATGGGCGCCACGGCGTTGAGGGGACCGTGCAGCCCGGGGGAGAGCACGGCGTGGGCGAACAGCCCCACGGCGTCGTCCAGCGAGATCCAGCTCAGCCACTGGTGCCCGGAGCCCAGCCGGCCGCCCAATCCGGCGAGGAACAGGGGCAGCTGGGCCTTGAGCGCGCCACCGGCGGGACTCTGCACCACCCCGGTGCGCACCGTCACGACGCGCGTCCCCGTGGCCTCGGCGCGCTGGGCCGCCTGCTCCCAGGCGCTGCAGACCCCGGCGAGGAAGTCCTCGCCGGGGTCTGACTTCTCGGTGACGGTCCGGCCGTTCGTGTCGGCCCCGTAGTAGCCGACGGCGGAGGCGTTGACCAGGGCGGAGGGGGCGTCGTCGCCGAGGGCGGTGAGGGCCCGCACGATCAGGTCGGTGCCGAGGACGCGGGAGTCGCGGATCTGCTCCTTCGCCGAGCGCGTGAGCCGTCCGCCGATGCTGCGTCCGGCCAGGTTCACCACCACGTCCACGCCCTGCAGCGCGGCGGGGTCCAGCACCCCGGCCTCCGGGTCCCACGAGATCTCGAGGGGCGTGCGCGCCTCGCGGCGCACGAAGCGCCGCACCGTGTGGCCGCCGGTGCCCAGCAGCGCGCTCAGCTGCGTGCCGATCGTGCCGGACGCCCCCGTCACCGCGACCGTCAGCGGCCGGCCGGGGTGGCGGGCGTGGAACTCGAGGTCCGCGGCCAGCCGGCGCGCGCGCGCCTCGAACTGCCGCCCCAGCGCGGGTCCCATCAGCCGGTCCCCGAACGCCCGGTCGCCCGGCAGCGCGGAGTACTCCACCGTGTCGGTGACCACGGTCCCCTCGTGCCCGTCGTCGTCGAAACGGTGGTGGTGCTCCCAGGAGGCGAGCGGGCCCCTGACCATCCGGTCGCGGAACTCCCGGCCCGGGACGAACCCGTGGTGCTCCGCCGTCCAGGGCACCGAGGCGAGCCCGTAGGAGCCGGGCACGGCGACCCGCAGCCGGGACCGTGTCCCGTCCTGCAGCGGCGGCGAGGACTCCTCCACCACGGAGCCCGTCCACGCGGGGGTCAGGCGCGTGAGGGCTCCCGGACGGGCGTGCCAGGCGAAGACGTCCTCGACGGGGTGGGGCACGCGGGAGCTGAAGGTGAAGGTGGTCATGCCAGCCACTCAACCCCCATCGCCGCGGTTCGTCCAGGACCCCGGCCCTGCGGGTCCGCCGTGTCCGGGGGCCTGCTGCGGCTCGGGGATGCTCCGCGGGGCCCGGCGCCGGGCTCGGCCCCGCCGTCCCGGGCCGCGGCGGGGGAGCGGTCACGGGGGCCGTTCCCGGCCGTCGCCCACCCTTCCCCGGCTCCGGCCGGTTCGCTAGGGTGGACGCACGTTCGAGCGAAGGAGGTTGCCATGACCACCCCGAACGACGACGCGCCGAACCTCGACGACGTCATCACACCCGAGGAGGACGCACTGCCCCGCCCCGTCCACCAGGGCCATGCGGGGATGCCCGAGACGCTCGACGACGACGCTCTCGCCGCGGCCGCCGAGCAGGAGCGGGTGGCCGCCGGGCTGCAGGACTACGCCCCGGGCCAGGTCCCGCCGGCCACGGACCCGCTGCCCGAGGGATCCTCCGAGGCCGCCGACCGCGCCCAGCGCGGCCTGGTCGAGGAGGAGGGCACCGGCTGACCTGCCGCCCGCACGGGCGCAGACACTCCGGCCGCCACTCCGGCCCGCACCCGTGGGCCGCAGACGGACACCGCATTCGGAGACCACCATCGAAGGAGAGACGTGATGGTCGAGAGAGGCAACACCAAGCACGGGTCGGAGCTGGACGACCAGATGAAGCACGAGGTCGAGGACGCCCTCCAGGCCCGCCAGCCCGCCCACGTCGAGGAGCACCGGCAGACCGAGCCGTGGGTCGACGACACCGACAGCCCCGAGGTGCGCTTCTCCGTGGAGGAGCGGGAACGACCCGAGCGCCCGGAGGACGAGCAGTAGCACGGCACCGGCCCCGGCCCTCCTTCGCGGAGGGCCGGGGCCGGCCCGCCGCGGGCGCGCTTGCCCCGCGGCGGGCCGTCCCCCACAGTGGAGGGCGTGAACACTCCCGGACGCATCGTGCTCATCCGCCACGGCCAGACCGACTGGAACCGGGAGGAGCGGCTGCAGGGCGCCACGGACGTCCCGCTCAACGACGCGGGCCGCCAGGAGGCCCGGGCCCTGGCCGCGCACCTGCGCGGCGGAGCGACCCCCTGGGACGTGCTGGTCTCCTCGCCGCTGGACCGGGCCGTGGAGACCGCGCGGATCATCGGCACGGTCCTCGGCCTCGAGCTCGCGGCCACGTGCCCCGAGCTCGTGGAGCGCAGCTTCGGGGTCCACGAGGGCTCCACCCTGGCCGGTCTCGAGGCGCAGGCGCGGGAGCGGATCCTGGCCGAGGGAGAGCCTGCGGACGCGGTCGCCCGGCGAGGCCTGGCCGCGCTGCGCCGGATCCGCACCGAGCACCCCGGGCGCAACGTCCTGGTCGTCGCCCACGGCTCGCTCATCCGCCTGACGGTCTCCGAGCTCAACGGTGAGGCCCACCCCCGGGTGCGCAACTGCGAGGTGGTCCCCGTCCGGATCGAGGCCCTCGGCGACGAGCGGCTGCGACATGACGTGTCCGAGTCCACCGCCCCCTGACAGCAGGGTCTTCGTTCAATAAGCTGAACGGAGCAGGGACGGTCCCACGAGGTGCCGTCCACCCCCTGGGGCGGCGACGGCGGCGCACGGACCGCGACCAATGCCGCCCACGGCGACGAAGGCGTGATGCGGCTGTGGCCTCTGACCAGTACACGATCCCCGACGAGGACCGCACGGAAGCACTCCGCGTGATCCCGCAGACCCCGGAGTGGGGCGGAGACCGGGCGTGGATCAACGAGTACTACCGCCACGTGCCGCAGGAGGACCTGCTCGCGCGCACCGAGGAGCAGCTGCGCGAGCGCGCCGACCACCACCAGGAGGTGGGACGGGTCCGCGCGCCGGGCGAGATCGCCGTGGGCGTGCGCCAGGAGGACGCCACCTCCGTGGTCTTCGTGGTCACCGAGGACGTGCCCTACCTCGTGAGCACCGTGAGCGCGGAGATCGCCGCCAAGTGGGGCGGCGCCCGCCTGGTGATCCACCCCGTGCTGGTGGCCACCCGCAGCGAGGACACCCACGAGCTGATCGAGCTCCAGCAGGTGCCCGACTTCTCCGCGAGCTCCAGCGGCGACACCACCGCGCTGCCCAGCCTGGCGTCCTTCCGCCCCTCGGGGGGCACCCGGCACGTCGTGGAGTCCTGGATCTCCGTGGAGCTCTTCCGCCCGATCTCGGACGAGACCGCCCGGCAGCTCGAGGAGCGGCTCTCCACCCTGCTCCAGGACGTCCAGCGGGTCGACGAGGACCAGGAGCAGCTCAGGTCGCGCGTCGAGCAGCTGGCCGGCGAGCTGGACCGGCTGCACTCGCTGGACCTGCCCGAGGGCGGGCACCCGCCGATGGTCGGCCCGTCCCAGGACTTCCTGCGCTGGCTGATCCGCGGCAACTTCATCCTCATGGGCTTCAAGGAGTACGACCTCGAGGAGACCGACGACGGGCTCGCCCTCGTCAGCCGCCCCGGGACGGGCCTGGGCCTGCTCGTCGAGCACGACGACAAGCCCCACCGCCAGGAGCTGACCGGCCTGGGCCGGGAGCACGCCCGCGAGGCCGGCACCCTGTTCATCACGAAGGCCAACCGCCGCTCGTCCATCCACCGCCGCGAGTACCTCGACTACGTGGGCGTCGCGAAGTACGACGACGAGGGCCGGATCGTGGGCGAGTACCTGGCGCTGGGGCTGTTCACCCGCCGGGCCTACCACACCCCGGCGCGGGAGACGCCGCTGCTCAAGGAGAAGCTGGCCCAGGTCGCCGACCGCTTCGGCTTCATGGAGGACTCCCACTCCGCCCGGGACCTGATGGGCAACATCGAGGACTACCCGCGGGACGAGCTCTTCCACATGACCGCCGGCGAGCTCTACGACATCATGCGCGGCGTCATGGGCCTGGACGAGCGGCGCCAGACCCGCCTGTTCCTGCGCCAGGACCACTTCGGGCGGTTCATGTCCGCCGTCGTCTTCCTCCCCCGGGACCGGTACAACACGTCGGTGCGCGGGCGGATCGAGGCGGAGCTGCGGCGGACCTTCGACGCCGAGTCCATCGACTTCGACGCCCGCCTGACCTCCTCCACGCTGGCCCGGCTGTTCTTCCGCATCCGGCTGCCGTACACGGGCGAGGTGCAGTCCTTCGACCGCGAGGGCCTCGAGGCGCGGCTGCGCGCGACCGTGCGGTCCTGGTCCGAGGCCCTGGTCCGGGCGATCCACCGGAGCTTCCCGGAGGACCTCGCCCGCACCCACGCCGAGAACTGGGCGGAGGCGTTCCCGGACGCCTACCGGGCCGACTACGAGATCGAGGAGGCCGTGGAGGACCTCCAGCGCTGCGAGGAGCTGTGGGGCAGGGACTCGGACCTGCCCGCGGAGGTGCGCGTGGTCGACGTCCCCGGGGGCGTGCGGCTGAACATCTACCTCACCCGGTCCCTGTCCCTGACGCAGCTGCTGCCCATGCTGCAGAACCTCGGGCTCACGGTCCTGGACCAGAAGCCCTACGAGGTCGCGCCCGCCGACGGCCGCCACTTCCAGCTCTACGACTTCGGGGTGCGCCTGCCCGAGGGCGTGGACCCGACCGGCCCGGAGGACGCCAAGACGGAGGACCTCATCGAGGACACCCTGTGCGCGGTGCTGTCCCACCGCACGGAGTCCGACTCCCTGAACCGCCTGGTCCTCACGGAGCGCATGACGTGGCGGACCGTGGCCGTCCTGCGCTCCTACGTCCGGTACCTGCTGCAGCTGGGCCACCCCAACTCCTTCGACTACATCGCGGACACGCTCCTGGCCTTCCCCGCGGTCACCCGCGGACTGGTCGAGTTCTTCGACGCGAGCTTCAACCCCGCGCTCGACGACGGCGTGCGCGACGCCGAGCGCGACGCCGCGCACGCCCGGCTGACGGAGGCCCTCGACGAGGTCCCGACCTTGGACGCGGACAAGCTGCTGCGGGCTCTGACCGAGATCATGGCCGCCACCGTGCGCACCAACGTGTACCAGCACCGGCCCACCCTGGCCTTCAAGCTGAACCCCGGGCGGATCAGCGCCGCCCCGCTGCCGCACCCGATGTTCGAGATCTGGGTGTGGTCCCCGCGGGTCGAGGGCACGCACCTGCGCTTCGGACCGGTGGCCCGCGGCGGGCTGCGCTGGTCGGACCGCCGCGAGGACTTCCGCACCGAGGTGCTGGGCCTGGTGAAGGCGCAGATGGTGAAGAACTCGGTGATCGTGCCCAACGGGGCCAAGGGCGGGTTCTACCCCAAGCAGCTGCCGGATCCCGCGGTGGACCGCGACGCCTGGGTGAACGAGGGCCGGGAGGCGTACAAGCTGTTCATCGCCTCCCTGCTGGACATCACCGACAACCTCGTCCGGGACGAGAGCGGCCAGGACGTCGTCGTGCACCCGGAGAACGTGGTGCGCCGCGACGGCCAGGACTCCTACCTGGTGGTGGCCGCGGACAAGGGCACGGCGTCCTTCTCCGACACCGCCAACGCGATCTCCGCGGAGTTCGGGTTCTGGCTCGGCGACGCCTTCGCCTCCGGCGGCTCGGTGGGCTACGACCACAAGGTCATGGGCATCACCGCCCGTGGCGCCTGGGAGTCCGTGAAGCGGCACTTCTTCGAGCTGGGCGTGGACACCCAGACCGAGGACTTCACCGTGGTGGGCGTGGGCGACATGTCCGGGGACGTGTTCGGCAACGGGATGCTGCTCTCCGAGCACATCCGGCTGCTGGCCGCGTTCGACCACCGCGACATCTTCCTGGACCCGGACCCGGACCCGGCGGTCTCCTACGCCGAGCGCGAGCGGCTGTTCGGCCGTCCCCGCTCCTCGTGGCAGGACTACGACCGGGAGAAGATCTCCGAGGGCGGCGGGGTGTACTCGCGCACCGTGAAGTCCGTGCCGATCTCGCCGCAGGTGCGGAACGCGCTGGACCTCGCGGACGGGGTCGAGGAGCTCACCCCGATCGAGCTGATGCGCGCGATCCTCTCCGCCCCGGCGGACCTGCTCTACAACGGCGGCATCGGCACGTACGTGAAGTCGGCGCAGGAGAGTTCCACGGACGTGGGGGACAAGGCCAACGACGCGATCCGGGTCGACGGCGAGGACCTGCGGGTCAAGGTGGTGGGCGAGGGCGGCAACCTGGGGTTCACCCAGCTCGGGCGCGTGGAGGCCGCCCTCAACGGCGTGCTGCTGAACACCGACGCGATCGACAACTCGGGCGGCGTGGAGTCCTCCGACCGCGAGGTCAACATCAAGATCCTCGTGGACCGGATGGTCGTGGCCGGGGAGCTCTCCGCCGAGGAGCGGGCCGGGTTCATCGAGGCCATGACCGACGAGGTGGCCGGGCTCGTGCTCGAGACCAACGTGGCGCAGAACGTGCTGCTCACCACCGAGCGGGCCCGGGTGCGGGTCCTCAACGAGGCCTACATCCGCTTCATGCACTGGCTCGAGGAGACGGCGGAGCTCGACCGGACGATCGAGTTCCTGCCCACCGACGAGGAGCTGCGCGCGCGGGTGCAGGCCGGGCAGAGCCTCACCTCCCCGGAGCTGTCCGTGCTCTCGGCCTACGCCAAGATCCAGCTCTCCCAGGCCCTCGTCGATGGCGGGCTGGCCGAGGACCCGTGGTTCGGCGAGGTGCTCGAGGCCTACTTCCCGGAGCAGATCACCGATCGCTTCGGCGATCTCGTCGGCACCCACCCCCTGCGGGCGGAGATTATCGGCACGATGGTCGCCAATCAGATGATCAACTACGGCGGGATCCCGTTCGTCTACCGGGTGCTCGAGGAGACCGGGTGCCGGCCGGTGGAGGTCGCCCGCGCGTTCGTGGCGGCGGTGCAGATCTACGAGATCGAGCGCTACGCCCACCAGCACCGGGAGCTGCCCGCCGACGTGCCCACCGAGGTGTGGGACCGGATGTTCCTGGACATGCGCCGGCTGCTGGACCGCGTGGTGCGCTGGCTCATCCACCGGCAGGAGACCGACAACCCGGTGGCCGAGGTGATCGAGCGCTACAAGCCCACCGTGGACATCCGCTTCCTCGAGGACCGGCTGCTGGGGGGGAACTCCCGGCAGCGGGTCGACTCGCACGCGGAGGCGGCCGAGCGGCAGGGCGTGCCGGGGCCGCTGGCCACGGAGTGGTCGCAGCTGCTGGACGCGTTCGCGCTGCTCGACGTCGCCCGCCTCGCCCACGCCTCCGGGGAGGCGGTCGCCGCGGACGGCACCCTCGACGAGGAGCAGATCAAGACCATCGCCAAGGTCTACTTCCGGCTCTACGACCGCTACCGGATCGACAGCCTGCTCACGCGCATCACGGGCCTGCCGCAGACCACCCGCTGGGAGAACCTCGCGCGGATGTCCATGCGGGAGGACGTGTACGCGACGCTCGTGGCGCTCGCCGACCAGGCGCTCCGGGCCCCGGGGCGGACCGCGCGGGAGAAGGTCGAGGCGTGGGAGGAGAGCAACGAGTCCCGCCTGGGCCGGCTGCGCGAGGTGCTCGGGGAGATCGAGGTCGAGGGCACGGACGAGCCCGCCACCGAGCTGGCGGCCCTGTCCGTGGCCCTGCGGACCATGCGCAGCGCGCTGCTCGAGTAGGCCCGCTCGTGCAGGGGACGGCCGCGGTGGTCGGCGCGGGGCCCAACGGGCTCGCCGCGGCGGTGGTGCTAGCCCGGGCCGGGCTCGACGTCACGGTGCACGAGGCGGCGGACACGCCCGGGGGCGCGGCCCGCTCCGCGGCCCTGCTGGGCCCCGGCACGGTGGTGGACCTCGGCTCCGCGGTCCACCCCTTCGGGGTGGCCAGCCCCCTGTTCTCGCAGCTGGGCCTGCACCGCCACGGGCTGGAGTGGCTGCACCCGCCGGTCGTCGCGGCGCACCCGCTCGACGACGGCCCGGCAGGGTTGCTGCATCGCTCGCTCGAGCGCACCGCCGCGGAGCTCGGCCCGGACGGCCGGGCCTGGTCGGTGCTGCACCGGGGCGTGGTGGAGCGCTGGGAGCAGACGGTCGAGTCCGCGCTGGGCCCCCTGCTGCGCGTGCCCGAGCACCCCGCGGCCCTGGCGTCCTTCGGGCTCCGGGCGCCCTGGCCCGCCGCGGCCACGGCCACGGCGCTGTTCCGCACCGAGCAGGCCCGGGGGCTCTTCGCGGGGTCCGCGGCGCACGCCGTGCTGCCCCCGCGCCACGTGCTGACCTCCGCGTTCGGAACGCTGTTCGGCGCCGCCGCCCACGCCACGGGCTGGCCGGTCGCCAGGGGCGGGTCCCAGGCGATCGCCGACGCGCTGGTGGCCGACCTCCGGGAGCACGGGGGCCGGGTGGTCCTGGGCTCCCCGGTGACCGATCTGGCCCGGGTGCGCCCGGCCGACCTCGTCCTGCTGAACCTCACGCCCCGGCAGGTGCTGGGCCTGGGCGGGCTCGAGCTGCCCGGCCGGTACCGGCGGGCCCTGTCCCGCTGGCGCTACGGGACGGCCTGCTACAAGGTCGACCTGCTGCTGGACGGGCCCGTGCCGTGGCGGGACCCCCGGGTGGCGCAGGCGGGGACGGTGCACGTGGGCGGGACGCTGGCGGAGATCGGGGCCGCGGAGTCCCAGGCCCGCGCGGGGCGGCTGCCCGAACGACCGTTCGTGCTCGTGGCCCAGCAGGGGGCGGCCGACCCGTCCCGGGCGCCCGCCGGGCAGCAGGTGCTGTGGAGCTACGCCCACGTCCCGCACGGCTGCGACGACCCGCGGGCGGGGGAGCGGGTGCTCGACCAGCTCGAGCGCTTCGCGCCCGGCGTCCGCGACCGGGTCCTCGCCCGGGTCGACACCCCGCCGTCCGGGCTGCAGGCGTGGAACGCGAACCTCGTGGGCGGGGACATCGGCGGGGGCGCCCTGGACGGGCTCCAGCAGGTGTTCCGTCCTGCCGTGCAGGCCGACCCCTACGCCACCGGCGTGCCGGGGGTCTTCCTCTGTTCGTCCTCGACCCCGCCCGGCGGCGGCGTGCACGGGATGGCCGGCCACCACGCGGCCCGGCGCGCCCTGGCGGGCCTGGCCCGCACCCGGCGGCGCGCCGGCTGAGGTGCTCTCAGGGCCCGCAGGCGCACACCCCGGCGTACGTGGTGTCCGCGAGCTCACGGATCTGTGCCACGTAGCCGCGGGTCTCCGCGAACGGGGGGATCCCCCCGTGCCGCAGCACTGCGGTGGGCCCGGCGTTGTAGGCGGCCAGGACCAGGTCGATCTCCTCCGCGGGCGTGGCCGGCCCGAGCCTGCCCACCATCCGCCGGAGGTCCTTGAGGTAGCGGCCCTGGGCGCGGATGGCGGCTCGCGGGTCGAAGGGGTCCCCCCGCCCGTACCGCGCCCACGTCCGCGGCACGAACTGAGCGAGGCCCCGGGCCCCGGCGGGGCTCACGGCCCGGGGGTCCCAGCGGCTCTCGACGTCCAGCTGGGCGGCCACGATCTGCGGCGGCAGGCCGGAGAACTCGGCGGCGGCCAGCACGTCCCGGCCCCACGGCTCCGGCACAGGAGCCGTGCGGTCCGGCTCGGCGCTGCCGGGAACCGCCGCGCAGCACTCGGGGGTGGTGTTGGCGTGGATCAGGCCTCCCGTGCCGATCAGCAGCAGCAGCACCGATGCCAGCAGGAACCACGAGGAGCTGCGCCGGGGGCGCTCCTCGGTCTGCTCGGTGTCCGGGCGCGCCGGGGCCGGGGTGGAGGTGGGCATTCCTTCCAGGCTAGGAGCTCGGCGGACGCGGGTCTGCGCCCTCTTGGGGGGACAGCACACCGCGATCACCTACGATGAGGGCGTGACCGCCGAGGAGATCATCGCGACCATCGTCACCGCCGTCCTGCTCGTCGTCGGGTGCCTCGGGGTCATCGTCCCCGTCCTGCCCGGCTCGCTCCTGATCGTCGTGGGGCTGCTCGTGTGGGCGTTCACGGTCCAGGCGGTCGAGGGGTGGACGGTGCTGGTCGTGGGCTCCGTGCTGGCCGTCGCCGGGATGGCCGCGAGCGCCGTGCTCACCGGCACCCGGCTCAAACGCCGGCAGATCCCCAACCGCTCCCTGCTCTTCGCGGCGGTGGGCGCCGTGGTCGGGCTGTTCGTGATCCCCGTGGTGGGGATCTTCGTGGGCTTCTTCGTGGGCCTGCTCCTGAGCGAGACCGCCCGCCAGCGCGACCTGCGGACCGCGATGGAGTCCAGCTGGGTGGCCCTCAAGGCGGCGGGCCTGGGCATCGTGGTCGAGTTCGCCTGCGCGCTCGCCGCCTCCACCGTGTTCGTCCTCGGCGTGCTGACGCTCGTCGTCACCGCCTGAGCGCCGGCACGCGCCGGGGGCCCGGGCACCTGGGTGCCCGGGCCCCGGCGTCCCGCCGCGGCTCAGCGCCAGGGCAGGGGGACGACCTCGACGTCCTGCCCGGCGGCCACGCCGCCCGGGGGGACCACGATGATGACGTCCGCGTGCGCGAGACCGCGCAGCATGTTCGCCCCGACCCGGTCCCGCGGGGCGACCGCCCCGTCCTGCAGATAGCCGGGGACCAGGGCGGTCACCTTCTGGCCGGGCAGGTCCTCGGCCGCGGGCACGGTGCGCGTGGCCGGGGCCGGGTCGCCGTGCAGCTTCGCCAGCAGCGGCTGGGCCACCGTGAACATGGAGCTCATGGCGGCCAGCGGGTTGCCGGGCAGACCGACGACGAAGGGCCCGTCCTCGGGCAGCCGGGCGAGGAACGTGGGGTGGCCGGGGCGCTGGGCGAGACCGTCGAGGAGGAAGACGGCCCCGAGCTCCTCCAGCGCGGAGCGGACGTGGTCGGCGTCGGAGTGCCCGGTCCCCCCGGTGGTGATGACCACCTCGGTGCGGGCGTCGAGCACCGAGGCCATGCCCGAGGGCGCCTCGGTGAGGGCGGAGAGCATCGCCTTGGCGGTGTCCTCCACGCGCCGGAGCTGGTCCACGGACCCGCCCAGCATCTCCACGAACGTGGGCAGCTGCGGGCCGAAGGCGTCACGGACCTGACCGGGCTCCGGGATCCCGTCCTCGACCACCTCGCTGCCGGTGAGCAGGATGGTCACGCGCGGGCGGCGGCGGACCGGGAGCATGTCGTGGCCGCTGATCGCGGCGAAGGCGATGTGCGCCGGGTTGAGCAGGCACTCGCCGTGCAGGATGACGTCCCCGGCGGCCACCTCCTCGCCGGTGTGGCGGATGTTCTGCCCGTAGGGGATGTCCTCGGCCGAGGGGGCGTGGGCGGCGATGGTCAGCACCGTGCCCTCCTCGGACAGGTCCGCGTACTCGTCCCGCAGCACGGCTCGCGCGCCGGCCGGGACGAGCCCGCCGGTGACGATGCGCGTGGCCTGGCCCGGCTCCAGGTTGAGCACCGGGCGGTAGAGCTCGTGCGGCGGGATGATGAGCATCTTGCGGGGGTCCGTCTCCACGGGCTCCGGGAAGACGACGGTCCACGGCTGGGGCCCGGCCACCGCGTAGCCGTCCATGGCGGAAGAGGCGTAGTGCGGCACCGGGATCGGGGCGGTGACGTCCTCGGCCAGGATCCCACCGAGCGCCTCCCGCAGCGGCAGCCAGTGGCTGGGCAGCGCGGTGGCCACGTCGTAGGAGAACTGCCGGGCCCGGTGCCACTCGGCGTCGTGGACGGCCTCGACCACCTCCGGTGCGGTCGCGGGGGCGTCGTCGTCCTCGATGACGGGCAGGGCGTGGGTGTAGGGGCTGTTGGTGTCGTGGGGCAGGGGCAGTCCGGACATCAGTTCTCCTCGGGGGTTCGGCGGGCGGGGACGAGGTCGCCGACGGCCTCGAAGGCGCGGCGCAGGGCGTGCTGCTCGTCCTCTCCGGCGGCGACCGCGCGGGCCACGTGGTAGCCCAGCAGGTAGGCGGTGGGCGGGACGGCTGGGCGCACGGTGCTGTGGGCGATCCGGCCGGTGAGACCCAGCACGGTGTCCATCGGCAGCTCGGCGTCGGGGACGTCCAGGGCCGCCCGGACCGCCGCGAGCCACCGCTCGAGCGTCTCGTTCTCGGCCGGGCTCAGGTCCTTGGGCATGCCGTGCTCCTCCCGGGCGGTGGGGACCGCCCGCTCGTGGTCAGGTCAGGTGGTGCCTCTGCACATCGTCCCACGTATCCACGTCCGCGGTGGCGTCCTCGGCCACGGCGACGTCGCGCAGGGGGAGGTGGCGCACGAAGGAGCGCACCGAGCGGTCGGCAGGGTCCTGGCCCGCGTAGGCGTCGCGCAGCACCTCCGTGCGGTAGAGGGCTGCCAGGGGCTGACGTCGCCCGTCGGGGGTGACGCTGATGTGCCCGGCGGCGTCGGGGGCGGCCCGGGCGGCCGCCAGCAGCAGGGGCACCGCACGCGCCACCCCGGGCATGTCGCAGGCCAGGGTCATGGTCCACTCCGCGGGGTCCAGGACCTCCAGGGCGGTGAGCCCGGCGGCGATGCCCGCGGCCGGGCCGGAGAACGGCGGGTCCTCCCGGGCGCGCAGCACCCCCTGCGGGAGCAGGAGGTCATCCGGGCCCACGACGACGACGCCCGCCGCCTCCCGGACGGCGTCCACCGTGAGCTCCACGAGGGTGCGCCCGTCCTGGCGCAGGCCCGCCTTGGCCCGCCCGCCCAGCCGGGAGGAGCGCCCTCCCGCCAGGACCACGGCGTGGAAGACCACGGCGCCTGCTGGGGTGCTGGTCGGGGCGCCGGCCGGGGTGCTCATCCGCCGGAGAAGGGTGGCAGGACGTCGAGCACCGCCTCGTGGGGGATCGGGGTGTCGGGGTCGGGGCAGGCGATTCCGTCGAGGAGGTAGCTGGAGCGGGCCAGCACCTGCGCCAGGGGTGGTTGTCCGGGGCCCGGGTGCGGGTGGGCCCGGGCGAGCAGGGTTTCCACGTCCCGGCGGGTGGTGGGCCGGTCCAGGTCCAGGGTCTCGGCCTCGGTGCCGGCCGCGGCCCGGGCGGCGGCGAAGTAGCGCACCAGCACCGGGCTCAGCCGCCGATCGCGCTCATGGAGCGCTCCGGCTGGATGTAGGCCTCCGAGTCCAGCCCGGGCCGCTCCATCCCGTGGGCGGCCGGTTTCCCCCACATCCCCGCCCGCCACCGCTCGGCCAGTTCC
>NZ_JAVHZE010000057.1:0-942 GCF_040981185.1 Kocuria sabuli
CGATACCCGCAAACCGTCATCGCTGTTTATTCCGCAACGCTGGCAAACCTTCTCTCGCCCGGCGCGTCAGCAGTCCGCACGCTACGCCTCCGGCGCGCAGACGCTGAATGTGCAACAACGCACCGAGATCCCGCCGCAGCCGGTTTTCGAGGAGATGGTCGCCCGCGCCGCGTCGCTCACCGCCACGCCGCAGGTGAATAAGGTGGTGCTGTCGCGCCTGATTGATATCGCCACCGACAAACAGATTGATAGCAGCGCGCTGATGGAGCGTCTTATCGCCCAGAACCCGGCGAGCTTTAACTTCCACGTACCGCTGGAAGACGGCGGCGTGCTGCTGGGCGCCAGCCCGGAACTGCTGCTGCGTAAAGAGGGCGCGCACTTTAGCTCGCTGCCGCTGGCGGGCTCTGCGCGCCGTCAGCCGGACGATGTGCTGGATCGCGAAGCGGGCACTAAGCTGCTGGCCTCCGAAAAAGACCGTCACGAGCACGACCTGGTAACGCAGGCGATGAAAACCATTCTGGAACCGCGCAGCCATCATCTGACCATGCCGGCTTCCCCGCAGCTCATCACCACCCCGACGCTGTGGCATCTGGCGACGCCGGTAGAAGGTGACGCGCGTGAAAACGAGAACGCCCTGACGCTGGCCTGTCTGCTGCACCCGACGCCAGCGCTGAGCGGCTTCCCGCATCAGGCGGCAAAAGAGCTGATTGCCGAGCTGGAGCCGTTCGATCGTGAGCTGTTCGGCGGCATCGTCGGCTGGTGCGACAGCGAAGGTAACGGCGAGTGGGTGGTAACTATCCGCTGCGCGCGGCTGCATCAAAATACCGTTCGCCTGTTTGCCGGCGCGGGTATTGTGCCTGCTTCCTCCCCGGTGGGCGAGTGGCGCGAGACGGGCGTGAAGCTCTCCACCATGCTCAACGTGTTTGGTTTGCACTAAGGAAT
>NZ_JAVHZE010000058.1:0-936 GCF_040981185.1 Kocuria sabuli
GCCCACCACTCCCGCCCGCACCAAGATCGGCGTGGTCGGCGCCGGTTCCGTCGGTTCCTCCCTGGCCTATGCGGCGCTGATCCGCGGAGTCGCCCAGGAGGTGGCTCTCTACGACCTCGCCGGGGACCGGGTCCGCGCCGAGGGCCTGGACCTGGCCCACGGTGCCATGTTCACCCCCAGCTCCCGGGTGACCGGCTCCGACGACATCGCGGTGCTGGCCGGATCGGACGTGGTGTTCGTGACCGCCGGGGCCAAGCAGCGGCCGGGCCAGACCCGGATGGAGCTGGCCGGGGCCAACGCGTCGATCCTGGAGGGCCTGATGCCGCGGCTGGTGGAGCAGGCCCCGGAGGCGGTCTATGTGCTGGTGACCAATCCCTGTGATGTGCTCACGGTGATCGCCCAGCGGCTCACCGGGCTGCCGGCGGGGCGGGTGATGTCCTCGGGGACGGTGCTGGACACCTCCCGGCTGCGGTGGCTGCTGGCGCAGGAGGGTGGGGTGTCCACCTCGAGTGTGCACGCCACGATCGTCGGCGAGCACGGGGACACCGAGTTCCCGCTGTGGTCGAGTGCGAACATCGGGCAGATCCCGCTGCGGGACTGGACCGTCGAGGGGCGCCGGCCCTTCACCGAGGAGCGGTTGGCGCAGATCGCCGGGGAGACGGTCAATGCGGCCTACGCGGTGATCCAGGGCAAGGGGGCGACGAACTACGCGATCGGTCTGGCCGGGGCGCGGGTGGCCGAGGCCGTGCTGCGCGACGAGCACGCGGTGCTGCCGGTGTCCACGGTGCTGGAGGACTACCGGGGGATCAGCGGGGTGGCCCTGTCGGTGCCCTCGGTGGTGGGACGCGGTGGGGTGCTGGAGCGGCTGGTGGTGCCGATGGACGAGCGGGAGCAGGCCATGCTGCAGCGCTCGGCCGAGGCGATCCGGGCCACCCT
>NZ_JAVHZE010000018.1:0-67381 GCF_040981185.1 Kocuria sabuli
GTCGAGGCGATGACCATGGGCGACCGGGTCGCGGTGCTCAAGGACGGGCACCTGATGCAGGTCGACACCCCGCGCAACCTCTACGACCGCCCCGCCACGGAGTTCGTGGCCGGGTTCATCGGCTCCCCGGCCATGAACCTCTTCCGGGTGCCCGTGGCCGGGAACACCGCGAGCTTCGGCACGATGCGCATCGACCTCACCGACACCCAGCGCGCGGCGATCACCGGCACCCACGTCACCATCGGGATCCGCCCGGAGGACCTCGCCCCGGCACCGGAGGGCACCGGGCTGCCGATCGTGGCCGACGTGGTCGAGGAGCTCGGTGCCGACGCGTTCGTCTACGGCCACCTGGCCCCGGTCACCGCCGCCAACACCATCGTGCAGGTCGACCCCACCGCCGAGGACGCCGCCCAGGACGATGGCCCCGGCGCCCACGAGATCGTGGTCCGCGTCGAGGGCCGCACCCCGCCCCGGCCCGAGTCCACGATCTGGGTCGCCCCCACCCTGGAGCACATCCACCTCTTCGACACCGGCACCGGCACCCGCCTGCCCGACTGACCGCCACCCGCACACCCCTACGCGCCACGGCGTCCTCCCCGGGGACGCCGTGGCGCCGCAGGCCCCGATCACCGGATCGGGGCCTGCGGCGCGCCGACGGCCGACCCGGCGCCCAGGTGTGACTCTTGACACACCGAAAGCCGGTCGATACGTTGGAAAGCGCATTCCCACTGCGTCCGAGGAGACTCCCGTGCATGCCCAGACCGCTCCCGCTCCATCCTCCGGCCTCGCCCGCGAGGCCTCCGTCCGCGTCTGCCTGGTCGGCATCGGCGGCTTCGGCGAGCGGCACCTGGAGAACATCCGCCGGCTCGAGGAGGAGGGCGGCGTCCGCCTCGTGGCGGCCGTCGACCGGCGCGCCGACGACGACGGGGCGCTCGGGCCCGAGGTGCCGATGTTCGGCGACCTCGAGCAGCTGCGGGCGGCGGGCCTCGACGTCGACGTGGTGGTGGTCTCCACCCCGATCGACACCCACTTCGAACTCGCCCTGACGGCCCTGGACCTGGGGGCCGACGTCCTGCTCGAGAAGCCGCCGGTGGCGAACCTCGAACAGTTCGGCCGCCTGCTCGCGGCCGCCGAGGACGCGGGCCGCCTGGTCCAGGTGGGGTTCCAGAGCCTGGGCTCCCATGCGCTGGAGCTCATCGACCGGCTGCTCGAGAGCGGGGAGATCGGGCGGCTGCGCGCGGTGGGCGCCACGGGGCTGTGGTCCCGGGACACCGACTACTTCACCCGGTCCCCCTGGGCCGGCCGGCGCCGCATCGGCGGCGTGGACGTGGTGGACGGGGTGGTCACGAACCCGCTCGCCCACGCCGTCATGACCGCCCTGCACATCGCCGGCGCCCGGACCGCCGAGGACGTCGCGCAGCTGCGCACCGAGCTGTACCGCGCCAACGCGATCGAGTCCGACGACACCTCGGTCGTGCAGGTCCGCACGGCGTCCGGCGTCCCCGTCACCTGCGCCCTGACGCTGTGCGCGGCCCAGCAGCAGGACCCCTTCATCACGATCGACGGCACGGAGGGGCAGGCCGTCCTCCACTACACCCGGGACGAGCTGGTCGTCTCGGGGCCCGAGGGCACGCGGACGATCACCTCGGGGCGCACGAACCTGCTGGAGAACCTGATCGACGCCCGTCGCCACGGCACCGCGCTGCTCTGCCCCCTGGCCGCCACGGGGGCGTTCATGCGGGTGCTCGACGCCGTGCGCACCGCCCCGGACCCCGTGCCGATCGCCCCGGAGCACGTGCGGTGGCACGAGGAGGGCGGTGCGCGGCGCGCCGTCCTGCCCGGGGTCGAGGACTGGGCGGCCCGCGCCGTCAAGGCCCAGGCGGGCTTCGCCGGGCTCGGCGCGCCGTGGGCGGCGCCCGCCCCGGCCGGGGAGCGCTTCGTCGTGGCGGGCCACGAGGTCGCCCGGGTCCGCACGGGCGAGGAGGTCGCCCCGACCTCCTCGCCGCGCCCCTTCCTGCACCCCGTGCGGACCCTCGGCGGCGTCACCGTCACCGACCAGCAGCCGTTGGACCACGTCTGGCACCTCGGCGTCTCGACCGCGCTCCAGGACGTCGACGGCCTCAACTTCTGGGGTGGGCGCACCTACACCCGCGAGGACCAGCGCTACGTGTGGCGGGACGACCACGGCCACGTCGCCCGCGTGGCGGCCCGGGCCACGGACGCCCGGCTGGACGAGGAGCTGTCCTGGATCGGCCCGGACGGCGCGGCGGTCCTGACCGAGCAGCGCCGCTGGACGTTCCGCCCGGTGGCCGAGCACGCCTGGGAGCTCGGCCTGCGCTTCGGCCTCTCCCCCGCCGGCGACCGCCCCGTGCAGCTCGGCAGCCCCGGGTCGAACGGGCGCGCCGGCGGCGGCTACGGCGGGTTCTTCTGGCGCCTGCCGGCCTGCGCGGACGCGGACGTGTTCACGGCCGACGCCGCCGGCGAGGACGCGGTGCACGGCAGCGTGTCCTCGTGGCTGGCCTTCTCGGCCGAGTTCTCCGGGCGCCCCGCCACGCTCGTCCTCCGCCACGGCGGGTCCTCGGCGGACCCGTGGTTCGTCCGCGTCTCGGGCTATCCGGGGGTGGGCCTCTCCCTGGCCTGGGACTCCCCGGTGACCACGTCGCCGGAGGCGCCGGTCGAGCGGGCGGTGCACGTGCTCGTCGTCGACGGCCGGCTCGACGCCGCCCGGGTGGAGGCCCTGCTGGACGGCGCGTCCGAGAGCCGCGGGACGTGAGCTCCCCGGTCGCCGACCGGGCGGAGAAGCGCCGCCGGGTCCTGCTGGTGCTGGAGGAGCACGGCGCCGACGCCGTGCTCCTGGAGAGCCACACGGCGGTGTCCTGGTATCTCGACGGCGCCCGCGTGCACGTCTCGCTCGCCGGCCCGCCGGTGGCGGGGGTGCTGGTGCACCAGGACGGGGACGAGGTGGTGACCTCCTCCAGCGAGGCGGCCCGGCTGGTGGCCGAGGAGCTGCCCGGGGACGTCCGGCTGCACGAGCTGCCGTGGCACGCGTCCCCCGCCGCCCCGGAGAGCTGGTTCCCCGGCGCCCGCTCGATGGCGGTGCTCGCCGAGGACTGCCTCGCGGTCCCCCTCCGGGCGGCCCGGGCCTCCCTGCTCCCGGGGGAGGCGCTGCGCTACGAGGCCCTGTGCCGGGTCGCCGCGGCCGTGCTCACGGACGTCCTGAGCCGGGCGACCCCGCGCACCACCGAGCGGGAGGTCGCCGCCGAGCTCGCCGCCGGGCTGGTGCTGCGCGGCGCGGAGCCGCTCGTGCTCCTGTGCAGCGGTGAGGAGCGCCTGGCGTACCGCCACCCCCTGCCGACCGCCGGACCCCTGGGGCGGCGGGCGATGGCCGTCGTCTGCGCCCGCCGCGGCGGCCTGATCGCCAACGTGACCCGCTGGGTGCGCTTCGGCCCGGCCCCCGCGGAGGAGACCGACGCGGAGGCACGGATCGCGGAGGTCGAGGCCGACGTGCTCGACGTGCTGCGTCCCGGGCTGCCCCTCGCGGACGTGCTGCCGGTGCTCCAGCAGGCCTATCCGCGCCACGGCTTCGACGCCGGCGAGTGGACCCGGCACCACCAGGGCGGCCCGGCCGGGTACGCGGGCCGCGACCCGCGGCTCGCCCCCGGGGTCCCCGACCGGGTGCACGAGCACCAGGCGTTCGCGTGGAACCCGTCCGCGCCCGGCGCGAAGATCGAGGACACGGTGCTGCTCGGCGCCGACGGCCCCCGGCCGCTGTCGGTGGACCCCCGGTGGCCCGTGCAGCGGGTGCGCGGCCGGGACCGGCCGGCCGTGCTCGAGCGCTGACCGACGCGCGGTCCCGGCCGGCACCGTGCACCGCTTCGCGACCGCCCGGGGTGCTCAGCCGCCGGTGACCCGGGAGCGGCGTCCTCCGGCCGCGAGCTGGCCCGCCAGGGCGACGACCGCGGCCGCGACCATGACGGTGGCCAGGGGCGCCGCGGTGCCGCCCCCGTCGATGCCCACCATGCCCGCGGCCCCGTTCAGGACCTGCACGAACCGGGCGGCGACGAGAGCCTCGACGGTCGGGGCCGGGACGGTCGCGGCTGAGGCCCGGGCGGGGCGGGCCCGGCAGGTGCTGGGCCGGGGCGCCGGCCCGGGGCACGTCCGCCGCCGCGGAGGCGGCCGGTCTGCAGCGCAGCGATCTCAGCGCGGCGCTGCGGAGCCTGGTCCAGAGGGGCACGGCCGAGCGCCGCCCCGACCCCGTGGACCGGCGCTGCCACAGCCTGCACCCCACAGCCTGCACCCCACTGCCGCGTCCGCGGAGAACCTGACCCGACTGCGCGCCCTCTGGACCAGGGTGCTACAGGAGGGCGTGGCATGTCGAGCAGGCCGACCGCCGTCACCGGGGGCAGCCGGGACACCGCCCGACGCCGGGGCCCGGCGTCAGACCAGGGCCTCCTGCGCGGCGGGCAGCGACTGCTGCTGCAGCGCCAGGCCCAGTCCGGGGCGGTCGAGGAGCTCCAGCCGGGAGCCCGTGACGCGCACCGGGGACGGCTCGGCGAGGATGCCGAGGTCGGCGAACCCGGCGTCCTCCACGATCTCCACCATGGTGGGCTCCGCGAGGGTCAGCGCCAGCTGCCCGGAGAGCTCCGGCAGGAGGTGGGGTGCGATCCCCACGTTGTGCGTGCGGGCCAGCTCCACGATCCGCCGGAAGGGCGTGATGCCGCCGACCCGCACGATGTTCGGCTGGACGATGTCCACGGCCCCGGCGGCGATGAAGTCCCGGAACCGGTAGACGTTGTGCAGGTTCTCGCCGAGCGCGATCGGGACCCGGCTGAACCGGCGCAGCTGGCGGTAGCCCTCGAGGTCGTCCGCGCGCAGCGGCTCCTCGAGCCACGACGGGGCGAACGGCTCCAGCGCGTCCAGGGCGCGGCGGGCGGTGGGCAGGTCCCAGCGCTGGTTGGCGTCGATCATCAGGCCCCGGTCGGGCCCGAGCAGCTCGCGCACGGCGGCCACGCGCTCGACGTCCTCGCGCAGGTCCGGGCGGCCGACCTTGATCTTGACCGCGCCGAAGCCCGCGGCGATCCAGCGGCGCACCTGCTCCTGCAGCTCGTCGAGCCCGTAGTGCAGGTTCACGCCGGACCCGTAGACGGCCACGTCCTGCTGGCGCCGGCCCAGCAGGTCGGCGACCGGCAGGCCGGCGCGCCGGGCCCGCAGGTCCCACAGGGCGAGGTCGATCCCGGCGAGGGCGATACCGGTCAGGCCCGTGCCGCCCTCGTGCAGGAACTTCCACGCGTCGTCCCACAGCACCTCGGGGTGCTCCGGGCGGCCCCGGACGAAGCCCGCGAGGTCGTCGTCGAGCAGCGCCTGCACGGCCCGGGCCCCGATGGTCGGGGTCCAGGAGAAGCCGGTGCCGGTGGCGCCGTCGTCGGCCACGACCGTGACGGCGATCAGGTGGTTGCGCGGGGCCTCCGGGCCCCAGCTGCGCAGCAGCCGGGCCGTGATCAGCTCCGTGTGCACGGCGGCGATGCTCATGCGGTGTCCTTTCCGTGCTGTCCGGCGCCCGCGAGCTGCCCGGGCGCCGGGTCGCCGGCGCCCTCCCGGAGCTCGGTGCGCCAGCTGCGCGCCGGCTCCCAGCCCAGGACCTCGCGGGCCTTGTCGATGCTGAAGGCGGGCGCCGTCCCGGTCAGCCCCGCGGCGAGCTCCTCGCTGCCGGGGACGAACTGCGGGATGAGCTCCGCCAGCGGGCGCCGCGCCAGGGCGTCGGCCGCGCCCACGAAGAAGGTGTCCCCGTTGCGGATCCCACCCATCCGCTCGAGCAGGGCCTCGAGGAAGGCGGTGACGTCCCGGGCGTCCACGTAGTTGAACAGCGCGGGGGCGGCGAGCGCGGGGTCGTCCAGGCGTTCCAGTACGGTGTGGCCCTGCTGGGTGGGCGCGCCCGCCCACTCCTCGGGGGCGATCACGTAGCAGGGGCGGAAGGACGCGTAGCGCACGGCCTCGCCCCGGGCGGCGGCGAACATCTGCGCGACCTGCTCCGCCACGTGCTTGGACAGCCCGTAGGCGTGCCACGGCCGCGGCGGCGTCCGCTCGGTCAGCGGGAAGGAGGGCGGCAGCCAGCCCGCCGGGGAGCCGTAGCCCAGCACCGTGGGGCTGCTGGCCATCACGATCCGCCGGGCACCGGCCTCGGTGGCGGCGCCGGCCACGTTGTGCGCGATCACCGCGTTGGTCTGCAGGATGACGTGCTCGGGGGCGCTGAAGGGCACCGCGATGGCCGCGAGGTTGACCACCGCCTCCGGGGCCGCGGAGCGCATCAGCGCGAGCGTGGCCTCCGGGTCGGTGAGCTCCGCGGCCCGGTGCTCGACGGCGGGGTGCTCGGCGGTCCGCTGGGCGTCCGCGGGCAGGGCGCGGTCGACGCTGACGACGTCGTAGCCGGCCTCCGCCAGCCCGGCGACGACGCTGCGCCCGAGCCGCCCGGACCCGCCGGTGACGACCACCCGGGTCATGCCGGGACCTCGCTGCGCTGCTCCGCGGCGGCCGTGCCGAGGTCGAGGTCGGCGATCCGCACGGGCGCGCCGGTCTCGAGGGACCGGTTGCCCGCGATGCCCACGGCGACGGCCGCCACGCCGTCGCGGTAGCCGGAGGGCCGGCCGTAGGGGTCCTCGCCGGGACCCCGGAAGACGTCGGCGAGCAGGAGGCGGTCCCCGCCCCCGTGGCTGCCGGCGCCGCGGCGGATGGGCACCTCCTCCGCAGCGCCCCAGTGCCGCTGGACGACCAGCCGCTCGCCGTGCCGCCGGGCCCCGCCCTGGTCCGCACCGGCGGTGACCGAGGGGTCCACCGGGGTCCCGCCGCTGGTGGGCAGCACGGCCGCTCGCTCCACGACCTCCAGCTCGGCCCGGCCCTCGGTCCCGTTGACGGCCACCCGGTAGCCCTCCCAGGGCGCGTGGGCGTTGAGGGAGTAGGACAGGGTGGCCCCGCGCGCGTAGTCGACCACGAGCGCGAGGTTGTCCTCGATGGTGATCCCGTCGGAGAACACGTCCTGGTCCCGGCGGTAGCCGTCGTGGTGCTGGTGGTCGAGGTAGAGCCGGCTCAGCCGCTCGTCGGCGCGCAGGTCCAGGGCGAAGGGGTCCCCGGCGGGGCCGTCGGGCCGGGGGGCGCCCGCGCGCGCCCGGGCCTCGGCGTTGTCCCGGCCGTAGAACCGGAGCCCGCCGGAGGCGAAGACCCGCTCCGGGGTGTCGCCCAGCCACCAGTTGACCAGGTCGAAGTGGTGGGAGGACTTGTGCACCAGCAGCCCGCCGGAGTTCTGCTTCTGCCGGTGCCAGCGGCGGAAGTAGTCGGCGCCGTGGACGGTGTCCAGCACCCAGCTGAAGTCCACGGACGTGACGGTGCCGATCGTCCCGGACTGCACGACGTCCTTGAGCGCGGTGTTGCGCGGGGAGTAGCGGTAGTTGAAGGTCACCACCACGTGCCGGCCGGTCTCCTCGACCGCCGCGGTGACGCGGCGGCAGCCCTCGGCGTCGATGGTCAGGGGCTTCTCCACGACGGCGTCCGCACCGGCGCGCAGGGTCTCGCAGATGTAGTCGGCATGGGTGGCGTCGGGAGTGGTGATGACGACCCGGTCGATCGCCTGCTCGCGGATCGTGCGGGTGAGCGCCGCGGGGTCGAAGACCTGCGCCTGCACCCCCCAGGTCTCCTGGACCAGCTGCCGGTAATGCTCCGCGCGCCCGGGGTTGCTGTCGCCCACGGCCACCAGCTCGGCGACGTCGGCGTGGTCGTCCAGCAGGGAGCGGACGTACATCTCGCACCGGTGGCCGGTGCCCACCACGAGGTACCGGGTCCGGCCTGCCGGCGGTGCCGTGCCGTCCGTGCCGGCGGGATCTGGGCTGCGCATCGAGTGCTCCTTGTCCTGGGGGTGGGGATCTCTGGTGAGGGGCTCCGTGCCGGCGGGTCTGCGCCCGCCGGCACGGAGCCCGGCCGGGCTACTTGATGCCCGTGGTGGCGATGCCCTTGACGAGGAACTTCTGCCCCACGAGGAAGGCGATGAACACCGGCAGCAGGGACACGATCGACATCGCGAACAGCGAGCCCCACGAGGACTCCCCCGTGGCGTCCACGAAGGCGCGCAGCGCCACCGGGACGGTGAACATGTTCGGGTCGGTCAGGTAGATCAGGGCGCTGAAGAAGTCGTTCCAGGTCCAGATGAACGTGAAGATCGTGGTGGTCGCCAGGGCCGGGACCATCATCGGCAGGATGATCTGCCCGAAGATCCGGGCGTGGCCGGCGCCGTCGATGCGGGCCGCCTCGTCCATGTCCCGCGGGATGCCGCGGATGAACTGCACCATGAGGAAGACGAAGAACGCGTCCGTGGCGAGCAGCTTCGGGACGATCAGCGGCCAGAAGGTGTTCACCCAGCCGATCTGGGAGAACATGATGTACTGGGGCACGATCACCACGTGGAACGGCAGCATGATCGTGAGGAGCATCAGCGCGAAGGCCGGCTTCTTGAAGCGGAACTCGAGCCGTGCGAAGGCGTAGGCGGCCATCGAGCAGGAGACCAGGTTACCCACGATGCACCCGAGGACCACGATCGCGGAGTTCAGCAGGTAGACGCTGAACGGGCTGGACAGGGCGTTCCACCCGCCCGTGTAGTTCGCGCTCTCGAAGGTCTCGAGCAGGATGCCCGGCTCCCGGAAGATGATGTCGTTGGGGCGCAGGGAGCTGGCCAGCATCCACAGCAGCGGATAGATCATCACGCCGCCCGTGAGGATCAGCGCCAGGTGCTTGAACAGGGAGCGGACCCTCCCCCGGACGCCGGGGCCGCGGGGCTTCCGCCGCGGCGCGTTCTGCGCGCCCTCGTGCTGCGCCGGGACGAGGTCCTGATCGGCGGCCCGGGCGGGGCTGTCGGTGATTGTCGGATTAGTCATCGTAGAACACCCAATACTTAGACGCGATGAAGTTGAGAGCGGTGAACGCCCCGATGATGACGAGCAGCAGCCAGGCCATGGCCGCGGCGTAGCCCATGTCGAACTGGCCGAAGCCCGTCTGGTACAGGTACAGCGTGAAGAACATCGTCGAGTCGGACGGGCCTCCACGGCCGCCGGAGACGATGAACGCCTGCGTGAAGGACTGGAACGCCTGGATGATCTGGAGCACCAGGTTGAAGAAGATGATGGGGCTCAGCAGGGGCAGCGTGATCCGGAGGAACTGCGTGATCTTGCCGGCGCCGTCGATGGAGGCCGCCTCGTAGTACATGGCGGGGATCTGCCGCAGGCCCGCGAGGAAGATGATCATCGGCGCCCCGAAGGTCCACACGTGCAGCAGGATGATGCTGCCGAGCGCGGTGCGGGGGTCCGAGATCCACCCGATGCCCTCGATGCCGACGAGGGCCAGCACCTGGTTGACCAGCCCGCTGGTCCCGAAGAGCTGCTTCCACAGGATCGCGATCGCCACGGAGGCGCCGAGCAGGGACGGCAGGTAGAAGATGGAGCGGTAGAACGCGAGGCCGCGCAGGCCCCGGTCGAGGACCATCGCGATCGCCAGGGCGAGTGCGAGCTGCAGCGGGACGCCCACGAACACGTAGGTGAAGGTCACCTTCAGGGAGTTGTGCAGCCGCTGGTCCTCGATCATCCGGGAGAAGTTCTCCAGGCCGATCCAATCGGGGGCCCGCATGAGGTTGTAGTCGGTGAACGAGAGGTAGAGCGACATCAGCATCGGGCCGAGCGTGATGACCACGAGCCCCACGATCCAGGGCGCCAGGAAGATCAGCGCCGCCTTGTTGTCCCGCCGGTCGGCGCGGGGCCGCTTCCGGCCGGCCGCGGGCTTGGCGCGGTCCCCCGGCAGCCCCTCCCGGGTGACCTCCTCGACGACGCTCATGCCGGGACCGCCTCTCGGCGCAGCCGCGGCCGGAAGGCCCGGCGCGGGTCGGTGTCGATGTGCCTCGTTGTCATCGGTCTCTCCTCGGGACGAGTGGGAAAGCGTTTTCCACATCTGCGTTGCCCCCCAGGCTAGTGATCGCAGGATGTGAGGTCAACCACAATTGTGCGGGGATCTCAGTGTGTCGTCGTGCTCCGTGGGCGGCGGGTCGCGCCCACGGTCAGGACGGGGCGGGCCCGAGCCGCCGGAGGGCCTCGGCCGCGGCCAGCGGCGCGTAGTGAGACGCCCGGGCCTGCGCGGCGTCCACGGACGGGGCGGCCTCCACGAGGGACGCGGCGGAGCCCACGCCGGCGGCGAGCAGCTGCCCGGCGGACAGGGACAGCCGGCCCGCCACCGCCGCCACGGGGATCCCCCGGGCGGCGGCGAGCGCCGCCGCGGCCAGCGGCGCCTTGCCCTGCAGGGACTGCTCGTCCAGGGATCCCTCCCCGACGAGCAGCAGGTCGGCGTCCCGCAGGTGCTCCTCGAGCCCCACGAGCGCGGCCACGAGGTCGAAGCCGCGCTCCAGCACGGCAGGGGTCAGTGCCAGGAAGCCGGACGGGAAGCCGCCGGCCGCCCCGGCGCCGGGGCGCAGGAAGGGACGGGACCCGGCCGTGCCGGCCAGCAGACCGGCCCAGCGCCGCAGCGCGGCGTCGAGCTCGTCCCGGGCCCGGGCGTCGGCGCCCTTCTGCCCCGCGAAGACGTGGGCGGCGCCGTCCGGCCCGTGCAACGGGTTCCGGACGTCCACCGCCAGCCGCAGCCGGACCGACCGCAGCCGCGGGTCCAGCGCGGAGGTGTCCAGCCGGGCGGCCTGCAGCAGGCCCGCCCCGCCGAGGGGCACGGGCACGCCGTCGGCGTCGAGCACCTCCAGTCCCAGCGCCCGCAGGGCACCGGAGCCCCCGTCGGTCATGGCCGAGCCGCCCAGCCCGACGACGACGTCCGTCGCCCCGGCGTCCAGTGCCGCCCGGATCAGCTGGCCGCAGCCGTAGCTGTGCGCCGCACGGGCCGTCGTGGGGCTCGGCCGGACCTGGTCGAGCCCGCTGGCCTGCGCGGACTCGACCACCGCGGTGGTGGCTCCGCTCCCGGAACGGAACAGCGCCCAGCGCGCCCGTACCCGGCCCTCGACGGCGCCGCGGACCGGTGTCCGGCGCAGCTGCGCGCCGGCCGCCACGGCGGCGTCCACCGTGCCCTCGCCGCCGTCGGCCAGCGGGACCGTGACGACCCGGGCGGCGGGCCAGTGCCGCCGGACCCCGGCCGCGAGGGCGCCGGCCGCCTCGGCGGCCGTGAGCGAGCCCTTGAACTTGTCGGGCGCCACGACCACCCGGGGGCGGTCGCCGAGCCCCCGGGTCCCCATCTCAGGCGGGGGCACGGGCGGGCTCGCCCGTCAGGGACGGGAGCACGAGGGACTCCCAGCGCTCCTTCATCACGGCGAGCGTGACGTCGGCCTCCTGGTCGAAGATCTCCTGGTTGAAGATCTCGACCTCCACCGGGCCCGTGTAGCCCGCCGCGGCGACCCAGCGCCCGATCGTGGCGAAGTCGATCACCCCGTCGCCCATCATCCCGCGGGAGAGCAGGGCGTCGGCGGCGATCGGCAGGTTGAAGTCGCACACCTGGTAGGACGCCAGCCGGCCCTCGGCCCCGGCGCGGGCGATCTGCGCCTCCAGCTCCGGGTCCCACCAGACGTGGAAGGTGTCGACCACCACGCCCACGGCCTCCGTGGGGTGCGGGGCGGCGTAGTCGAGCGCCTGCTTCAGGGTGGACAGCACGGCCCGGTCGGCCGCGTACATCGGGTGCAGCGCCTCGAGCACGAGGCGCACCCCGTGCTCCCGGGCGAAGGGCACGAGCTCGGCCAGGCGCTCGGCCACGCGCGCCCGGGCTGCGACGAGGTCCTTGTCGTCCCGGTCGCCCGTTCCGCCGAGCACGTGGGCGGCGGCGGGCAGCCCGCCGACGACCATGATCAGCTCGCCGGTGCCCAGGGCCTCGGCCTCGCGGATCGCGGCCCGGTTGTCCTCGAGGACCGCCCGCTGCCCCTCCTCGTCGGCCGCCGTGAGGAAGCCGCCCCGGCACAGGCTGGAGACCTGCAGGCCGGCGCGGGAGATGATCCGCGCCGCGCTCTCCAGCCCGGCCTCGGCCACGCGGTCGCGCCACACGCCGATGTGCCCGAGCCCGGCCCGGGCCGTGGCGTCGACGGCCTGCTGCAGGGTGAGGTGGCGGGTGGTGCCCGTGTTCAGCGACAGCTGGAAGTCCGCGCTCACGCCGCGCCCCCGGTGCTGCCGGCCGGCACCAGGGCGGGCGCCCCGAGTCCGGCGACGTCCAGGAAGGCGCTCATCCGCCGCGCCGCCAGCTCGGGGTCGAGCAGCAGCCCGGCCCCGTCGGCCAGCTCGAAGACCCGCACGAGGTGCGGCACCGAGCGCCCGGAGTGCAGCCCGCCGACCATCTGGTAGCCGGGCTGGTGCCCGTTGAGCCAGGACAGGAAGGCGATGCCGGACTTGTAGTAGAAGGTCGGGGCACCGAAGACGTGGCGCCCGAGGGCCTCCGTGGACTCGAGGATCGCGCGCGCCCGGTCCGGCTGCCCGGCGTCGTAGGCCTGCAGCGCGGTGGACGCGGCCGGGTAGATGCCCGCGAAGATGCCCAGCAGGGCGTCGGAGTGGCGGGTGCCGTCGCCGTGGACGAGCTCGGGGTAGTTGAAGTCGTCCCCGGTGTAGAGGCGGACCCCGTCCGGCAGCGCCGCCCGCAGCCGCGTCTCGTGCTCGGCGTCCAGGAGGGAGACCTTGACGCCGTCCACCTTCTCCGGGCGGGACCGGATGAGCTCGAGGAACGTCTCCGTGGCGGTGCCGACGTCGTCGCTGCCCCAGTACCCGCCCAGGGCGGGGTCGAACATCGTGCCCAGCCAGTGCAGGACCACGGGGTGGCGGACCTCGTCCAGCAGGCCCGTGTAGACCCGCAGGTAGTCCTCCGCACCCCGGGCGGCCCGCACGAGGGCGCGGGAGGCCATCAGGACCACCTTGGCCCCGGCACCCTCGACGACGGCGAGCTGCTCGCGGTAGGCGGCCTCGACGGCCTGCAGCCCCGCCTCGCCCGGCGCGATCCCCGCCGGGTCCAGCTGGTCCGTGCCGGCCCCGCAGGCGATGAGGTCGCGGACCGTGCGGCCCGCCAGGGCCGGGGCCCCGGCGCTCAGCACGGAGGCGGCCTCGGCGGTCGAGCGGCGGATCAGCTCCTGGGTGGCGGCCCAGTCCAGGCCCATGCCGCGCTGGGCGGTGTCCATGGCGTCGGCCACGCCCAGCCCGTAGGACCAGACGTCGTGGCGGAAGCCCAGTGTCGCGTCCCAGTCCAGCCGCGCCGGCGCCCCGGGGGTGTTGTCCCCGAGGGCGTGCGGGACGACGTGGGCCGCCGCGTAGGCCTTGCGCGAGCTGATCGGGGCCTGGGGCCGGGTCCAGGCCCCCGGCCCGGAGAGCACGTGCTCGGCCAGGGAGCCGCTGCCGTCCGGCAGGAGCACGGCGCTCATCGGACGGCCTCGGCGATCTCGGGGGCCGCGGTGGTCGTCGCGGACCCGGCGGCCGGCTCCGCCGCCCGGGCGAGGTCGAGCTCCGGGATGTCGACGGTGCGGCGCTCGGCGGAGGACTGCAGACCGAGCTCCGCCAGCTGCACGCCGCGGGCGGCGGAGAGCAGGCCGAAGCGGTGCTCGCGCCCGGCGACGACGTCGGCCAGGAACTCCTCCCACTGCGCCTTGAAGCCGTTGTCCAGCTCGGCGTTGGCGGGCACCTCCAGCCACTGGTCGCGGAAGGACTCGGTGACCGGCAGGTCCGGGTTCCACACCGGCTTGGGCGTGTGGGCGCGCTGCTGGGCCACGCACTTGTTCAGCCCGGCGACCGCCGAGCCGTGGGTGCCGTCCACCTGGAACTCCACGAGCTCGTCGCGGTACACGCGCACGGCCCAGGAGGAGTTGATCTGCGCGATCACGGGGTCGCCCTCGGGCGTCTCGAGCTCGAAGACGCCGTAGGCGGCGTCGTCGGCGGTGGCCGGGTACTCGTGACCCTGCTCGTCCCAGCGGGCCGGGATGTGCGTGACGGCCTTCGAGGTGACCGACTTCACCGGTCCGACGAGACCCTCCAGGACGTAGTTCCAGTGGCAGTACATGTCCGTGGTCATGGACCCGCCGTCCTCGCGCCGGTAGTTCCACGAGGGGCGCTGGGCCTCCTGGTGCTCGCCCTCGAAGACCCAGTAGCCGAACTCGCCGCGCACGGAGAGGATCCGGCCGAAGAAGCCCTCGTCGACCAGCCGGCGCAGCTTCACCAGCCCCGGCAGGTAGAGCTTGTCGTGGACGACCCCGGCGGTGACCCCGCACTCCTGGCCGATGCGCGCGAGCTCCACGGCCTCCTGGAGGGTCTCGGCGGTCGGCTTCTCGGTGAAGACGTGCTTGCCGGCGAGCATGGCCTTCTTCAGCGTGGCCGCCCGCAGGCTGGTCATGGAGGCGTCGAAGACGATGTCCACGGTGGGGTCCGCGATGAGGGCGTCGAGGTCGGTGCTCCACTGCTCCACCCCGTGCCGGCGGGCCAGCTCCTCGACCTTGGCGGCGTTGCGGCCGACGAGGATGGGCTCCACGACGACGCGGCTGCCGTCGGGCAGCGTGATCCCGCCCTGGTCCCGGATGGGCAGGATCGAGCGCAGCAGGTGCTGCCGGTAGCCCATGCGGCCGGTGATGCCGTTCATGGCGATGCGAAGGACTCGAGGTTGGGACATCGTCCACTCCAAGGGGTTGAGAAAATTTGCAGGAAAGCGCTTTCCACTCTAGAGTTGCCTCAGTGTGACTGTCAACACTTTTCCGGTCCCGGCTCCTTGGCGGACAGGACGAGAGACCCGCCGTCAGCGGCGGGGAGGAAGCGGGACCGAACGATGAGCGCAGTGACCCTGTCGCAGGTGGCGCGGGAGGCCGGGGTGTCCCTGGCCACGGCCTCCCGGGTGCTCAACGGGTCGGACCGCCGGCCGGCGGAGGGGATCGCGGAGCGCGTGCGCCTCGCCGCGGAGACCCTCGGCTACGTGGCCAACGCGCAGGCCCAGGCGCTGGCCCGCTCCACCACCGGGCTCGTCGGCCTCGTGGTCCACGACATCGCCGACCCCTACTTCTCGTCGATCGCCAAGGGCGTCCAGCGCCGGTCCCGCACCCACCGGCACCAGCTGCTGCTGGCGGCGACCAGCGGCACCGACCAGCTCGACGCCGTCTCCGCCTTCGCCGCCCACCGCACCGACGCGATCATCATGGCCGGCTCACGCCGGGAGGACATCGACCCCCGGCTGCTCGCGGAGCTCGAGCGCTACCAGAAGAACGGCGGCCGCGTGGTGACCATCGGCCAGGACTGGCTCGAGGGCGCCGGTGCGGTGACCATCGACAACCGCAGCGCGGGGGCGGAGCTGACCGCCACGCTGGTCGAGGCCGGACGGACCCGGTTCGCCTTCCTGGGCGGACCCGACGACCTCACCACCGCGGTCGAGCGCCGCGCCGGCTTCCGGGCGGCCGTCGCCCGGGCCGGGCTGACGCCCGAGGCGGAGACCGTGCAGAGCTTCGACAGCCAGGGCGGCTACGAGTCGGTCCGGGACCTGGTGGCGCGCGTCGGTCTCGGCCGCCTGCGCGGGCTCACCCTCGTCGCCGCCAACGACATCATGGCGCTCGGCGCGATCGCCGCCCTGCGGCACGCCGGCCTGCACGTGCCGGACGACCTCTGGGTGGCCGGCTTCGACGACATCCCGAACCTGCGGGACTTCTCCCCCGGCCTGACCACGGTCCGCTTCCCCCTGGAGGAGATCGGGGAGACCGCGGCGGACATCGCGCTCAGCGGCGACCGCCCCCGGGTGGAGCACGTCGTCGGGGAGTTCGTCCGGCGCGAGAGCGCCTGAGCCGCTCCTCGCCCCCGGACCGGGGGTGCCGCGGCAGAGGGCCGCAGGTGCCGCCCGGCCGCACCATGCCCTGTGTGCATCAAACCATGCCTATTAGGGCTTGGACAAGCATCACGCATAGTTCCTACGCTCAGAGCCGAGAAGTTTCCGTGTGATCCGTCTCACGAACCAAGGGACGTGGTCCCACTTCAGCTCAGCGCTCTACAAGGAGAGAACATGCTCGCATCCGCTCGCATCCGCCGATCCATGCTGGTGACCAGTACTGCGATCGTCTCGGTGATCTCGCTGTCCGCCTGCGGCAACATCACGAACGGAGGAGGAGCCGGCGACGGCTCCGACTTCCCGACGGGTCCGGTCACCCTCAACGTCGGCCAGGCCGCCGGGGGCAGCACGGACCTGATCGCCCGCGCCGTGGCCTCCGGGGTCTCCGAGGACCTGGGCGTGGCCGTGCCGGTGGTCAACAAGCCGGGCGCCAACGGGGCCCTGGCCACCCAGGAGGTGATCGGCCAGCCCGCCGACGGCCACAGCCTCATTCTGCTCAACGCCTCCCTGCTCACCGTCACGCCCCTGGCCGTCGGGGAGAACGAGGCCGTGGACATGGAGGACCTCGACATCATCGCGGGCCTGTCCCGCGACGACTACGTGCTGATCACGCACGCGGACACCGAGTACGAGACCGTGGAGGACGTCGTGTCGGCCGACGGCGAGATCACCTACGGCACCGCCGGGGTGGGCACCGCCAGCCAGCTCGCCCAGGCCGCGCTGTTCGCCCAGGCGGACGTCCAGGGCCGTGACATTCCCTTCGACAGCGGCGCGCCCGCGATGGCCGCCGTGCTCGGCAAGCAGGTCGAGCTGGCCACGGTGCAGCTGGGCGAGGCGATGCCGCAGATCGAGGCGGGCACGCTGCGTCCCATCGTGGTGTTCTCCGAGGAGCGCAACGAGTACCTCCCGGACACCCCGACCGCTGTCGAGGCCGGCTACGACGTCCCGGTGTCCCAGTACCGTGCCATCGCCGCTCCTGCCGGCACTCCCGAGCCCGCGAAGGAGCGACTGCGGGAAGCCCTGGAGGCCACGTTCGAGACCGAGGAGTACCAGCGGTTCAACGAGCAGAACATGCTCACCCCCGAGGAGATCTCCGGCGAGCAGGTCAAGGAGGACTGGGCCGAGTACGCCGAGCGGTACCGGACCATGGCCGAGACCTACGACATCGACCTGGGCGGGGGGAACTAGTGTCCAGCTCCTTCGACAGTGCCCCGGCGCGCTCCGGGTCGACGCCGGCCGAGCGCCAGGACACGGACATGACGCCGGCCGAGCACCGGGACGAGGACACCCTCCCCGACGCGGTGCTCGCCGCGGAGGACGGCTACATCCCCGACGAGGACGCTCCTCGCGCCGGCCCCCTCGCCAACGTGGGAGCCGCCGTGGTGGTGATCGCCTTCGGCGCGTTCGGCATCATCAGCTCCCTCTCCCTGGGCATCGGCTCCGCGGCAGGTCCGTCCGCGGGCACCTGGCCCTTCGCGATCTCGGTGGTCATCACGCTGCTGGGCATCACGCTGCTGTTCACCGGACGCCGGCTGCAGGACGCGGAGAAGTTCACCCGGCAGAGCGCGGCCGTGATCGTGGGCGTCGTCTCGCTGGTCGGAGCCACGTTCCTGCTGCCGGTCATCGGTTTCGAGATCCCGTCGTTCCTGCTCCTGCTCGTGTGGATGAAGTTCCTCGGCGGGGAGTCCTGGCGGCTGTCGATCGTCATCGGCGCACTCATCACCGCGGCCTTCTACGCCATCTTCCTGCTGGCGCTCCGCGTGCCCCTTCCTCACCTCTTCTAAGGAACATCCCATGGACAACCTGACTCCGGTTCTGGAGGGCTTCGGCGTGGTGCTGGATCCTGGGAACCTGCTGTTCTGTCTGATCGGCGTGGTGGTGGGCATGGTCATCGGCGTGCTGCCCGGCCTCGGCCCGGCCGCCACGATCGCCATCCTCCTGCCGATCTCCTACGGCATGGAACCGGTCACAGCGATCATCATGCTGGCCGGGATCTTCTACGGCGCCCTCTACGGAGGAACCATCACGGCGGTCCTGCTCCGTCTTCCCGGGGAGGCGTCGTCCGCGGTGACCGTCCTGGACGGGTACGCGATGGCCAGACAGGGACGGGCCGGCACGGCACTGGGCATCGCCGCCGTCTCCTCCTTCATCGGCGGCACCGTGTCGATCATCGCGCTGAGCTTCGTGGCCCCCGTGGTGGCCGGGTTCGCGCTGGACTTCGGACCACCCGAGTACGCCGCACTAACCCTCCTGGGCATCCTGCTGGTGGCGACCATCAGCAGCGGTCACATCGTCAAGGCGCTCATCGCCGCCTGCCTCGGACTGCTGCTGGCCACGGTGGGCCGCGACGCCTTCACCGGAGCTCCTCGTTTCACGTTCGACAACCTCAGCCTGGCCGACGGCCTGCAGTTCATTCCCATCGCCATGGGCGTCTTCGGTCTGGGCGAGATCCTCTACAACCTCGAACAGCGCCACAAGGCCACCTCGGCACCGGCCAACGTCAAGAACGTGTGGCCCTCGCGCCACGACTTCAAGGAGGCCTCCGGGGCGATCGGCCGCGGAAGCGTTCTCGGCTTCTTCCTGGGCATCCTGCCCGGCGGTGGCGCGACGATCTCCTCGATGGCCTCCTACGGCATCGAGAAGCGCCGAGCCAAGGACCCGTCCCGGTTCGGCCGGGGCGCCATCGAGGGCGTCGCCGGGCCGGAGACGGCCAACAACGCCGCCGCCACCTCGTCCTTCATCCCGTTGCTGACGCTGGGCATCCCCGCCAACGCCACGATGGCGGTGATGTTCGGTGCGCTGCTCATCCAGGGGATCACACCGGGGCCCCAGCTCGTCGACGAGCGCCCTGAGCTGTTCTGGGGCGTGGTGAACTCGATGTACATCGGCAACATCCTGCTGCTCATCATGAGCATTCCCCTGGTGGGGCTGTTCGTGAAGATCCTGCAGGTGCGCCCCTCGATCCTGGCCCCCATCACGGTGCTGATCACCTTCATGGGCGCCTACACGATCAACAACAGCATCTTCGACATCCTGCTGGTCATCCTGTTCGGCGTCCTCGGCTATGGCATGAAGAAGTTCGGGTTCGAGCCGGGCCCGCTCGTGCTCGCGTTCGTGCTGGGATCCCTGCTCGAGGAGAGCATGCGCCGGTCGCTGCTCGTCTTCGGCGGTGACGTCACCGGGTTCCTGGACCGGCCCATCGCCGCGACACTGCTCACGGTGTTCCTCGTCGTCGCGCTCCTGCCCGCCGCCAAGGCCCTGTTCAAGAAGTTCCGATCCCCCAAGACCGCCTCTGACGAGGCGCGCACCAAGGAGAACGTGGAATCATGACCATTCTCGTCGGATACGTCCCCACCCCCGAAGGAGAAGCCGCCCTGACGGCCGGACTCGAAGAGGCACGGCTGCGGAGCACCGGCCTCGTCATCCTCAACTCGCCACGGCAGGGAGCGACGGTCGACGCGGCGCTGGCGACCGATGAGGAGATCGAGGAAATTCTCGATCGGGCTCGTACCGCCGGGGTCGAGGCCACGGTCCGCCGCTCCGAGCACGGCGCGGACCTGGCCGAGGAGTTCCTGCGGCTGGCCGAGGAGACGGAGGCGTCCCTGGTGGTCATCGGACTCCGCCGCCGCTCCCAGGTCGGCAAGTTCATCATGGGCAGCCACGCCCAGCGCATCCTGCTGCAGATGGACCGGCCGGTGCTGGCCGTCAAGGTCTCCGAGAAGCACTGACCCCCGGAAGAGGCCCTCCGGCCGCTGCGCCCCTCGCAGCGGCCGGAGGGCCTCTTCGTCGTCGAGTAGCATGCAGAGGCAGGACAGGCACAGCGGGAGGTCATCGTGTTCACCCTGGACCAGGCCCGCAGTTTCATCGCCGTCGCGGAAGAGCTGCACTTCGGCCGCGCCGCGGCACGGCTCAACATGACGCAGCCTCCTCTGAGCCGGCAGATCCAGAAGCTGGAGAAGTCGGTGGGGGTGGAGCTGCTGGAGCGGGACAACCGCCGTGTGGCACTCACCGCCGCCGGCCGGGCGTTCCTGGCCGAGGCCCGCAAGCTGGTGGTCGCCGCCGACCGGGCCCCCCTCCTCGCTCGGCGCATCGCCGCCGGGCGATCGGGGGTGCTGCGGATCGGCTTCACCGCCGCCTCCGGGTTCAGTCTCCTGGGCCACCTGCTCAGCGAGATCGAGCAGGTGCTGCCGGACGTCGACGTCGACCTCCAGGAACTGGTGACCGGCGAGCAGGTGCAGGCGCTCGAGAACGGCGACCTCGACCTCGGGCTCGCCCGGCCGCCCTTCGACACCGAGCTCTTCGAGTCGCAGTTGCTGCTGGCCGAGGACCTGTACGTGGCCGCTCCGGCCGACCACCCCCTGAGCACCCTCAAGCGGGCGGTCACCTCGGCCGACCTCAAGGACCTGCCGCTGATCATGCACTCCCCCATCAAGGCGCGGTACTTCTACGACCACGTGGTGCGCATCGTGGAGGTGGAGCACAGCAACGTGGTCCACACCGTCAGCCAGGTGCTCACCATGGTGGCGCTCGTGGCCGCCGGGCGCGGGATCGCCTTCGTCCCGGAGTCGGCCCGCCTCCTCGGCATCGACGGTGTCGCCTATCTCCGGCTGGCAGGCGGATCCGCGGGCGCCGTCGAGCTGCATGCGCTCTGGGACCGTTCCTCCCGGAACCCCGCCCTGCATCATCTGCTCGAGCTGCTCCGCACCCAGTCCTACTGACCCGCCGGATCAATACCTTCACAGCATCACCTCATATAAAAATGGGCTTGGACGGCATCGAAAGTCGTCCCTAGGGTGAGACGTGATTCACAGGCAGACCGCCTCATCACGACCCCATGAAAAGGACGACGACCGTGGCCACACACACGCCCCAGGAACTGGCGGACAAGCTCAAGGACGGCCTGCTGTCCTTCCCCGTCACCGCGTTCGACCAGGACCTGCTCTTCGACGAGACCGCCTACCGCGAGCACCTGGCCTGGCAGGCCTCCTACCCCGTGGCCGGCCTGTTCGCCGCGGGTGGGACCGGAGAGGGCTTCTCCCTCACCCCCGAGGAGACCGCCACCGTGGTGCGCGCCGCGGTCGACGAGGTCGGGGAGACCGTCCCCGTGCTCGCCCCGGCGGCCGGCAACACCGCCCAGGCCGTGCGCAACGCCCACGACGCGGCCGCCGCCGGCGCGGAGGGCCTGCTGCTGCTGCCCCCGTACCTCACCGAGTGCGACCAGGACGGTCTGCTCGCCCACGCCTCGGCGGTCTGCGCGGCCACCGACCTCGGGGTGATCGCCTACAACCGGGCCAACGCCATCTACTCCGCCGAGACCATCGCCCGCCTCGCCGAGCGCCACGAGAACTTCATCGGCTTCAAGGACGGCATCGGCGACATCGAGCACCTCACCAAGGTCTACGCCCGCAACGGGGACCGGCTGTTCTACCTCGGCGGGCTCCCGACCGCCGAGACCTTCGCCCTGCCCCTGCTGCAGCTGGGCATGAGCACCTACTCCTCGGCCATGTACAACTTCGTCCCCGAGTTCGCCCTGGAGTTCTACCGCGACGTCCGGGCCCAGGACCGGGCGGCCGTGACCGAGAAGCTCAACAGCTTCGTGCTGCCCTACCTGGAGATCCGGGACCGGGCGAAGGGCTACGGGGTCTCGATCATCAAGGGCGGGCTGCGGGCCGTGGGGCGCGACGCCGGCGGCGTGCGCCCCCCGCTGCAGGACCTCACCGAGCAGGACCTCGCCGACCTCAAGGATCTCATCGAGGCCCTCCCCGCCGGAGCCCCGGCGGACGCCCTGCAGCGCGCCTGACGCGCCGCCGACCAGCAGAGACAGCATCCACAGACAGCGAAGGAAACCCATGTCCGTGAGCACCCAGACCACCGCCCTCTCCGGCCACTCGATCGTCGCCGGCCGCGAGGTCGCCGGCAACGGCGGCACCACCCGCGGCATCGACCCCGCGACCAACGCCGAGCTCGAGCCCGCGTACTCCCTGCTCGACGAGGCCCAGCTCGCCGAGGCCACCGCGGCCGCCGAAGAGGCCTTCGCCTCCTTCAGCAGCCTCGACCCCGAGACCCACGCCGGTTTCCTCGAGAGGATCGCCGCGAACATCGAGGCCGTCGGCACCGAGCTCGTCGACCGGGCCTCCACCGAGACGGGCCTGCCGAAGCCGCGCCTGCAGGGGGAACTGGCCCGCACCACTGGGCAGCTGCGACTGTTCGCCCGCGTCGTGCGCCAGGGCGACCACCGCGGCGTGCGGATCGAGCCGGCCCTGCCCGAGCGCACCCCGCTGCCCCGCCCGGACCTGCGCCAGCGCAAGGTCCCCCTCGGCCCGGTGGCCGTCTTCGGCGCCAGCAACTTCCCCTTCGCGTTCTCCACCGCGGGCGGGGACACCGCCTCCGCGCTGGCCGCCGGCTGCCCCGTGATCTTCAAGGCCCACAACGCCCACCCGGGCACCGGCGAGATCGTCGGCCGGGCCCTCACCGACGCCGTGGCCGAGTCCGGCCTGCACCCCGGGGTGTTCTCCCTGATCTACGGCCCCGGCGCGAGCATCGGCCAGGCACTGGCCAAGGACCCCGCCGTCAAGGCCGTCGGCTTCACCGGCTCCCGCGGCGCCGGCACGGCGCTGATGGCCACGGCCGCCGCCCGGCCGGAGCCGATCCCGGTCTACGCGGAGATGAGCTCCATCAACCCCGTGTTCCTCTTCGACTCCGCCCTGCGCGGCGACGCCGAGGAGTTCGCCCGCGCCTACGTCACCTCCCTGACCGGGTCCTCCGGGCAGCTGTGCACCAACCCGGGGCTGCTCTTCGTCCCCGCGGGGGAGGCCGGCGACGCGTTCCTGGCCGCCGTCGGGCGCGTGCTGGCCGACGCCGAGGGCGCGACCATGCTCACCCCGGGCATCGCCCGCTCCTGCCGGGACGGCATCGACGCCCTGGGCTCCCAGGAGGGCGTCGAGATCGTGGCCCGCGGCAAGGAGGGCTCCACGGAGAACGCCCCTGCCCCCGTGGTCTTCGGCACGGGAGTCCCCACCTTCCTGGCCAACCCGGTGCTGCAGGAGGAGATCTTCGGCGCCTCGTCCCTGGCGATCCGCTACGGCTCCGCCGAGGACCTGGTGGCCGCGGCGAGCCGGATGGAGGGCCAGCTGACCGCGGGCCTGTTCCTGTCCGAGGAGGACCACGCCACGGCCGCCCCGCTGCTGCCGGTGCTCGAGCGCAAGGTCGGGCGGATCCTCGCCAACGGCTGGCCCACCGGCGTCGACGTCGGGGAGGCCATGGTCCACGGCGGTCCGTTCCCGGCGACCTCCGACTCGCGGACCACCTCCGTGGGCACGCTCGCGATCGAGCGGTTCCTGCGCCCGGTGGCCTACCAGAACATCCCGGACGCCCTCCTGCCCGCCCCGGTGCAGGCGGCCAACCCCTGGCAGCTCAACCGCCGCGTCGACGGCCGGATCCAGCTGGCGGAGCACTCCGCGGGGGACCAGGCATGAGCGGCCGCCCCACGATCGCCGGGGTCGAGGTCGTGCCCGTCGCCGGGCACGATTCCATGCTGCTGAACCTCTCCGGGGCCCACGGGCCCTTCTTCACCCGCAACGTCGTGATCGTGACGGACTCGGACGGGCGGACCGGCCTGGGCGAGGTCCCCGGCGGTGAGAAGATCCGCGCCACGATCGAGGAGGCCGGGTCCCTGATCGCCGGGGAGCCGGTGGCCCTGTACCGGAGCCTGCTGCGCCGGATCGCCACGGTCTTCGCGGACCGCGACGCCGGGGGCCGGGGGCTGCAGACCTTCGACCTGCGCACCACCGTGCACGCAGTGACGGGCCTCGAGTCCGCCCTCCTGGACCTGCACGGTCAGTTCCTGGGCGTGCCCGTGGCGGAGCTGCTCGGCGACGGCCAGCAGCGGGCCTCGGTGCCCATGCTGGGCTACCTGTTCTTCGTGGGCGACCCGGACAGCACCGACCTGCCGTACCTGCGCGAACCGCACGGCGCGGACGCGTGGGAGCAGGTGCGCCGGGAGGAGGCGATGACCCCCGAGGCCGTCGTGCGCCTGGCCGAGGCCTCCCGGGAGCGCTACGGCTTCAAGGACTTCAAGCTCAAGGGCGGGGTCCAGTCCGGGGACGTGGAGGTCGACGCCGTCACCGCGATCAAGGAGCGCTTCCCCGAGGCCCGGGTGACCCTGGACCCCAACGGCGGCTGGCTCCTGGAGGAGGCCGTCCGACTGGGCCGGCGGATGCAGGGCGTCGTCGCGTACGCGGAGGACCCGTGCGGCGCGGAGGGCCGCTTCTCCGGCCGCGAGGTGATGGCGGAGTTCCGGCGGGCCACGGGGCTGCGGACGGCCACGAACATGATCGCCACCGACTGGCGGGAGATGTCCCACGCGGTGCGCGGCAACGCCGTGGACATCCCCCTCGCGGACCCGCACTTCTGGACGATGGCGGGCTCCGTGCGCGTGGCGCAGCTGTGCCACGAGTTCGGCCTGACGTGGGGCTCCCACTCGAACAACCACTTCGACATCTCCCTGGCCATGTTCACCCACGTGGGCGCGGCGGCCCCGGGCGAGATCACCGCGCTGGACACCCACTGGATCTGGCAGGACGGCCAGGGGCTCACCCGGGAGCCGCTGCGCATCCGCAACGGTGAGATCGACGTCCCGGCCGCCCCGGGGCTGGGCGTGGTGCTCGACCGCGAGCGCCTGGCCGAGGCGCACGAGCTCTACCTCGAGCACGGGCTGGGCGCCCGCGACGACGCCGCGGCCATGCAGTTCCTGATCGAGGGCTGGAGCTTCGACCCCAAGCGCCCCTGCCTGGTCCGCTGACCCGGAGGGCGACGACCGGATGACGGGGGTGCTGCTGGGCTTCGGTGTGGTGGCCGTGCTCACGGCCACCGGTTTCGCCACCGCCGCGCTGCTGCCCGGTGAGGCCCGCACCATGCGTGCGGGCCTCACCCCCGTCATCTACTACATCACCAACCCGGCGCTGATGCTGGTGCTCGTCGCGCGCACCGACCTCGGCGCCGTGCTCGGGATCTACACCCCCATCGCCCTCGCCACCGCCGCGGTGGCGGGGGCGTTCTTCGCCCTGCTCAGCGGAGTGCTCCTGCGCCGCGGGGCCGCCCGTACAGCCGTGGGTGCCATGGCTTCTTCCTACGTCAACGCCGGCAACATCGGGCTGCCCATCGCCCTGTACGCCGTGGGCAGCGCCGCACCGGTGGTCTCCGTCCTGCTGGCCCAGCTGCTCGTGATCGCCCCGCTGTACCTGCTGGTGTTCTCCTGGGCCACTCGCCCCTCCCGGCGATCCGGACCGGGGGCGGCGACAGCGACCGGGACATCGGCCTCCGAGCGGGAGGGCGCCTCAACTCTGCGCACAGTCGTCAGATCGGTGGCCAATCCGGTGACGATCGGCACTGCCGGAGGCGCGATGCTCTCGGCCACCGGCGTGCAGGTGCCGGAGGTCCTGTGGATCCCCCTGGAGATGCTCGGCGAGGCGTCCATCCCGATGCTGCTGCTGCTGTTCGGGATGAGCCTGCACGGTCAGCGGCCGTTCCGGAACCGCGCGCTCGTCCCGGACGTGATCGGCGGGACACTGATCAAGCTCACGGTGATGCCGGCCGCGGCGTGGGGGATCGGGCGGTTCGGCTTCGGCCTGGACGGCACCGAGCTGCTGGGGGTCGTCGTCATGGCGGCGCTCCCCACGGCGCAGAACGTGTTCCTGTTCTCGTCCCAGTTCCGCATGCCGGCCAACGCCGCACGGGACATCATCTTCATCAGCTCGTTCCTGTCCTTCCCGGCCATCCTCCTCATCAGCCTGCTCCTGCACTGACGACGACACTGACGACGGCGGTGCGGCTCCGCCGGCGGCGGGCGCGCCGGGCCGTGTCGACACCGGACGACGCGTGAGGTCAGACCTCCTTCGACGTACCCTGGGACCCGGCCCGGGCCGCGCGTGGCGCCGGGGTGAGCCCCGACGCCCGAGGAGACCGACCCGTGCCGACCCCGCCCGCCGTGCCGCCCCCCGCCCCGACGTCCCGTCGCGCGCTGGTCTACCTGGGGGTGTGCGTGGTCCTGGTGGGGCTGAACCTGCGCACGGTCTTCTCCAGCTTCTCCGCGATCCTGCCGGAGATCACCGCCGCCGCCGGGCTGCCCGGGTGGTCGGTGACCGTGCTGACCACCGTCCCGGTGACGCTGCTGGGGGTCTTCGCCCCCCTCGCCCCCCGGCTGGCCCACCGGTTCGGGCCGGAGAACGTCCTGCTGGGGGCCATGGCCCTGCTCACCGCCGGGCTGCTGATCCGCGGGCTGCCCCTGCCGGGAGCCGGCGCCGTGCCGCTGCTGCTGGCGGGCACGATCGCGTGCGGGGCGGCGATCGCCCTGGGCAACGTGCTGCTGCCCTCGATCGTGAAGCGGGACTTCGCCCACCGCCTCGGGCTGATGAGCGGGCTCTACACCACGGCGATCTGTGCCTCCGCCGCCCTCGGCGCGGGCCTGACCTACCCGGCGTTCCAGGCGAGCGGGTCGTGGCGGGCGGCCCTGGCGGTCTGGGCCGCACCCGCCGCGCTGGTGGTCGTGCTGCTCGTGCCGGTGGCCCTCCGTCGCCGCGCCGCCGGGTCCCGGCCGCCGGCCCCGGGCGGGGACAGCCCCTGGCGGTCGCCGGTGGCCTGGCAGATCACGCTGTTCATGGTCTTCCAGGCGATGATGTCCTTCAGCGTCTTCGCCTGGCTCGCCCCGATCCTGCGCGACCGCGGGATCGACGGGGCCACCGCGGGGCTCATCGTGGCCGTGTCCATCCTGCTGCAGATGACGGGCTCCCTGTTCGCCCCCGTCCTGGCGGTGCGCCTGGCCGACCAGCGGGTGCTCAACGCCGTGGTGGCGCTGATGGCCGGCGGCGGGTTCGTGCTCTCGATCTTCGGCCCCACCGAGCTCATCTGGGTCTGGACCGGGCTGCTGGGGCTGGGCCAGGGCGCCCTGACCGCCGTGGCGCTGACGATGATCGCCCTGCGCACGCGCAGCAGCCACATGGCCGTGCGGCTGTCCGGGATGATGCAGGGCGTGGGCTACGGGCTGGGCTCCTCCGGCACCCTCCTGGTGGGGCAGCTGCTGCACTGGACCGGGGGTTTCGCCGCGGCGGGCGTCATGTTCGCCGTCGTCGGCACGCTCGCCGCGGTGTTCGGCTGGCAGGCCGGCAGGGACCGCTTCGTCCGGGAGCGGTGAGCGCTCAGCCCAGCCGGTCCTCCAGGACCCGGATCACCTCGGACCTGCTGCGCGCCTCGAGCAGGGAGTTCCGGAACTCGGTCCTCGTCAGCGCCCGGGACAGGGTGGCCAGGATCCTCAGGTGCTCGTCCCCCGCCTGCTCCTGCGGCACCGCGATGAGGAAGACCAGGTGGACGGGTTCGCCGTCCATGGACTCCCACTGCACCCCCTCGGTGCTGCGGGCGAAGGCCACCAGGGGCGCCGCGACCTCGGCGGACTTGGCGTGCGGGATCGCGATGCCCTGCCCCACCCCGGTGGTGCCCTGCCCCTCCCGGGCCAGGGCGGCGGCGACGACGGCGTCCACGTCCCGCACCTGTCCCGTGGCGGCACCGAGCTCGACGAGCCGGCGGACGACGTCGTCCCGGCGCGCGCCGTCGACGTCGAGCAGTACGGTGTCCTCGCTCAGGTAGTCGAGGACGGAGCCGGTGCTGCGCTCCTCGGAACGGGCCCCGGCCGCAGGACCGGACGGTGCGGGAGCCGGCGGGGCGGCAGGTGCGGGGGACGCCGCCGCGGCGGCGGTGGAGCCTCCCGCCGCACCGACCGCCACGGGCTCGCGCTCCCCCGCGCCGATCCGGTCGCCCTCGGTCCCGGTGCTCTCGCCGTGGTCCGCCGCGGCACCCTCGCCCCCGTTCCGGCGCGCGCTCAGCCCGAGCAGGAACAGGGCCGTCAGCGCGGTCACGACCAGGCCGACGACGATGGCCGCGAAGAACCCGGCGACGTTCTCGACGGCCCCCAGGACGGCGACGATCGGGCCGCCGTGCATGACGTTGTCCTCGACGGCCAGCACCGCGGCGACGGCGCCGGCGACCGTCCCGCCGAGCATGTTGGCGGGGATGACCTGCAGCGGGCGGGCGGCGGCGAAGGGGATGGCGCCCTCCGTGATGCCGAAGAAGCCCATGAACAGGGCTGCGATCCCGGACTCGCGCTCCTGGACGGTGAAGTAGCGACGTCGCAGGAGCGTGGCCAGCCCCATGCCCAGGGGCGGGACGGCGATGGCCGCGGCGACCATGCCCATCGGTGCGGCGTTGCCGGCCGCGATGAGCCCGCCCCCGAACAGGAACGCGGTCTTGTTGACGGGCCCGCCCATGTCGAACGCGATCATCGCACCGAGAACGGCACCGAGCAGGATCACGCTGCCGCCCTCGAGCCCGGCGAGGAACGCCGTGAGGGCGGCGAATGCTCCGGCGATCGGGGCGCCGAGGACGTAGACGAACAGCAGCGCGACCACCAGGGTGGTCAGCACCGGAATGACGATGATGGGCCAGATCGGGGCGATGTAGCGGTGCACAGGGATCTTCTTGATCGCCAGCGCCACGTAGCCGGCCAGGAAGCCCGTGACGATCGCACCGATGAACCCGGCGCCGGAGTCGGACCCGTACAGCGCTCCGGTGTTGGCGATGAACCCCCCGATCATCCCGGGGGCGAGCCCGGGCCGGTCGGCGATCGCGTAGGCGATGTAGCCGGACAGGACGGGAACCATCAGCGTGAACGCGAGAGCCCCGACCTGACTGATGACGTACCAGAAGCTGTCCTCCGGGATGACCAGGCCCTCGGGGGTGGGGGTACCGCCGAGGGACAGCGAGACGGCCAGGAGCAGGCCACCTGCCACCACGAACGGGATCATGTGCGAGACGCCGTTCATGAGCGCCTTGTAGACGGTCGTGCCGACACCGGGGCGGGCGTCGTCCCGCGCCTCCTGGCGCGGCGCCTCGGCCCTGGGCGTCGCGGCCAGCGCCTCGCGGATGAGTTCCTCGGGCCGGCGGATCCCGTCGGCCACGGGGGCGGTGACCACCCGTTTGCCGGCAAAGCGGGTGAGGTCCACCTGCTTGTCGGCGGCGACGACCACCGCGGCGGCCCGGTCGATGTCCTCCGCGGTGAGGGCGTTCTCGACGCCGATCGAGCCGTGGGTCTCCACCTTGATCTCGTGGCCGAGCCGCTGCGCGGCCTGTCCCAGGTTCTCGGCGGCCATGAAGGTGTGCGCGATGCCGGTGGGGCACGCGGTGATGGCGAGGATCCGCTGCGTGTCGCTCATGTCTGTTCCGATCGACGTGGTGGGCGGTGTCCGGGTTGCGGGACGGGGCCGGTGCGCGGCAGGCGCCGCAGGAGCGGGAGATCGATGGTCTCCAGGCTATCCACGACGAGGCGCCGGGGCGCGTGTTCCACGGGTATGACGCCTCGGACCGCGACGACCCACGCCCCGGCCGCGGTGCCCGCGGCGACCCCCGTGGGCGAGTCCTCGACGACGACGCAGTCCGCGGCCGCCACGCCCAGCTGCGCGCACGCCGCCAGGTAGGGAGCCGCGTGCGGCTTGGGCCGGTGCCCGTGGTCGCCCGCGACCACCGCCGAGAAGACGCCGGCGGGCAGGGCGCGCACGGCGGCGTGGAGCAGCGAGGCGGGCGAGGAGGAGACGAGCGCCGACGGCACGCCGGCGCTCCCGAGCTCCTCGAGCAGCCGTTCGGCGCCCGGCTGCCACCGGACCGCTCCCCCACCGAGGTGCCCGTGCATGGCGCGCTCGAGCCGGCCGGCGACCTCCTCGACCGCCTCCGCGGTGGCGTCCGGGCGGCCGGCGTGGCGGAGCAGGATCCCCGCAGTGGCCGCCATGGTGGTCCCGACGAGCTCGTCCGCGAGCGCGGGGCTCCACGTGCCGCCGAGCGCCTCGAGCTCCTCGCGCTCGAGCTCCAGCCACAGCGGCTCGGTGTCCATGAGCGTGCCGTCGAAGTCCCACAGGACAGCCGCGGGAAACCCCTGCGCGCTCACGGCGCCACGCCCTCGGCGGAGGCGCCGCCGTGCCGGGGCGGCGCGGTCGAGGAGCGCTCCACCAGCGAGGTCTGCAGCTGGAGGGGATGGGTGCGGCGTGATCCGCCGGCCAGCAGGGTGACCGCCTGCTCGACCGCCATCTCCCCCATGGCGTGCAGGGGCTGGCGCACCGTGGTCAGCTTCGGCGAGGCCCAGCGGGCGATCAGCGTGTCGTCGAAGCCCACGACGCTCAGGTCCTCGGGCACTCGCCGGGACGCCTGCCGCGCGGCCTCGAACGCCCCCAGGGCGGCCTCGTCGGAGGCCGCGAACAGGGCGGTGGGCGGGTCCTCGAGCTCGAGCAGCTGCTGGGCCGCGGCGAAGCCCGCCTCGTAGCTGAACCCGCCCCCCGCCACGAGCTCCGGGTCGTGCGGAAGGTCCGCGCTCTCGAGGGCGCTGCGGTACCCGGCCAGGCGCTCGCGCGCCGGGACCGACCCGCCGGCGCCGCTGAGGTGGCCGATCCGGCGGTGCCCGAGCTCCGCCAGGTGGGCGGTCGCCGCGTAGCCGCCGGCCCAGTTGGTGGAGCCGATGCTGGGCACCGTGGAGGGCAGGCTGTTGACGGGGTCGATGGCCACCAGCGGGACCTGCGCGTGGGCCGCGGCCGCGACCTGCTCCGCGGTCAGCGGCGTGGTCACGGCGACGACCGCGGTCTCCCCCTTCCGGCCGCAGTGGGCGAACCACTCGTCGGAGAAGGGTGGGAGGTCGCCCTGCTCGAGGGCGGGCAGGGTGTTGAGCAGCAGGTCGGCGTCGGCGCGGCCGCAGGCGTCCACGGCACCGGCCATGACCTGCAGCGAGTAGTTGCTCTCCAGGGTGTCGAACACGAGCACGATGGCCGTCCGGGGCCGCCGCGCCGCGGAAGCCGTGTAGCCGAGCACCGCGGCCGCGGCCCGGACCTTCTCCCGGGTGTCCTCCCCGACGTCGGGGCGCCCGTTGAGCACCTTCGAGACGGTGCCCTTGGACACGCCCGCCTGCGCGGCGACCTCGCTCAACGTGGTTCTCTTCATCAGGCCGGTCTCCTCGGGCGACACGGGCACCGCCGGGGCGGCACGAAACGTTTCGTTGCGTCGACCACAGTGGCGCCGCTCACACCTGGGGGTTGACGGGTGTGAAACACGCCACTTAGTCTTCTCGCAACGAAACGCTATACGAAAAGTTTCGTAGGCGCAAGGTATCACTCAACGCTGAGGAGAACGCCATGACCACCGCCCGCACCCGCCGCACCGCCCCTGCCCCGTGGACACCCTTCTCCCGCCGGTCGCTGTCGCGGGCCGCGCTCGTCGGTGCCGCGGCCCTGGCCCTGACCGGGTGCGGCGGCGGCGCGCAGCCGGGCCAGGCCGGCGGCGCCACCGCCTGGACCCTCACCGGCGGCGCCGAGGAGACCTTCCGCACCTCCTTCCAGGAGTGGAACGAGAACAATCCCGAGAATCCCGTCGACGCGGAGTACTTCGCCAACGACGCGTTCAAGGAGAAGATCCGCACCAGCGTGGGCTCCGGCAACGCCCCGACCCTCGTCTACAACTGGGGCGGGGACAATCTCGAGAGCTACGTCGAGAACGGCAACGTGGTGGACCTCACCGGCAGGATCCCGGAGATGGAGGAGCGCGCGCTCGACTCCGTCCTGGAGACCGGCAAGGTGGACGGGAAGCTGTACGCCGTGCCGAACAACAACACCCAGCCGGTGGTCCTGTACTACAACACCAAGCTCTTCGAGCAGGCCGGGGTGGAGGTCCCCACCACCTGGGAGGAGATGCTGGCCGCGGTGGAGGCCTTCGAGGCCGAGGGCATCACGCCGATCTCCGTGGCCGGCTCCAGCCAGTGGCCGTACCTGATGTGGATCCAGTACCTCACCGACCGGATCGGCGGCCCCGAGGTCTTCCAGGCCGTCGTGGACGGCGAGGAGAACGCCTGGTCCGACCCCGCGATCACCGAGGCCCTGGAGAAGATCCAGGAGCTCGTCGAGGCCGGCGGCTTCGGCGACACCTACGGCTCGGTGGTGGCCGACGCGGGCGCCGACGTCGCCCTCCTGCACACCGACCAGGCGGCCATGATGCTGCACGGCAGCTGGGTCTACTCCAGCTTCCTCACCGACGCCCCCGAGTGGACCGCCGAGGGGAACCTGGGCTACACCACCTTCCCGGAGATCGAGGGCGGCCAGGGCGACCCGCAGAACATCGTGGGCAACCCGGCGAACTTCTGGGCGGTCTCCGCGGATGCGAGCGAGGAGGAGCAGGCCACGGCCTTCGAGTACCTCAACGAGATGAACCTCGACGGGACGGCCGTCGACACGCTCTTCGACGCCGGCCTGATTCCCGCCGTGGACGGCGTGGAGGAGAAGATCGCCGACACCGAGCACCCGGAGTACCTCGACTTCGCCTACTCGATGGTCCAGGACGCGCCCCACTTCCAGCTCTCGTGGGACCAGGCGCTGCCGGCCGACCAGGGACAGGCCCTGCTGACCAACCTCAGCCAGGTCTTCGCCGGCGAGATGACCCCCGAGCAGTTCCAGACCGCGATGAACGGCACGCTGTGATGCTGAAGCGCACGCCGTCGAGGCGGACGCGCCGGGCGGGAGCCGGCCCCAGCAACTGGTTGCTGGCCCCTGCCCTGGTCTTCTTCGGGATCTTCTCGATCGGCCCGCTGCTGGGGGTGCTGGTGCTGTCCTTCATGCAGTGGGACGGGCTGGGCACGCCGCAGTGGGCGGGGGGCGAGAACTGGGTGTCGGTGCTCGAGAACCCGGTCTCGCGCCAGGCGATGTGGCTGACCGTCAAGCTCACCCTGCTGAGCTACGCCGTGCAGTTCCCGCTGAGCCTCCTGCTCGGCGTGTTCATGGCCGGCCGCCAGCGGTACCGGGAGTTCCTCTCCGTCCTGTACTTCCTGCCGATGCTCTTCTCCGCAGCGGCGGTCGGCATCGCCTTCAGGGCCCTGCTCGACCCGAACTTCGGGCTCTCGAGGGCGTTCGACGCGGCGCTGCTCAGCCAGGACTGGCTGGGTGATCCGAACCTGGCGTTCTACGTCGTCGTGTTCGTCATCTCGTGGTCCTTCATCCCGTTCCACTCGCTGCTCTACCAGGCAGGGGTCCGGCAGATCCCGCAGAGCATGTACGAGGCCGCCACGATCGACGGCGCCGGCACCGTGCGCAAGTTCTTCTCGATCACGCTGCCGCAGCTGAAGTACACGATCGTGACGTCCTCGACGCTGATGCTGGTCGGCTCCCTGACCTACTTCGACCTCGTCTTCAGCCTCACCGGGGGCGGGCCGGGGACAGCGACCCGGATCCTGCCCCTGGACATGTACCTGACCGGATTCCGCAGCAACCAGATGGGCGAGGCCAGTGTCCTGGCGGTCATCCTCGTCGCCGTGGGGCTCACGCTCGCCCTCGGCCTGCAACGGCTCACCGGTGCCGACAAGATGGAGAGCCAGGCGGAAGGTGCGTAGTCCCATGAGCACACGACTCGCGGACACCCGTCCCGAGAGCACACCTCCTGAGAGCACCCGTCCCGTGGGCGCGCGCCGCTCCCGTTCGCGCCGCCGGGGCGTCCCGAACGTCCCGGCGGCCGTCGGCGGGTGGCTGTGGCTGGCCGCGATCATCATCCCGATCTACTACATGGCCATCACGAGCCTGAAGCCCCGCGATGACTACTACTCCACGAACCCGCTGGTGCCCTCGTCCCCGACGCTGGCGCCGTACGTCACGGTCCTGGAGAACCAGTTCGCCCAGTACTTCCTGAACAGCGTGGTGGTGGTCGTGTTCACGGTCGCGGGGATCGTGTTCCTGTCCCTGCTCGCCTCGTACGTGATCGTGCGCAGCAGGACCGGGCTGGCCGTGTTCTCGAACCAGCTGTTCCTGCTGGGCATCGCCATCCCCATCCAGGCGACGATCATCCCGATCTACCTGATCATCGTCCAGCTGGGCCTCTACGACACCCTGACCGCCCTGGTCCTGCCCGGCATCGCCTCGGGGATCCCGATCACGGTCCTGATCCTGACCAACTTCATGCGGGACATCCCCAACGAGCTCTACGAGTCCATGACCCTCGACGGCGCGGGCGACTGGAAGGTCTTCCTCCGGCTCGTCCTGCCGCTGAGCGTGCCCGCCATCACCACCGTGGGCGTCTACAACGCCCTGAACAGCTGGAACAACTTCCTGTTCCCGCTGATCCTCACCCAGAGCTCCCAGAAGCGCACGCTGCCCCTGTCCCTGTGGACCTACCAGGGGGAGTTCCAGGCGGACATCCCCGCCGTCCTGGCCGCCGTCGTCCTGTCGGCGCTGCCGATCCTCGTCCTCTACATCTTCGGGCGCCGCCACCTCGTGGCCGGGCTCACCGCCGGCTTCGGCAAGTGACGCGCCCACCGACCAGAAGGAACACCTCCATGACAGCACCGTGGAACGACCCTGCCCGCCCCGTCGCCGAACGCGTCGACGCCCTGCTGCAGGAGCTGACCCTCGAGGAGAAGGCCGGCCAGCTCGGCAGCTACTGGCTGCGCCCGGACCCGGAGGAGGCCACCGGCGGCGCGGCCCCCATGGAGTCCGCCTTCGCCGACGACCGCTCGAGCTTCGAGGCCGCGATCGCCCACGGGCTGGGCCACATCACCCGGGCCTTCGGCAGCGCGCCGATCTCCGCGGCGGACGGGGTGGAGCACCTGCGCACCCTGCAGCGCCAGGTGGTGGCGACCTCCCGGCTCGGGATCCCGGCCATCGCCCATGAGGAGTGCCTCACCGGGTTCACGACCCTCGGGGCCACCTGCTACCCGGCCGCGATCGCCTGGGGGGCCGCCTTCGACCCCGAGCTGGTCCGCACCATGGCCCGGCACATCGGGACGGACATGAAGGGCGTGGGCGTTCACCTCGGCCTGTCCCCCGTGCTCGACGTCGTGCGCGACTACCGGTGGGGCCGCGTCGAGGAGACCGTCGGCGAGGACCCCTACCTCGTGGGCACCCTGACCACCGAGTACGTCCGCGGGCTGCAGGAGGCCGGCGTGATCGCCACTCTGAAGCACTTCGCCGGCTACTCGACCTCCCGCGCCGGACGCAACCACGCCCCCGTCTCGATCGGGCCGCGGGAGTTCCGGGACGTCGTCCTCGTGCCCTTCGAGATGGCCGTCAAGCTCGGCGAGGTCGGCGCGGTGATGAACTCCTACGCGGACGTCGACGGCGTCCCGCCCGTCGCCGACCCCGAGCTGCTCACCACGCTCCTGCGGGAGACGTGGGGCTTCGAGGGCACGGTCGTCTCCGACTACTGGGCCGTGAGCTTCCTCGAGTCCATGCACCACGTCGCGGCAGACCCCCGCGACGCCGGTGTCCAGTCGCTGTCGGCCGGGATGGACGTCGAGCTGCCCGAGACCAGCTGCTTCGCGGACCTCGCCGCGGCGGTGCGGGACGGCGAGCTCGAGGAATCGCTGCTCGACCACGCGGTGCGCCGCGTGCTGACCCAGAAGGTCGAGCTCGGCCTGCTGGACGCGGGCTTCGACCCCGGCACCGCCGGCGGTGCCGTCGACCTCGACTCCGCCGAGAACCGCCGGCTCGCCCGGCGCATGGCCGAGGAGTCCGTCGTGCTGCTGAAGAACGAGGGCGTCCTGCCGCTGCCCCGCCACGCCGCCCGGAAGGTCGCGGTCATCGGCCCCAGCGCCGACCAGCCCCGCTCGTTCCTCGGCTGCTACAGCTTCACGAACCACGTCCTGTCCCGGTTCGGCGAGTCCGGCACCGGCATCGAGATCACCTCGATCGTCGACGCCCTCGCCGAGGAGTTCGCGGACGGGGAGACCGTGTTCAGCCACGCCCGTGGGGTCGACTTCACCGACCCGGACACCAGCGGCATCGCCGAGGCCGTGGCCGCGGCCGAGGACGCCGACCTCGCGGTCGTGACCGTGGGCGACCTCGCGGGGCTGTTCGGCACGGGCACCTCCGGGGAGGGCTGCGACGTGGTGGACCTGTCCCTGCCCGGGCGGCAGGCCGAGCTCGTGGAGGCGGTGCTCGCCACGGGCACCCCGGTGGTCCTCGTGCTCGTGACGGGGCGCCCCTACAGCCTCGGCGCGTTCGACGAGCGCTGCGCCGCCGTCGTGCAGGCCTTCATGCCGGGCGAGGAGGGCGGGCACGCCCTCGCCGGGGTGCTCTCCGGGCGGGTGAACCCGTCCGGGCGGCTGCCCGTGGGGATCCCCCGGCACGTCGGCGGCCAGCCGGGGACCTACCTCACACCGGCCCTGGGCGGCTGGGCGGAGGGCGTGTCCAACCTCGATCCCCGGCCGCTGTACCCGTTCGGCCACGGCATCGGGTACTCGTCCTTCTCCTACGACGCGCTCGAGCTGTCCGCGGCGGAGATCGGCACCGACGGCACCGTGGACGTCGCCGTCACCGTGACCAACACCTCCGACCGGTCGGGCCAGGAGGTCGTCCAGCTCTACCTGAGCGACCCCGTCGCCCAGGTCGTCCGGCCGGTCAAGATGCTCGTCGGCTTCGCCAAGGTCGCTCTGGAGGCCGGGCAGAGCGCCCGTGTGGTCTTCTCCCTCCACGCCGACCGCACCTCGTTCACGGGCCGGGCCATGCGCCGGATCGTCGAGCCGGGCGAGTTCGTCCTGCGCGCCGGACCCTCCAGCGAGGACCTCCCCCTGGAGGACCGGTTCACGGTCACCGGCGCGGTGCGCGACGTGGAGGACGTCGAGCGCGTCCTCACGACCCCCGTCGACGTCGAGGTCGTCGACCGCGCCCTCGCCGCCGACCCCTCCTGAGCCCCGGGCGCGGGCCGCGCGGCGGCCCGCGCCCGGTCCCACCCTCCCCGTGAGAACCCCCGCAGTGCCCCCCGAGACGTCCTCCGGGACACCCCCCGAGAAAGGAAACCCCGAGATGAGCCGACGAATCCCCGTCCTGCGGATCGGCGCGGCGAGCGCCGTCGCCGTCCTGTGCCTCACCGCGGTCCCCCAGGCCGCGACCGCCGCCCCCGAGACCCGGCCGCCCGGCCTGGCCAAGCAGGACACCCTGCGCTGGAACACCCCCAAGGACTTCTACATCGGCAGCGCCGTGGCCGGCGGAGGCCACCACACCACCGCCGACTACCCGGAGCCCTTCCCCTCCGACCCCGAGTACCGGTCGGTCCTGGCGCGGGAGTTCAGCTCCCTGACCCCGGAGAACCAGATGAAGTGGGAGTTCATCCACCCCGAGGAGGGCGTGTACGAGTTCGGTCCCGCCGACGCCATCGTCGACTTCGCCGAGGCCAACGGGCAGGTCGTGCGCGGCCACACGCTGTTCTGGCACAGCCAGAACCCGGACTGGCTGGAGAACGGGGACCACACCCCGGAGGAGCTGCGCGCCGTCCTCAAGGACCACGTCCACACGGTGGTCGGCCACTACGAGGGGCGGATCCAGCAGTGGGAGGTCGCCAACGAGATCTTCGACGACAGCGGGAACCTGCGCACTCAGGACAACATCTGGCTGCGCGAGCTGGGCCCGGAGATCATCGCCGACGTCTTCCGCTGGGCCCACGAGGCCGACCCGAACGCCAAGCTCTTCTTCAACGACTACAACGTCGAGGGCCCCAACGCGAAGTCCGACGCCTACTACGCGCTGATCCAGGACCTGCTCGCGCAGGGTGTTCCCGTCCACGGCTTCGGCATGCAGACCCACCTGGGCCTGCAGTACGGCTTCGACGGGCGCATGCAGCAGAACCTCCAGCGCTTCGACGACCTCGGCCTGGAGACGGCCGTCACCGAGATCGACGTCCGCGGACCGGTCGACGAGGACGACCGGATGACCGAGGAGCTGCGCCGGAAGCAGGCCGACTGGTACCGCATGGCCCTCGAGGCCTGCCTGGCCGTGGAGGACTGCAACTCCTTCACCGTGTGGGGCGTGCTCGACGAGCACTCCTGGGTGCCCAACACCTTCCCCGGCCACGGTGACGCCCTGACCATGGAGGGCGACTACGAGCGCAAGCCCGCCTACGACGCCCTGCAGGAGACCCTGGTCCGGGCGCACCCGGGCGGCGAGGCGAAGTGGAAGCACCACCCCGCCTTCCGCTGACCCGGCCGGACCGGCACGACGACGGGCCCGTTCCCCAGGAGCGGGCCCGTCGTCGTGCGCGGTCGGCTCAGCGCCGGTCGATCCACCGGGCCGGGGAGGCCAGGATCGGTTCGAGGGCCGTGGCGGCCGCGCCGCTGAGCGCCGGGTGGGCGTCCGCCGCCGAGCGCTGGATCTCGATCGGTCCCACCTCCGCGGTCAGCGCGTGCGCCTCGACGACCTCCCGCAGCACGGGCTCCAGCTCCGCCGCGATGGGGGCGAAGTACCCCGAGAGCACGACCGTCGAGAGGTCCAGGACGTTCATCGAGTTCGCGAGCACCACCCCGAGGGGGCGCCCGATCATCTCCATGACCGCGTCCCGGCTCCGCAGCCGCTCGGCCGTGGCCGCCACGAGGTCCTCGATCCGGACGTCCTCCGGCAGTCCCGTCCGCGCCCGCAGCGCGTGGTAGCTGACGTAGGCCTCGAGGCAGCCCCGCCGCCCGCACCGGCACAGCTCCCCGCCGGGGGTGATCGTGAGGTGCCCGAGCTCCCCGGCCCAGCCGTGCTCGCCCCGGTGGATCCGCCCGTCCAGGACCACGGCGCCCCCGATGCCGGTCTCGCCGTGCAGGAAGAGGAAGGACTCCCCGGGCCGGTGCAGGACCTCGGTGCGCGCGGCGAGCATGCTGTCGTTGCCGGCCGTCAGCGCGGGGCCCCGGAAGGGCGGCAGCCGCCGGAGCCGCTCGACCAGCGGGACGTGCTCCCAGGCCAGGTTCGGCGCGGAGAGCACGGTGCCCCGGTCCGGGGCGAGCCGGCCGGGGACCGAGACGCAGATGCCGGCCACGGGCACGTCCGGGCGGGGGGACAGGGCGTCGTCGAGCAGTCCGGACAGCGCGGCGGCCACCTCGTCCACGGACGCCCCGGCGTACGCCCCGAACCGGGTGTCCTCGTGGAGCACCCGGCCCCCGAGGTCGGTGACGAGGCAGGCCAGGTGGTCCGCGGCGATCTCGAGCCCGACGCCCAGCACGCTGCCCCGGGCGATGCTCAGCGGGATCATCGGCCGCCCCGAGGACCGCACTGCCGTCTGCTGCCCCTCGACCAGCAGGCCGGCGTCGAGCAGCTCCTGCACGAGCTTGGAGACGGTGGGCTTGGTGAGGCCCGTGCCCTTGGCGAGCGCGGCGCGCGAGAGGGGTGCCCCGGCACCGGCGACCGCGCGCAGGACGGTGGAGAGGTTGTGCTCCCGCAGGTGGCTCGACTGCACGGACGGCTCTCCTTCGACGCTGACGGGACCGGGCCCGGGCAGGCGCGCGGCCCTCCGGCGGGAAAGAAAAACGGCCACCGGTCTTTCCCCACGGTATCCCACGACCTATAGTAAGTAACGGTAACTAACCTATCTGGGAAAGGACCTGCCATGTCCCTCACCTCACCCGCGACCTCTCTCGCGTCCTCCGTGGCGCCGTCGCCCGAGGACAAGTTTTCCTTCGGCCTGTGGACCGTCGGCTGGGCGGCGCGCGACCAGTTCGGCACGGCCTCCCGCCCGGACCTGGACCCGCTCGAGTCCGTGCGCCGGCTCGCGGAGCTCGGCGCCTGGGGCTTCACCTTCCACGACAACGACCTCATCCCCTTCGACGCCTCCGAGGCCGAGCGCGAGAAGCTCGTCGGGCGGCTGAAGCGGACGATCGACGAGACCGGCATGGTCTGCGAGATGGTCACCACCGACACCTTCGCCGAGCCCGTCTTCAAGGACGGCGCGTTCACCTCCAACGACCGGCGGGTCCGCCGCTACGGCCTGCGCAAGGTGCTGCGCAACGTCGACCTCGCCGCCGAGCTCGGCGCCACCACCTTCGTGATGTGGGGCGGGCGCGAGGGCACCGAGTACGACTCCTCCAAGGACCTCTACGCCGCCCTGGACCGCTACGCGGAGGGCGTCGACACCGTGGCCGGCTACATCAAGTCCCAGGGCTACGACCTGCGGATCGGCATCGAGCCGAAGCCGAACGAGCCCCGCGGCAACATCTTCCTGCCCACCATCGGGCACGCGCTCGCGTTCATCGACCGGCTGGACAACGGCGACGTCGTGGGCGTGAACCCGGAGACGGGCCACGAGCAGATGGCGACCCTCAACTACACCCACGGGCTCGCCGAGGCGCTGTGGTGCGGCAAGCTGTTCCACATCGACCTCAACGGCCAGAACGGGCCGATGTACGACCAGGACCTGGTCTTCGGCCACGGCAACCTGATCAGCGCCTTCTTCACGGTCGACCTGCTGGAGAACGGCTTCCCGTCGAAGCCGGGCGCCTACCAGGGGGCCCGCCACTTCGACTACAAGCCCTCGCGCACCGAGCACCTCGACGGCGTCTGGGACTCGGCGGCCGCGAACATGCAGATGTACCTGCTCCTGAAGCAGCGCGCCGTCGCGTTCCGCCAGGACCAGGAGGTCCAGGAGGCCATGGCGCAGTCCGGGATCCTCGAGCTCGCGGAGCCGACGCTCGCGGAGGGCGAGGACCTCTCCTCGTTCCTGGCCGACCGCAGCTCCTACGAGGACCTCGATCTCACCGGCCCCTCGGAGCGCAACTACGGATTCGTGCGCCTGCACCAGCTCGCCGTCGAGCACCTCATGGGCGCCCGCGGCTGACGCACCCGGGTGCGGCCCCCGCCCCGGGGGCCGCACCCGTCCCCGGCCGGCCCGGCGCACATCCCCCCTGCGCCGGGCCGGCCCCCTCCGGCGGCCCGGCCGCCGTCCTGCCCCGCACCCGCTCCCTCCCCCGGAGGTTCCTCATGGCACGCACCACCGTCCTGGGCATCGACTCCTCGACCCAGTCCACCAAGGCGCTCCTGGTCGACGCCGGCAGCGGCGAGGTGCTCGGGCAGCGCCGGGCGCCCCACCCCGCCGGCACCGAGGTGGACCCGCGGGCCTGGCTCGCCGCGCTCGACGACGCCGCCGGACCCTTCCTCGAGGCGGCCGCCGCCGTGGCCGTCGGCGGCCAGCAGCACGGGATGGTGGCCCTCGACGAGCACGACGCCGTGGTGCGCGACGCCCTGCTGTGGAACGACACCCGCTCGGCGCCGCAGGCCCGTCAGCTCGTCGAGGAGCTGGGCGGTCCCGCGGCGTGCGCCGAGGAGCTGGGCAGCGTGCTCGTCGCCTCCATGACCTCCACCAAGCTGCGCTGGATGGCCGAGCACGAGCCGGAGCACGCCGCCCAGACCCACCGGGTGCTGCTGCCCCACGACTACCTCTCCTGGCACCTCGCCGCGGACAAGGGGACGTTCTTCACCGACCGCGGCGACGCCTCGGGCACCGGCTACTTCTCCACCCGCACGGAGAGCTGGAACCACGACCTCGCCCGCCGCGCCCTCGGCCACGACGTCGAGCTGCCCGAGGTCGCGCCGCACCCCCGGGCCGTGCTGGGCCGCACACCCGGCGGGGTGCAGCTCGCGGCGGGCACGGGGGACAACATGGCCGCCGCCCTGGGCGTCACGCTCGGCCCGGGGGACGTCTCCCTGTCCATCGGCACCTCCGGGGTCGCGGCCATGGTCTCGGACACCCGCACCGCCGACCCCAGCGGGCTGGTGACCGGCTTCGCCGACGCCACCGGCCGGTACCTGCCCATGGCCACGACGCTCAACGCCGCGCGGATCCTCGAGTTCGGGGCCCGGGTCCTCGGGGTCGACCACGCCGGGCTCTCCGCCCTGGCCCTGGCCGCCGGCCCCGGGGCGGGCGGCGTCACGCTGCTGCCCTACCTCGACGGCGAGCGCACCCCCGACCGCCCCGAGGCCCGGGCCACCCTGCACGGGATGTCCTCGGCCACGACCCGCGAGGACGTCGCACGGGCCTGCGTGGAGGGCCTGCTCTGCTCCCTGGCCGACGGCGTGGACGCCCTCGAGCGCGCCACGGGGGTCTCCGCGGAGCGGATCTTCCTGATCGGCGGCGGGGCGCGGTCCGAGGCCGTGCGCCGGCTGGCCCCCGCCGTGCTCGGCCGGCCCGTGCTCGTGCCCGCCCCCGGGGAGTACGTGGCCCTCGGCGCGGCGCGGCAGGCCGCCTGGGCGCTCTCCGGCGCCGGCGAGCCCCCGGCCTGGGCGCTGCCCGGGATGCAGGAGCACACGGCGGACGCGACGCCCGCGGTCCTGGAGGAATACCGGCAGCTGCGCGACCGGACCACCGACTGGTCCTGACCGCGCAGCAGCGCGTCCGGCGGCCCGGGGAGGACCCCCGGAGGCTATGATCGGCGCGTCCGCCAGCACCGCCCCGCCCAGCTCCCGGAGGACCCCGTGACCCGCGACACCCCCACCACCCCGCAGACGTTCGGCACGCTGCCCGACGGCAGGGCCGTCACCGCCCACACCCTGACCGCCCCGAGCGGGCTGAGCCTGTGCGTGCTGGATCTCGGCGCCACGGTGCAGAGCCTGCACGTGCCCGGCCCCGCCGGGAGCACGACCAACGTGGCCCTGGGCTTCCCGGACGCCGGCGGCTACGCGGAGCACGCGGACACCTTCATGGGCGCCGTGGTCGGGCGCTACGCCAACCGGATCGGCGGCGCCCGCTTCCGGCTCGACGGCGAGGTCGTGGAGCTGGGGGCCAACGAGGGCGGCAACACCCTGCACGGGGGCCCGGACGGGTTCCACCGCCGGACCTGGCAGGTGCTGGAGGCCCGGGCGGACGCGCTCGTCCTCGAGCTCGTCAGCCCGGACGGGGACCAGGGCTTCCCCGGGGAGCTGACCCTGCGCGCGAGCTACGCCGTGGCGGACGACGGCGTGGTCCTCGACCTCGAGGCCCGCACGGACGCCCCGACCGTCGTGGGCCCGGCCAGCCACGCCTATTTCAACCTGGCCGGCGAGGGCTCCGGGACGGTCGACGACCACCTGCTCACCGTCGAGGCCGACCGCTACCTCCCCGTCGGCCCCGGCTCCCTGCCCCTCGGCGGGCCGGCCGAGGTCGCGGGCACGCCGTTCGACTTCACCGCCCCGGCCGTCCTCGGCGACCGGGTGCGGGCGGCCCACCCCCAGGTGGCCGCGGTGCGGGGCGTCGACCACTCCTTCCACCTGCGGGGCGCGGGCCTGCGCCGGGCCGCGCGCGTGGAGGACCCGGCGAGCGGACGGTGGATGGAGCTGCACACGGACCAGCCGGCGCTGCAGGTGTACACCGGCAACTCCCTGGACGCCGTCGCGATCGGCACGGGCGGGCGGCGCTACCGGCAGGGCGACGGCATCGCGCTGGAGCCGCAGCGCCACCCGGACTCGCCCAACCGCCCGGAGCTGTCGGACCCGGTGCTGCGCCCCGGGGAGCTGTACCGCTCCCGCACGCAGTGGCGCTTCGGCCACCGCTGACCCGCGGGCGGAACCCCGCTCCGCAATATTGTTGAACAATCTTCGGGGAGGGGGCATGCTGGAGGGACCGACGTGACAAGGAGCACAGCATGCCCCCCTCCGACATCGACCTCAACGCGGACTGCGGCGAGTCGCTCAGCGCCTGGGCCATGGCCGGCGACGAGGCCGTCCTGGGCGTGGTCACCAGCGCGAACGTGGCCTGCGGCTTCCACGCCGGGGACCCGACGGTCGCCCGCCGCACCTGCACCGTGGCCGCCGAGCAGGGGGTCGTCGTGGGCGCCCAGGTGTCCTACGACGACCTCAAGGGCTTCGGCCGCCGCTTCATCGCCGTGCCCCGCACGGAGCTGACCGACCAGCTCGTCTACCAGATCGGCGCCCTGGAGGCCCTGGCCCGGGCCTCCGGCACCGGGGTCCGCTACGTCAAGCCGCACGGCGCCCTCTACAACGCGATCGTCCACCACGAGGAGCACGCGGGCGCGGTCGTCGACGCCGTGCGCGACATCGACGAGGCGCTGCCCCTCCTGGTGCTGCCCGGCTCCGAGATCGAGCGGCAGGCGCGCGCGGCCGGACTGCGCACCGTCCGCGAGGCCTTCGCCGACCGCGGCTACACGCCGCAGGCCACCCTCGTCCCCCGCTCCGAACCCGGCGCCGTGCTGCACGACGCCGGGCGGATCGCCGCGCGCGTGGTCCGGATGGCCACGGAGCGCGTCGTCGAGGCCGTCGACGGCTCGGTCGTGGCGGTGGACGCGCAGAGCATCTGCGTGCACGGGGACACCCCGGGCGCGCTGGCCATCGCCGAGCGCGTGCGCGGCGCCCTCGAGGAGGCCGGCCTGCGCGTCGGCAGCTTCCTGTGAGCGCGCCCGCCGGGACCCGGACCGTCCGTCCCCTGGGCCCCCGCGCGGCCCTGGTCGAGTGCGCGGACCTGCACGACGCCGTGGCCCTGCACGCCCGGCTGAGCACGGCCGGGCTGCCCGGGCTCGTCGACTGCGTCGCGGGGGCCCGCACCGTGGTCGTGCAGGCGCGCACCCCGGCCGCCCTGCGGGACATCGTCCGCACCGCGCTGGCGGCCCCGCGCGGCGGCGCCGGGACGGGCGAGGCGCGCACCGTGACGATCGACGTCGTCTACGACGGCGAGGACCTCGAGGCCGTCGGCGAGCTCACGGGCCTGGGCGCGGACGGGGTCGTGCGCGCCCACTCCGGGCAGCAGTGGACCGCGGCCTTCGCGGGCTTCGCCCCGGGCTTCTTCTACTGCGTGGCCGAGGACGGCCTCGACGTCCCGCGCCGGGAGACCCCGCGCACCGCGGTCCCGGCGGGGTCGGTGGCCCTGGCCGGCCGCTTCTCCGCCGTCTACCCCCGGCGCTCCCCCGGCGGCTGGCAGCTGATCGGCCGCACCGCGGCCCGGATGTTCGACCTCGACCGGGACGACCCCGCGCTGCTGCGCCCGGGGGACCGCGTGCGGTACCGGCCGGTGCGCGAGCTCGTGGAGGCGGCTCCCCGCACCGCCGGCCCGGCGCCGGTCCGCGGCGCGCACCTGGTCGTGGACCGGCCCGGTCTGCAGACCCTCGTCCAGGACCGGGGGCGCGCCGGCTCGGCCGGACTGGGCGTCTCCCCGTCGGGCGCCCTCGACGCCGGAGCCGCGGCCTCGGCCAACCGGCTCGTCGGCAACGCCGCGGGGGCGGCCGTGCTGGAGAACCTGCTGGGCCGCCTCGAGCTGAGCGCCCACGGGGACCACGTCCTGGCGGTCACCGGCGCCCGGGCACCCCTCACGGTCGAGGGTCCCGCCCCGTGGTGGCCGGTGCCCGGCACGCCGTTCGCCCTGCGGGACGGCGAACGGCTGGCCGTGGGTGCCACGGAGTCCGGCGCGCGCGTCTACGTGGCGGTGCGCGGCGGCGTGGCGGTCCCGCCCGTGCTGGGCAGCCGCTCCACCGACGTCCTCGCCGGGCTGGGCCCCGACCCGCTCGCCGCCGGGGACGCCCTGCCCGTCGGCCCCGCCCCCGGCACGGCCGTCCGGCCGCCCGAGCCCCCGCCCGAGCCGGCCCGTGCGCCGGCGGTGCGGGTGGTGCCCGGCCCCCGCGACGACTGGTTCGCCCCCGCCGCGGTGGAATCGTTCTTCGCCCAGGAGTGGGAGCTGACCGCCTCGTCCGACCGGGTGGGCGCCCGGCTGGACGGGTCGCCCCTGGAGCGCACCCGCACGGACGAGCTCCCCAGCGAGGGCACGGTGCCCGGCTGCGTCCAGGTCCCGCCCTCGGGCCTGCCCGTGGTCCTGCTGCAGGACTCGCCCACGACCGGCGGGTACCCCGTGATCGGCGTGGTGCACCCGCAGGACCTGGCCGTGCTGGCCCAGCTGCCCCCGGGCGCCCGGCTGCGCTTCGAGCGGGCCCCCGCCCCGGAGCTCGCCCCGCCCGCCCCGGGGGGCCCCGACACCGTGGCGCCCGAGCCGCACGCCACCGACCAGCCCGCCACCGACACGCCCCTGGCAGACGGGCCCGCCACCGAGAACCCTCTGGAGTAGCACCGTGCGCAAGATCCTGATCGCCAACCGCGGCGAGATCGCCGTCCGCGTCGTCCACGCCTGCGCGGAGGCCGGGCTGTCCTCGGTCGCCGTCTACGCCGACCCCGACGCCGACGCCCCGCACGCCCTGCTGGCCGACGAGGCCTACGCGCTCGAGGGCAGCTCGGCCGCCGAGACCTACCTGGACGGGGGGAAGGTCCTCGCCGTCGCCGAGCGGTGCGGGGCCGACGCCGTGCACCCCGGCTACGGGTTCCTCTCCGAGAACGCCGACTTCGCCCGGGCGGTGATCGAGGCCGGCCTCACCTGGATCGGCCCCTCCCCGGAGACGATCGTGCTGCTCGGGGACAAGGTCGCCGCCCGGGAGATCGCCCGGCGGGCCGGCGCCCCGCTCGTGCCCGGCAGCGACGGCCCGGTGGAGTCCCCCGAGGACGCCCGCGCATTCGCCGAGAAGCACGGCCTGCCCGTGATCGTGAAGGCCGCCCACGGCGGCGGCGGACGCGGCATGCGCGTGGTCCGGGAGCTCGAGCAGGTCGAGGACGCCTTCGTCTCGGCGGCCCGCGAGGCGCAGGGCGCGTTCGGGCGCGGCGAGTGCTTCGTGGAGCGCTTCCTGGACCGGCCGCGGCACGTGGAGGCGCAGGTCATGGCCGACACCCGCGGGAACGTCGTCGTGCTGGGGACCCGGGACTGCTCCCTGCAGCGCCGCCACCAGAAGCTCGTCGAGGAGGCGCCGGCCCCCTTCCTCACGGACGAGCAGCGGGAGCGGATCGCCGCCGCCGCCGAGGGCATCTTCCGGGAGGCCGGCTACGTGGGGGTGGGCACCGCCGAGTTCCTCGTGGCGCAGGACGGGCTGATCTCGTTCCTGGAGGTCAACACGCGCCTGCAGGTGGAGCACCCGATCACCGAGGAGGTCTACGGCGTGGACCTGGTCCGCGCGCAGCTGGCCGTCGCGGCCGGGGACCCCCTGCCGGTGCTCGCGACCCCGCCCGCGCGCGGGCACGCCATCGAGTTCCGGATCAACGCCGAAGACCCCGGCCGCGGCTTCCTGCCCTCCGGCGGGACGGTCGAGGCCGTGGACACCCCCACGGGCCCGGGCGTGCGCGTGGACTCGGGGGTGCACCGCGGCAGCCGGGTGGCCACGACCTTCGACTCGCTGCTGCTCAAGCTCGTGGTCAGCGCGCCCACCCGCGAGCAGGCGATCGTGCGGGCCCGCACCGCCCTGCGGGAGCTGCGGGTGCACGGCGTGGCCACCACGATCCCGTTCCACCGCGCCGTGCTGGACGCCCCCGCCTTCGCCGGCGGCGACGGGCTCGGGGTGTGGACCACGTGGATCGAGGAGGAGTTCGCCGATCGGCTCGCCCCGGACGCCGGCTACGCCCGCGCGGGCGAGCAGAGGCGCACCCGCTTCACCGTGGACGTGGACGGGAAGCGGGTGCGCCTCGGGATCCCCGACGCCCTGGCCGCCGCCCTGGGCTCCGTCGCCCCGGGGGACGCCTCCCCCGTCCCTGCGGCCGCGGCCGACGACGGCGCCGTCACCGCACCGTTCGCGGGGACGCTGGTCTCGTGGCTGGTCGCCGAGGGGGACGCCGTGGACGCGGGCCAGGACGTCGCCGTGCTCGAGGCCATGAAGACGGAGTCCCGGGTGGCCGCGCCGCGGGCCGGGACGGTCCGGGAGCTGACGGCGGGTCCCGGGGACGCCGTGAGCGCCGACCAGGTGCTCGCCCGCCTCGGCTGAGCGCCGTCACGCTCGGGGAGAACCTGGTCGGCCCGCCCCCGGGTGTCCTATCGTCGGTACCACCCAGCGCGCCGTCTCCCGCCGCGACGGCGGTGGACGGCACCCAGGTGCCGGGGTCCCGTACGCGCGTTCAGGCACCACGACCCGAAGGAGAGAGGTCCCATGACCGACACCACGACGGACGGGCGGGGCACGGATGTCGTCGACATCCTCACCGCCGACCACCGGGACATGCTCGAGCTGATCGGCCGGATCAAGGAGACGCCGGAGGCCGACCGGCGCAGGGACCTGGCGGACACCCTGATCGCGGAGGTGATGCGCCACGCCGTCGCCGAGGAGATGTACGTCTACCCCGCGGTGGAGGAGCACGTCCCCAACGGCGCCGAGGAGGTCGAGCACGACAAGAAGGAGCACGACGAGATCGTGCAGGTGATGAAACGGCTGGAGGACGCCGACGCCTCCGGTCCGGGCTTCCTGGAACTGGTCGGGGAGCTGGAGGCACAGCTGCGCCACCACATCGACGACGAGGAGTCCGACCAGTTCCCCAAGCTGCGGGCCGGCATCCCCGCCGACCAGCTCGTCGACCTCGGGGAGAAGGTGCAGACCGCCAAGAAGCTCGCACCGACCCGGCCGCACCCCCACGCCCCGCACTCCGAGCTGTTCCACAAGACGGTCGGTCCGGGCGTCGGGATGATCGACCGGCTCCGGGACAAGCTCACGGGACGCCGGACCGGCTGAGTCCGCCCGGGGCGGACCGCTGACGGTCCGCCGCACGGCCCCGGCGGGCGGGCCCGCCGCCCGCCGGGACGCCTCACGGCACACGGCCCCCGCCCCGGACTCCGCGGCGGCCGCCGTCGGTGATGTCAGGATGGTGTCCTGATGAACACCGTGGAGAACGAGTTCCTGCTGACCGCCGTCGGCCTGGCGGGGCCCGCCCCGCAGGGCGAGGCCACCCCCTGGGCCGCCGACGTCCTGCGCCAGGGCATCGTCGCCGGCCGGCTGCCCCCGGGGACCCGGCTCTCGGAGGCCCGGGTCAGCGAGGTGCTCGGGATCTCCCGCAACACCCTGCGCGAGGTGTTCGCGGTGCTGGGCAACGAGAACCTGCTGCACCGGATCCCCAACCGCGGCGTCTCGGTGGCCCGGCCGGGCGCGGACGACGTGCGGGAGATCTACCGGGTGCGGCTCGCCCTGGAGACCTCGGCGCTGCGCTGGACGGACCCCGGACCGCAGCCCGGGCTGCACGCCGCCGTCGAGGAGGGGCGCGCCGCCCGGCGGCAGGAGGACGTCGGCGGCATGGCCGACGCGAACCAGTGCTTCCACCGCGCCGTGGTGGAGCTGGCGGGCTCGGCCCGGCAGAACGAGCTGATGTCCCGGATCCTCGCGGAGATGCGACTCGTCTTCTTCTCCATGCGGCAGGACCCGTCCTTCCACGCGCCCTACATCGAGCGCAACGCCCGGATCCTCGAGCTCTTCGAGCTGGGCCGCCGGGAGGAGTCCGCCGCGCGGATGCACCGGTACCTGCAGGACTCCCGGCAGCAGCTGCTCACCGCCCTGGAGGGTCCCGGGGCGCTCTGACCGGCCGGTCGGGGCACCGGGCACCGCCGGTCCGGCGCGTCCGTGGCCGGCCTGCGCCCGGCCGCGGCGCTCACGACCACAGCGCGGCGATGCCGCTGAGGGACTGGTAGCCCAGGTAGATGGTGAGCAGCCAGATCACGGTGCCCAGCAACGCCAGCCACGTGGGGTAGTCGTAGCCGCCCAGCAGGTCCCGGCGGCGCCAGGCCACCCACAGCAGCATGGCGAAGCCCAGCGGGAGGATCAGCCCGTTGACCGCGCCCGCCACGATGAGCAGCGTGGACGGCGCCTGGCCCAGCAGCGCGAACACCGTCGCGGAGACGGCGATGAACGCGATGGTCATGAGGTTGCGCGTCCGGGGCGTCGTCCGGGAGGTCGTGAGGAAGGACACCGAGGTGTAGGCGGCACCGATGACGGAGGAGATGGACGCGGCCCACAGGATGACCCCGAACAGGCGCAGCCCCACCTCCCCGGCGGCCGACCGGAACGCCTGCGCGGCCAGGTTCTCCCCCGTGAGCTGGGCGCCGCCGGCGACCACGCCGAGGATCGCGAGGAAGAGCAGGAAGCGCATCACGCCGGTGAGCACGATGCTCATCACGGAGCCGCGGGAGATCTGCTTGACGCTCTCCACGCCCGTGATCCCGGCGTCGACGATCCGGTGGGCGCCGGCGTAGGTGATGTAGCCGCCCACGGTGCCGCCGATCAGGGTGGTGATGACCAGGAAGTTCACGTCCTCGGGCAGCACCACGTTGCGCAGGGCCTCCCCCACCGGGGGCCGGGACACGACCGCGACGTAGGACGTCACGAGGATCATGAGCACGCCGAGGACCACCACGATCCGGTCCAGGGCCACGCCGGCGCGCTTGCTGACGAACACGCCCACCGCGATCAGGGCCGTGACGAGCCCGCCCCACGTCGCGTCCAGACCCAGCAGCGCGTTGAGGCCGAGGCCGCCGCCGGCGGTGTTGCCGATGTTGAAGACGAGACCGCCGACCGCCACCAGCGCGGCGATGAACCAGCCGAGCCCGGGCAGCACGCGGTTGCCCAGCTCCTGGGCCTTGAGGCCGGAGACGCCGATGATCCGCCACACGTTAAGCTGCACGGCGATGTCGACGACGATGGAGATGACGATGGCGAACGCGAAGGCGGCGCCGAGCTGGACGGTGAAGTTGGCCGTCTGCGTGATGAACCCGGGGCCGATGGCGCTCGTGGCCATCAGGAACAGGGCCCCGAGCAGCGCGGAGCGGTTCACGGCCCGCATGGCGGCGGGGCCGGTGACGGGACCCCGGCCCTCGGGGGCGGACGGGGCGGGGGCAGAGCTGGACATGCGGCCTCCTCGGGACGGGTGCGACCTGCGCCGGCCACCCGGCACCGGCCACCCTGGACGTGGCCGCGGTCACTTCTCGGCCAGTGTAGTGATTGTTGAACAATCTGAACAGAGTGGGTCCTCCTGCGTCGTCTGGACAGCCGGACGTCCGCGGGACAGGGTGTTCCCGGGGGCGGCCGCTCCCGGGAACACCGGGAGGACCGCATGCGCGACGACGAGATCGGCACCACCCCGGGGCGTGCGCCGTGACCGGGCGCAGGGCCCTCCACCGGGGCCCCTGTGCCGCCCCGTGCACGGTGACTTCCTGCGCGGCCACCCCCTGTACGGCCGCCGCCGATGACCCGCCCGGACCGCGGGCCCGCGGGCGCCGTGGACGTCGTGCTCCCGCCGCCCACGTCCCCGCGGTTCCTCCGGGACTTCCTGGCCTCCCAGGCCGTGCCCGGCTGTGACGACCTCTCGGGAGGCACCCACCGGCGGCCCGTCGTCGTGGACGGGTGGGTGCGCACGGTCACCGTCGACTGGGACCGCCTCACACCCGCCGGCCTCCCGGTGCGCGTGGAGCCCGGAGCGGGGGACGCCCTGGAGCCCGTGCTGCGCCGGGTGCGCCGCTGGCTGGGCGAGGGCACGGAGTCCTCCGCGGCGGACCGCGCCCTGGCGGCCGACCCCGCGCTGGCCGCCGACGTGCGCTCCTGGCCCCTGATCCGGCTGCCCGGTTCGCCGGACGGCTTCGAGACGGCGGTCCTGACCGTGCTCGGGCAGCAGGTCTCCCTCGCCGCGGCGCGCACGTTCGCCGGACGCCTGGTCCGCCACTACGGCACCCCCACGGCCGGCGGTCTCGGCGTCTTCCCGCCGGCCCACCGGATCGCCGCCGCGGACCCGGCCCGGCTGCAGCAGGACGTGGGCATCACGACCCGCAGGGCCGCGACCGTCCGCGCGCTCGCCGGAGCGGTCCTCGACGGTCTCGCCCTGGACGCTCCGGCCGGGGCCGGCGGCCCGGGTGCCGGGCAGGACGCCGCCCGGCTGCGCCACCGCCTGCTCGCCCTGCCCGGCATCGGCCCGTGGACGGCGGGGTCGATCACCCTGCGCGTCCTGGGCGACCCGGACGTCTTCCTGCCCCAGGACCTCGTCCTGCGCCGCGCCCTCGGCGTGACGGGGACGGCCGCCGCGGCGGAGATCTCCGCCGCCTGGAGCCCCTGGCGCAGCTACGCCGTGATGCGGCTGTGGGCCCGCGCGGCGTTCCCGGACTCGGCCGGCACCGCTGGAGTCGGGTGAGCCTGCACTGCGACCGTCCCGGCACGTGGAACACCGGAGGGGTCCCGGTGACGGGTGCGGCCGGGACCCCTCTCATGTGGCGGTCGGCTACGTCACCCCTTCCGCCGGGTCGAGACTTCCGCCGCCGTGCCGGTGCGCTAGCTCAGACGGCGGCCGGCAGTGCCGTCGTGTCCACGACGTCCAGCACGGCGCGCAGCTCCCGGACCTCGAGCGCGGACACCTCGGCGAGGACCGCGAGCGGGACCCCGTGCCGGGACGCGGCACGGATCTCGGCGTGCAGCACGCTCGTCGCCTGGTCCAGGGCCCACCGGGCCGTCTCGAGGGTCCCGTCGACGGGGGCGATGTCCAGCCCGACGCCGATCTCGTCGTCGGAGACCGCCGCGTCGTCGAGGGCCTGGTCGAGCGCCCACTCGGCGGACTCGACCTCTCCGGCCGCCGTGAACACGCGCCGGGCGAGCTCCGCGTGGTGGAAGCGCGGATCACCGGCGAGGCTGCCGGCCTCGGCCGGGACCTCCGGAGAGAGCGGGAGGAGGAGGGTGCGGGCGAGATCCGTCGACCGGGTCGTCGACCGCGGGAACGCTGCCTTGCTCATCGTCGAACCTTCCTGGAGTCCTGCTGCTGCGGGCCCCCGGCAGAGGGCCACGGTCGGAGCCGACGCTCCCACCGTGAGTTCCATGCAAGCCGAAAAAGCCTAGAAAGTCTAGCTATCAGCCGCATGGTTGTTACGATCGAGGAGCGGGCACCGGGAACTGCTTCCATTCCACCATCCGCCCACCCCGCTCCTCCAGGAGGTGCCGATGAACAATCCGCCAACTCCTGCCACGCCCTCGGGCTACTGGTACGGGCACGACGAGAACTCCCGCGCGGCGGTGTGCGTGCTGGAGGCCCTGCGCGAGTACCGCTCCGCCGAGACGGCGATGCGCCGGCGGACGAGGACCTCGATGGGGATGGGCGAGACCGACCTGCTCGCCGTCCGCTACCTCCTGGAGGCCGCCCGCACCGGCCGCACGATGGGCCCCCGCGACCTGGCGGCCCGGCTGGGCATCTCCTCGGCCTCGACCACCACCCTGCTGGACCGGCTGACGAAGAGCGGGCACGTCCGGCGGGAGCCGCACCCGACCGACCGGCGGGCCCTGATCGTCACGGCCACCGAGAGCGCCGACCGCGAGGTGCGCGCCACCCTCGCCGCGATGCACGCGCGCATGAAGGCCGCCGCCGAGAGCCTCACCCCCGAGGAGGCCGAGGTCGTGGTGGGCTTCCTGCACCGCATGCGGGACGCGGTGGAGGGAACCGGGGAGCCGGGCGACCGACCGGCGCGGCAAGCCCCGCCTCCGGGGCAGAACCGGCTGTGACCTGGGACAACACCGTCCTCTGGACGGTGGACAAGGAGCCTCGCGGCTCCTAGGGTACGAAGGGGCCCGAGGGGGATTCGGGACCGCCGGCGGACCGGGGACCCCATCCCGGCCCGCCGATTCCCGGACCGGACCCGCACCCCCGGGACCGGCGGGGATCGCGCACGGCCGACCATGTCCCCGTGAGGACCCCCGCGTGCGTCCCCGCGCACGGACCACCGGCGCCCCTGCCGGCGGCGCCCACCCCCCCCTGCCCCTCCCTCCCCCGGAGACCCCCATGACCAGAACGTCCGAAGCTCCCCCCGCCCCGAGCACCCGGCACGACCGCGCACCGCGGAGTCCGGGGCGCCGCCCCCGCCTCGTCGCCGTGGACGCGGCCCGTGGCCTGGCGCTGATCGGCATGATCGCCGTCCACATCCTGCCGGCCCACGACCCCGAGACCTTCGAGCCCACCCTGCAGTGGACCCTCTTCGGCGGCCGCGCGGCGGCGCTGTTCGCCCTACTGGCCGGGCTCAGCCTGGCCTTCTCCTCCGGCGGGAGGACCCCGCACCGCGGCCGGGAGCTGACCGCCACCCGCGCCGGCCTGGTGGTCCGCGCCCTGCTCATCGCCGTCGTCGGGCTGGGCATCAACGAGCTCATGCCCTCCCCGGCCCCGGCCCTGGGCATCCTCGCCTACTACGGCGCGTTCTTCCTGCTGGCCGTCCCGCTGCTGGGCCTGCGCCGCAGGACCCTCGCCGCCGGCGCGGCGCTCTTCGCGGTCCTGGGCCCCGTGCTGGTGCACGTCCTGGGGCCCGTCCTCCCCCAGCCGGCGGCGGTCAACCCGACCCTGGGCAGCGTCGTGGCGGATCCGGGGGCGTCCCTGGCCCAGGTGCTGCTGACGGGCACCTACCCCGCCGTGCCCTACCTGACCTACCTCTGCGCGGGGCTGCTCATCGGCCGCCTCGACCTGCACGACGTCGTCGTCCGGGTCCGGATCGCGGTGCTCGGCGTGCTCCTGGCCCTCGGCGCCTGGTTCGTCTACTGGGTGCTCGTGCTGCAGACCGGCGGCTACGGCCGGCTGATGCAGCACACCCCCTGGCTGGGCGAGGACCAGATCGACGAGATCCTCGTCTGGGGCCCGAGCCCGGACCTGCCCACCTCGACCTGGTGGTGGCTGCTGACGGCGGGCCCGCACAGCAACACCCCGGTGACGCTGCTCATGGACCTGGGCACCGCCCTGGCCGTGCTCGGGGCCTTCCTGCTGCTGGCCCGGCCGAACCTGCTGTGGAGTGCCCTGGGGGCCATGGGCGGGCGCACTCTGACCCTGTACTCGGCCCACCTGCTGGCCCTGGCCACGACCCTGCACTACGACCACCCCGTGCTCTGGTTCGCGGTGCACGTGGCGGTGGCCGCCGGCTTCGCCGTCCTGTGGCAGAGGTGGTTCGGCCAGGGCCCGCTCGAGCGGGTGGTCGCGGCCGCGGTCCGCGGCACCCGCCACCGGGTGCTGGGCCCGCGCTCCCGCGCGGCGGAGACCCCGCGGGCCTAGCCGCGCAGCGCCCGTAGGTGCTCGACGGCCTGGGGCAGCACCTTCTTCAGGTCGCCCACGATCCCGAGGTCGGCGATCTCGAAGACGGGCGCCTGCTCGTCCTTGTTGACCGCCACGACGAGCCGGGCGGTCTGCATGCCCGCGCGCTGCTGCACGGCCCCGGAGATCCCGCACGAGACGTAGAGCTGCGGGGAGACGGTGCGGCCGGTCTGCCCCACCTGTGCCTCGGGACCGATCCAGCCGGCGTCCACGGCCGCGCGGGAGGCGCCGATCGCCCCGCCGAGAGCGTCCGCGAGCTCCTCGAGCGGGCCGAAGTCCCCGCCCGTGCCGCGGCCGCCGGCCACGACGACCCGCGCCTCGGTCAGGGCCGGCCGCCCGGAGGCGGGCAGCTCGGTGCGCCCGACCACGCGGGCGGCGGGCACCGTGTCCTCCGGCTCGTGCGTGCGCACCGGCGGCCGCCCCGCCCCGGCCGGCTCCGCGGCGGGCAGCTCGACCGAGTGCGGCCGGACGGTGACGACCAGCACCGGGCTCGTGGCCCGGCACCGGGTGGTCCAGCCCCCGGCGAGCACGGACTTGGTCACGACGAGGTCCGCGTCCAGGCCCGTCGCGTCGGTGACCACCCCGGCCCCGAGGCGCACGCCCAGGCGTGCGGCGACGTCCTTGGCCTCCGGGGTGTTGGGCAGCAGGACCGCCCGCGCGCCGGTCTCCCGGGCCGCCGCCGCCGCGAGCGCGACGGCCGGGGCGGTCAGCCGGTCCCCCGGTCCGGCCGCGGCGGCGTGCACGGTGACCGCCCCGTGGGCGCCCAGCTCGTCGAGCAGGGCGTCCGGGGGGACCGCGGGCACGACGACGTGCGCCTCGCCCAGGGCGCTCGCGAGCACGAGCAGCTCCCGGTCGGCGCGGCCCAGCCGGTCCGTGCGGTCCAGCACCACCAGGGTCGTGGTCGTGGTCGTGGTCTTGGTCATGGTCGTCCTCCTCCTGCCCGGCGGCCGGGCGAGACGTGATGGTGCTCAGACGAGCTTCTGCGCGACGAGGAACTCGGCGAGGCGGATCCCGCCCTCGCCCTCGTCCCGGACGACCTCCCCGGCGGCGCGGGGCGGGCGGGGCACGGCCTCGAGCACGCGGGTGAGGGACCCGGCCAGGCCCACGTCGCCGGGACCGAGCCCGAGGTCGGCGGCGGACCACGTCAGCACGGGCTTCTTCTTGGCCGCCACGATCGCCTTGAAGTTCGGGTAGCGCGGGGTGTTGATCCGGTCGGTGACGGCCACGAGCGCCGGCAGCTCCGCGACGACCTCGAGGACCTCGGTCTCCGTGTGCCGGGTGGCCGTGAGCGAGGTGCCGTCCTCGGCCAGGGCGAGGGAGCTCGCGAAGCCGACGTGGGCGAGGCCGAGCCGCTCGGCGAGCTGGCCGGGGACCAGGGAGCTCTCCCCGTCGGTGGAGGCCATGCCGGTGAGCACGAGGTCCACGGGACGGGACTCCGCCTCGGCGATCCGCCGGGCGGCGGCGGCGAGCACCCGGGCGGTGACCCAGGCGTCCGAGCCGGCGAGGGCGTCGTCGAGCATGTGGAAGCCGGCGTCGGCGCCCAGCTGCAGGGCACGCTTGAGGGCGGCCGTGGCGTCCGCGGGACCCATGGTCAGCGCGAGCACGCGGTGACCGGCGGCGGTCCCGCCGGAGGCCTCGACGAGCTGGAGGGCGGCCTCGAGCGCGTACTCGTCGAGCTCGGAGAGGATCCCGGCGCCGCGCCCGAGCACGGGCGGATCACCGGTGAGGACGCGCTCCTCCTGGGCGTCGGGGACGTGCTTGACGGGGACGAGGACGGTCAGGGGCCGGTTCATGGTCTCCTCCGGGCGGGGTGGGCGGGGCGGAACGGGGACACGGGTCTCAGCCGCCCGCCCGGCGCACGAGACGCTCGGCGTGGCGGAGCAGGGGCTCGTCGACCATCCGCCCGCGGAACGTGAAGACGCCGGCCGCGCCCCGGGCGGCCGCGAGCAGCGCACGGGCGGCCGCGAGCTCCTCCTCGCCGGGGCGGTAGGCGGCGCGGACGGTCTCCACCTGGCCGGGGTGGATGCACGCGGTGGCCGCGAAGCCGGCGGCCACCGCGTCGAGGGCCTCCTCGCGCAGCCCGTCGAGGTCGGCGATGTCGAGGTGCACGGCGTCGATCGCGGGCTTGCCGGCGGCCCCGGCGGCCAGCAGGACGGCCGAGCGGGCGTGCCGGGCGACGTCGCGGTAGGCGCCGTCCGGGCGGCGGGACGAGCTGCCCCCGAGCGAGGCCACCAGGTCCTCCGCGCCCCACATCAGCGCCACCACGTTGGGGGCCCGTGCTATGCCCGCCGCGTTGACGACGCCCTCGGCCGTCTCGCACAGGGCGACCACCCGCTCGAGGCCCAGCTCTGCGGCGACGGCGAGGCGCTCGGCCGAGGCGGCCTTGGGCAGCATCACGGTCGTGTAGCGGGTGCGCCGCAGGGCGACGAGGTCGTGGGCGAAGTCCTCGGTGTCCTCGGCGTTGACCCGCACGACGGTCCGGGCGGGATCGAGCGGGGTGGCCACGAGGGCGTCCCGGGCGGCGGGCTTGTCGCGGCCGGCCACGGCGTCCTCGAGGTCGAGGACCACGGTGTCGGCCCGCACGGCGGCCTTGGCGTAGCGCTCGGGGCGGTCGGCCGGGCAGAACAGCAGGGCCGGGCCGAGGGCGAGGTCGTCGGTCACGGTCAGCTCCTTCGGACGGGCGGCACGGCGGGCCGGGGCGGGGTCACTGCGGGGCGGCGCCGCGGCGCCAGACCAGCACGGAGCGGGTGCACTCGGCGACGACGACGCCGTCCTGGTTGCGGCCGACGTGCTTGACGCGCACGATCCCCTGCCCCGGCCGGGACGCGGACGGGCGGGTGCCGAGGATCTCGGAGGAGGAGTAGAGGGTGTCCCCGTGGTGCAGCGGGTGCGGGAAGGCCACCTCCTCGAAGCCGAGGTTCGCCACGATGGTGCCCTGGGTCAGCTGCGCCACGGACGCGCCCACCAGGGTGGAGAGCGTGAGCATCGAGTTCACGAGCCGCTGCCCGAAGGGCTGGCGCGCGGCCCACGCGGCGTCGAGGTGCAGGGACTGGGTGTTCATGGTGAGGGTCGTGAACAGGACGTTGTCGGCCTCGGTCACGGTCCGGCCCGGGGCGTGCTCGTAGACCGTGCCCTCCTCGAACTCCTCGAACCACAGCCCGCGCTGGCGGACCACCTTGCGCGGCTGCGGCACCTCCGCCCCCGTCACAGCCCGAGCTCCCGGGCGATGAGCATGAGCTGCACCTCGGTGGTGCCCTCGCCGACCTCGAGGATCTTGGAGTCCCGGTAGTGGCGGGCCACCCGGGACTCGTTGATGAACCCGTAGCCGCCGAAGACCTGGGTGGCGTCGCGGGCGTTGTCCATCGCGGCCTCCCCGGCCACGAGCTTGGCGGTCGCGGCCTGCGTCTTGAACGGCCTGCCGGCCAGCATCCGGGAGGCGGCGTCGTAGTAGGCCAGCCGGGCGGTGGCGGCGCGGACCTGCATGCGGGCGATCTTGAAGGAGACCGCCTGGTTCGCGCCGATGGGGCGGCCGAAGGACTGCCGCTCCCGGGCGTAGCGCACCGACTCCTCGACGCAGCCCTGGGCGGCGCCCGTGGCCAGGGCCGCGATGGCGATGCGCCCCTCGTCGAGGACGGAGAGGAAGTTGGCGTAGCCGCGCCCCTCCTCACCCAGCAGGTTCTCCTCCGGGACCCGGACGTCCTGCAGGGACAGCGGGTGGGTGTCCGAGGCGTTCCAGCCGACCTTGTCGTAGGCCTTCTCGGCGTGGAAGCCGGGGGTGTCCGTGGGGACGATGATCGTGGAGATCTCCTTCCCGGGCCTCCCGTCCGGCAGCTGCGTGGTGCCGGTGACGGCGGTGACGTTGACCAGGCGGGTGATGTCCGTGCCGGAGTTGGTGATGAACTCCTTGGCGCCGTCGATCACCCACTGCCCGTCCTCCCGCCTCGCGGTGGTGCGGGTGCCGCCGGCGTCGGAGCCGGCGTCCGGCTCGGTCAGCCCGAACCCGGCCAGCGCCCGGCCCGTGGCGAGGTCGGGCAGCCACTGCTGCTTCTGCTCCTCGGTGCCGAACCGGTGGATGGGCATCGCCCCGAGGGAGACGCCGGCCTCGAGGGTGATGGCCACGGACTGGTCGACCCGGGCGATCTGCTCGAGCGCCAGGCACAGGGCGAAGTAGTCCCCGCCCATCCCCCCGTACTCCTCGGGGAAGGGCAGGCCGAACAGGCCCAGCTCGCCCATCTGCGCCACGATGTCGTAGGGGAACTCGTGGGCCCGGTCGTAGCGGGCCGAGACGGGGGCGATCACCTCGTCGGCGAACTTGCGGACGGTGTCCGAGAGGTCCTGGTACTCCTCGTCGAGCTCGAAGTTCATGCCGTGTGCTCCTGACTGGTCGGATCGCGGTCCGGCGGGGTGCCGGGCCCGCCCGCGGAGTGGCCGCCGCCGGGTGCCGGGACGACGGCGTCGGGCACCACGCGGGCGAGCAGCTGGTGCAGCTTGACCTGCTCGCCGGCCCGCACGGACAGCTCGACGGTGCCCGCCGTGGGGGCCACGAGCCGGTGCTCCATCTTCATGGCCTCGACGACCACGACGGTCCGCCCCTCGGCGACCCGCTCCCCGGCGGCCGCGGGGACCGCGACGACGGTGCCGGGCATGGGCGAGCGCAGCTCGGGCGCGGCGGGCCCCGCCGTCCGCCCGAGGGCGGCGAGGGCGCGCTCGAGCATCCGCTCGCGGGACACGACGGCGAGCTCGACGGCGAACCCGTCCTCGCCCACCCAGACACCGCCCGTGACGGGGTCCGCGGCGACGTGCACGACCCGGGACGCGCCGTTCGCCTCGAGCAGGTGCGCGGCCGGGCGCCCGGGCAGGGGCACCAGCCGCACGCCGTGCCCGACGACGACGTGGCGCGGCTCCTCCAGCCCGTGGGCCAGCGCCACCGCGGGCCGGGCCCGGCCGGCGGGCCGCCAGCCCTCGGCGCGGGCCCAGGGGTCCTGGCCCGCCGCGGCGGTGGCCCGCCCCCGCAGGAAGGCGGCCGCGGCGGCGAAGTGGGTCTCGTCCGGCGCCGTGAACTCCAGTTCCGGCAGGCGCCGCTCGATGAGGGTCGTGTCCAGCTCGCCCGCCCGCACGGCCGGGTCGCCCAGCAGGGCCCGCAGGTACTCGGTGTTGGTGCCGACCCCGAGCACCACGGTGCCGGCCAGGGCGAGGTCCAGCCGGTCGAGGGCCTGCTCCCGGTCGGCGCCCCAGGCGACCACCTTGGCGAGCAGGGGGTCGTAGTCGGGGCCCACCGCCAGCCCCTCGGCCAGCGACGAGTCGACGCGCACGCCCGGCCCGGACGCCTCCTCGAGCGCGAGCACGGTGCCCGCGGTGGGCAGGAAGCCGCGGGCGGGGTCCTCGGCGTAGACCCGGGCCTCCACGGCGTGGCCGGTGAGCACCACGTCCTCCTGCGCCAGCCCCAGGGGCTCCCCCGCGGCGACGCGGAGCTGCTGCTCCACGAGGTCCACGCCGGTGACCAGCTCGGTCACGGGGTGCTCGACCTGCAGGCGGGTGTTCATCTCCATGAAGAAGAACTCCTCCGGCCGGTCGGCGGGCACGAGGAACTCCACGGTCCCGGCGCCCGTGTAGCCCACGGAGCGGGCGACCCGGCAGGCCGCCTCGCCGATCCGGTCCCGCCCGGCGGCGTCGAGCAGCGGCGAGGGCGCCTCCTCGATGACCTTCTGGTGCCGGCGCTGCAGGGAGCACTCGCGCTCGCCCAGGTGCAGCACGGTCCCGTGGGCGTCGGCGAGGACCTGGACCTCGATGTGCCGGGGCCGCTCCACGAGCTGCTCGAGGAACAGGGTGTCGTCCCCGAAGGCGGCGGCCGCCACGCGGCGGGCCGTGGCGAGGGCCTCGGGCAGCTGCTCGGGGGCGGCCACCACATGCATGCCCTTGCCGCCGCCGCCGGCGGAGGGCTTGATCAGGACCGGGTAGTCCATCCCGGCGGCCGCGGCCACCAGGGCGTCGTCGTCGAGACCCGGCTCCGAGACCCCGGCCACGGTGGGCACCCCGGCGGCGGAGACGTGCTGCTTGGCGCGGATCTTGTCGCCCATGAGCTCCAGCGCCTCGATGCCGGGTCCGACGAACGCGATCCCCGCGGCGGCGCACGCGCGGGCGAGACCGGGGTTCTCGGAGAGGAAGCCGTAGCCGGGGTGGACCGCCTGCGCCCCGGTGGTCCGCGCGGCCTCGACCACGGCGTCGATGCGCAGGTAGCTCTGCGCGGGGGCGGCCGGGCCCACGCACACGGCGACGTCGGCCTCGCGCACGTGCAGGGCGTCGCGGTCGGCCTCGCTGTAGATCGCGACCGAGCGGATGCCCAGGCGCCGCAGCGTGCGCAGGACGCGCCGGGCGATCTCGCCGCGGTTGGCGACGAGGACGACGTCGAAGCGGCGCGGGGGCGTGCCGGTGGCCATGGGGCTCACATCCTGAACAGGCCGAAGCGGGTCTCGGGCAGCGGGGCGCGGGAGCAGACCTCGAGTGCCAGCCCGAGCACCTCGCGGGTGTCGGAGGGCGCGATGACGCCGTCGTCCCACAGCCGGGCGGTGGAGTACCAGGGGTTGCCCTGCTCCTCGTACTGCGCCCGGATGGGCGCCATGAACGCCTCGCGCTCGTCCGCGTCCCACTCCTGCCCGCGGGCCGCCAGCTGCTCGGTCTTCACGGTGGCCAGCACGGAGGCCGCCTGGCTCCCGCCCATCACGGAGATCCGGGCCTGCGGCCACAGGAAGAGGAACCGGGGGGAGTAGGCGCGTCCGCACATGGAGTAGTTGCCGGCCCCGAACGAGCCGCCGACGACCACGGTCAGCTTGGGCACGCGCGTGGTGGCCACGGCGGTGACCATCTTGGCGCCGTGCTTGGCGATGCCGCCGGCCTCGTAGTCGCGGCCCACCATGAAGCCGGTGATGTTCTGCAGGAACAGCAGGGGGATCCCGCGCTGGTCGCACAGCTCGACGAAGTGGGCGCCCTTCATGGCGGACTCGGCGAAGAGCACGCCGTTGTTGGCGACGATCCCCACGGGGTGGCCGTGCAGGTGGGCGAAGCCGGTGACGAGCGTGCTGCCGTACTCCGCCTTGAACTCGGAGAAGCGGCTGCCGTCGACGAGCCGGGCGATCACCTCCCGCACGTCGTAGCCGGCGTTGGGGTCCACGGGGACCGCGCCGGGGAGCTCGTCCTCGGCCACCGCGGGCGCCTCGACCCGGTGCACCGGCCAGGTCCGGGGCGCGGGCGGGGGCAGGGTCGACACGATGTCGCGGACGATCTCGAGGGCGTGCTCGTCGTTCTCCGCCAGGTGGTCGACCACTCCGGAGACCGACGCGTGCAGCTCCCCGCCGCCCAGTTCCTCGGCGGTGACCTCCTCGCCGGTGGCGGCCTTCACCAGCGGCGGGCCGCCCAGGAAGATCGTGCCCTGCCCGCGCACGATCACGGTCTCGTCGCTCATCGCGGGCACGTAGGCGCCGCCGGCGGTGCACGAGCCCAGCACCGCGGCGAGCTGCGGGACTCCCGCCGCCGAGAGGTTCGCCTGGTTGTAGAAGATGCGCCCGAAGTGCTCGCGGTCCGGGAAGACCTCGTCCTGCAGCGGCAGGAACGCCCCGCCGGAGTCGACGAGGTAGACGCAGGGCAGCCGGTTCTCGAGGGCGATCTCCTGGGCGCGCAGGTGCTTCTTGACCGTCATGGGGTAGTAGGTGCCGCCCTTGACCGTGGCGTCGTTGCACACCACCATCACCTGCCGGCCGTGCACGAGCCCGATCCCGGCGATCAGGCCGGCCGCGGGGCACTCGCCGTCGTACATCCCCTCCGCGGCCAGGGCGCCGATCTCGAGGAAGGGGCTGCCGGGGTCGAGCAGCCGGTCCACGCGCTCGCGCGGCAGGAGCTTGCCGCGGGCCACGTGCCGTTCGCGCGAGCGCTCCGGCCCGCCCTGCGCCACGCGGTCGAGCCGTCGCGCGAGCTCCTCGGCGAGCCGGTGCTGGGCGTCCGCGTTGGCGCCGAACTCCGCGCCGCCCGGATCTAGCTGGCTGCTCAGCGCCCGCATCCGTCCCCTCCGTCCCGGGCCGGCGCCCCCGGAGCGCGCCATTTCGGTGAGTCTCGGCTAACTTGATCGTCAGGTTAGTGCCGGCTCACTAGAATGTCCAGGGATGCACCGCCCCGTCGTCGAGAGAAGGACCCCGTGCCGCTGACCGACCGCAGCCCCGGACCGGCGCCCACCACGGTGCGCGGGCAGGCGAAGGCCCAGCGCCGCCAGGACCTGCTCGCCGCCTCGGCGACGCTCTTCGCCGAACGGGGGTTCGCCGGGGTCTCGATCGACGACATCGGCGCGGCCGCGGGCGTGAGCGGCCCCGCGGTCTACCGGTACTTCACGAGCAAGCAGGCCGTCCTGGGCGCGGTCCTGCTCGAGGTCAGCTCCGACCTGCTGGAGCGCGGGCGCGCGGTCGCCGAGCACGCCCCGGCCCCGGACCGGCGGCTGCGGGACCTGGTCTCCTTCCAGGTCGAGTTCGCCCTGCACCGGCCCGCCGTGATCGTGGTACAGGACCGGGAGATGCCGCACCTCACCGCCGAGGACCGCCGCACGGTGCGCGTGCTGCAGCGCGGCTACGTGACGCTGTGGGTCGAGGCCCTGCGCGAGCTCGCCCCCGCGCGCGACGTCGCGGACCTCACCCTGCGCGCCCAGGCCGTGTTCGGGCTCATCAACTCCACCCCGCACTCCCTGCGGGCCGCGCACCGGCTGCACGCCCCGCAGGAGGCGCAGCACCTCGACGCCGCCCGGACCGCTCTCGAGGAGATGTCCTGGGCCGCGCTGCGCACCGCGTTCGAGCCGGACCCCACCAGCACAGGAGGCACCCCGTGACCGAGATCCCGGCCGTCCTGCCCTTCTACGAGGAGGAGCACGAGGAGTTCCGCGGACTCGCCCGCGAGTTCGTGGCCCGCGAGGTGGCACCCCACTACGCGCGGTGGGACGCCGAGCACCTGATCCCGCGCAGCCTGTGGACCGCCGCCGGCGGAGCGGGCCTGCTCGGCCTGGCCGTGCCCGAGGAGCACGGGGGCATGGGCCTGACGGACTACCGGTTCCGCGCCGTGCTCGACGAGGAGCTGGTCGGGCAGGGCGCGCTCGGGGTGGCCCTGGCGCTGCACCTCAACGACGACTGGGTGCTGCCCCACCTGCTCGCCCACGGCACCGGGGAGCAGCAGCGGCGGTGGCTGCCGCGGATCCTCACCGGGGAGCTGGTCACCTCGGTGGCCTGGACCGAGCCGGGGGCGGGGTCCGACCTGCGCGGGGTGCGCACCCGTGCCGTGCGCGACGGCGAGGAGTGGGTGCTCAACGGGCAGAAGACCTTCATCGGCAACGGGATCAGCGGGGACGCCGCCCTGGTCCTGGCCCGCACGGACGGGCGCACCGACCGCGCCGGAGAGGACGGCCTCAGCCTCTTCCTGGTGCACAGGACGGACTCCCCCGGCTACGAGGTCGGCAAGCAGCTCGACAAGATGGGCGTGCGGGCCTCGGACACCGCCGAGCTGTTCTTCGAGGACGTCCGCGTCCCGCACGCCCACCTGATCGGGGCCGAGGGCGGCGGACTGCGCCAGATCCAGGAGCTGCTGCCCCAGGGGCGGCTGGCGGTGGCCGTGGCCGCGAGCGCCGTGGCGCGCTCCACGCTGGAGTCCACCCTGCGCTACACCAGGGAGCGCACGGCCTTCGGCTCGCGGGTGCTCGACTTCCAGCACTCCCGGTTCGAGCTCGCGGAGCTGACGGTCGAGGTGGAGGTCACCGAGGCCTACGTCCAGCGGGCGGTGCACTCGTTCAACGCCGGGACGCTCGACCTGATCGGGGCATCCAAGGCCAAGTACTGGGCGAGCGAGCGGGCGAAGGCCGTGACGGACCGGTGCCTGCAGCTGCACGGCGGCTACGGCTACATCCTGGACTACCCGGTGGCCCAGGCCTACCTCGCCTCCCGGCTGCTGACGATCTTCGGGGGCACGAGCGAGATCCTGCGCGAGACGATCGGGCGGGACCTGGCCTCCGACGGGTGAGGCCCGCGGGGTCCGCGGGCACGAGCGGGCGGGCGGAGCCACCGGATCAGCGCACCGGCCGCCGGGCGGGGGGCCGGACGAGGGGGACCGGGCGCGGCGGTCGGGCAGCGAGGCCCTCCGGCGGACTCCCTTGACAGGAGGGATGCTCTCCCGGAGACTTTCCTCACACCAAAGGTTGCGTATTACGCTCCGTGTTGCAGCAATTGAGCGGAGCGGCACCTCCGGCCGCAGCCGGGGACCAGGGCCGGCCGGTGCTCGCCGACCACCGGTGACAGCGGTCGGCCACCGATGCAGAGAGGAAGACGCGATGCGCCGAGTTGATCGTGCGGTGCCCGGGGGCAGCAGCCGGGCCCGGAGCACGGGAACGTCCCTCGCACCGGAGTCCGTGGCCGGCGGGACGCCCGGGGCAGCACGATGAGCGCCGGCTGCGTCTCCGGGCAGCACCCGGTGCCGGGCGCGGGCCGGGAGGAGCGTGAGCCGGCGGTGACCCCGACGGACGCCGGAGCCGGCCCCACCGGGCGGGCACGGGTCGAGCACCTGGTGACCTCCGGGACCTTCTCCCTGGACGGGGGCACGTGGGAGGTGCAGAACAACGTGTGGATCGTCGGCGACGACGAGCAGTGCGTCGTCATCGATCCCGCCCACGACGTCGCCGCCGTGACCGCGGCGGTGGGGATCCGGGACACGCGGGCCATCCTCCTGACCCACGGCCACGACGACCACATCCGCGCCGCGGTCGAGGTGGCCGAGGCCCTCCGCGCCCCCGTGCACCTGCACCCGGCCGACACGATGCTCTGGGAGCAGGTCCACCCGACCACCGGTGTCGACACCGAGATCGTCGACGGCGACTGCGTCACGGTGGCCGGGACACGGTTGGTGGTCCTCCACACTCCCGGGCACTCCCCCGGCTCGGTGTGCTTCTCCGCTCCGGATCTCCGGGAGGACGGGGTGCTGTTCTCCGGCGACACCCTGTTCCAGGGCGGACCCGGCGCCACCGGGCGGTCCTACTCCGACTTCGGCACCATCGTCGAGTCCATCCGCACCCGGTTGCTCACCCTCCCCCCGGCCACCGAGGTCCTCACCGGCCACGGGGACCCCACCACGATCGGTGCCGAGACCCCCCACCTGCAGGAATGGATCGACCGCGGCCACTGACAGACCACTGCCGGCGCGGCCCGGAACGCGCACCACCACGTCCCCACCCCACACCCCCGAGAGGCCCGCCCCCACCCCTTCACGGCGGTCGCGGCCGGCCTCACGACGAAGGAGAACCGTGTCCCAGCACCCGATCCGAGTTGCCGTCGCCGGCGTCGGCAACTGCGCCTCGTCCCTGATCCAGGGCGTCCACTTCTACGCCGACGCCGACGCCGCCGCCTCCGTCCCGGGGCTGATGCACGTGGTGTTCGGTGACTACCACGTGGGCGACGTGCAGTTCGTGGCCGCCTTCGACGTCGACGCCGCCAAGGTCGGGGCGGACCTGTGCGAGGCGATCACCGCCTCCGAGAACAACACCATGGTCTTCGCCCCGGTTCCGCACACCGGGGTGACCGTCCAGCGCGGGCCCACCCTGGACGGTCTGGGCGCCTACTACCGGGACATGATCGAGGAGTCCACCGCCGAGCCCGTCGACGTCGCGCAGGCGCTCAAGGACGCGCAGGTCGACGTCCTGGTGTCCTACCTGCCGGTGGGCTCGGAGGAGGCCGACCGGTTCTACGCCCAGGCCGCGATCGACGCCGGGGTGGCCTTCGTCAACGCCCTGCCGGTGTTCATCGCCTCCACCGAGGAGTGGGCGGGCAAGTTCGCGGACGCCGGGGTGCCGATCGTGGGCGACGACATCAAGTCCCAGATCGGGGCGACCATCACCCATCGGGTGCTGGCCAAGCTCTTCGAGGACCGCGGCTACGTGCTGGACCGCACCTACCAGCTCAACGTGGGCGGGAACATGGACTTCATGAACATGCTCGAGCGCAACCGGCTGGAGTCCAAGAAGGTCTCCAAGACCCAGGCGGTGACCTCCAACGTGCAGAAGGAGTTCGGCACCAAGGACGTCCACATCGGCCCCTCCGACCACGTCCCGTGGCTGGACGACCGCAAGTTCGCCTTCGTGCGCCTGGAGGGACACGGCTTCGGCAACGCCCCGATCTCCCTGGAGTACAAGCTGGAGGTGTGGGACTCCCCGAACTCGGCCGGGGTGATCATCGACGCGATCCGGGCGGCGAAGATCGGCCTGGACCGCGGCATCGGCGGTCCGCTGACCTCGGCCTCGGCCTACTTCATGAAGTCCCCGCACGAGCAGCAGGCCGACGACGTCGCCCGGGCGAATCTCGAGGCCTTTATCCGCGGGGACCTCGAGAGGTGAGCACCGCCCGGCCGCGGAACATCTCGCGGGTCGCCACAGCGGTGTCCCGCCCGAACAGATCGCCCCTGGGTTCTTCCCCCGGCAGAGGAGCAGCCTCCGTGAGGACCACCGTGCACCAGACCGCTTCGACGCCCCTCCTGGCACCCGGGGACAGGAACCACCAGGGCCCGGCACGCACGCCGTGGCTCGACGACGAGTGCTCCACCTCCGGCGGTACCGGACAGCTGTGCTTGCACTGCACCGGTCCCGAGAGCGACTAGGGGAAGGGCGACGATGCACCGCGAGGCTCGGACCCCGGTTCCACCGCTGTCGTGCCCCGGGGCGGACGGGCAGCGGTGACATGAGTGTTTCCCTGGGTCTGCCGCGGGTGCGCGGTGCCGGGCCGGGCCCCTCCGGGGCCCCGGCCGGGACCGGGTTGATGGACCGGCACGGGCGCCGGGCCACGGATCTGCGGCTGTCGGTGATCGACAAGTGCAATCTGCGCTGCACC